>NZ_CP144374.1:900000-1027500 GCF_040451425.1 Thermodesulfovibrio sp. 3462-1
TTCAATTGGCACCTGGACAGACCTTGCAACTATGAAACAAAGCATATGGGACGAATTAAGAGCAAAAGTTTATGCAATAGAGGACAATGTTGTGTATATAGCTTATCCTGAGGCACTTTTTGAACCAAGCAATATCCCTCAATTTTTAAGCAGCATTGCAGGAAATGTTTTTGGAATGAAAGCAGTTAAGGCTTTAAGACTACTTGACATACGGGTAACTTCAATTTTTACAAAACATCTTCCAGGTCCTGCTTTTGGAGTTAGTGGCGTAAGAGATGTTTTAAATGTAAAGCACAGACCACTTATTGGCACAATTGTGAAACCAAAACTCGGGCTTTCACCGAAAGAGCAGGCAGAAGTTGTATACAACTCTCTTGCTGGAGGACTTGATCTTGTAAAGGATGATGAAAATCTTACACATCAAGTTTTTTCAAACTTTGAAGAAAGAGTTTTACGGTGTCTTGAAGCAGTGCAAAAAGCAGAAAAGGAAACAGGAGAGAAAAAGGCTTATTTGCCCAATATCACTGCTCCTACTGAGGAAATGCTGAGAAGGGCTCAGTTTGTGAAAAACAATGGTGGAACCTATGTAATGGTTGATATTGTTACAGCAGGATTTTCAGGACTGCAAGCTGTAAGGAATGCTAATTTAGGACTAATAATTCATGCTCACAGAGCAATGTATGCAAGTTTTGCGCGTCCTAAGAATCATGGAATTCACATGCTTGTTTTAGCAAAGCTTTCAAGGCTTGCAGGAGTTGACCAACTTCATATCGGAACAGTGGTAGGAAAAATGGAAGGTGACAAAGCTGATGTAATGGTCTGCCATGAAGCTTTAGGAAACTCTGAACACACTCTTAATGCTCCTTTACCTCCTCAAAGTTGGTGAAATATAAAACCTGTTTTTTCAGTTGCTTCTGGAGGACCTCATCCTGGCCATGTTCCTGATCTTGTCAGTATATTTGGAATTGAGGCTGTGCTTCAGTTTGGTGGAGGAGTTCATGGACATCCTGATGGAACTCGCTCAGGAGCAAAAGCTATAAGGGATGCTGCTGAGGCAGCAGTTCAAGGTAAAACTCTGGAAGAAGCAGCAAAGAAAAGTAAAGAACTGGCAAGAGCCTTAGAAAAATGGAAAGGGGTGGTAATAAAATGAAGCCAGTTTTAGTAGGAATTGCAGGAGACAGTGGAAGCGGAAAAAGTACATTTGTTAAAACTCTGGCTAATTTGTTAGGAGAAAAAGAAGTAAGAGAAATATGCTTTGATGATTATCACTCCTTAGACAGATAAGAAAGAAAAGCTGTAAAGATAACCCCGCTTCATCCTCGGGCGAACAATCTTGGGCTGGCTATAGAACATATGTGGCATCTTAAACAAGGTAAAAAAATTTTAAAACCTGTATATGATCACTCAACTGGAAAATTTGGGGAGACTGAATGGGTATTTCCTGTTCCCTACATAATATGTGAAGGATTGCATACATTTTACTTTAGTGTGCTTGCTGTGATCTATGATTTAAAAATTTACTATGACACTGATCTTGAACTAAAAATAATATGGAAAATTCAAAGAGATGTTGTAGAAAGAGGATATTTTGCTGAAAAAGTAATAGAAGAGATAAGAGAAAGGCAAAAAGACATAAGAAACTTTGTTGAACCTCAGTCTCAATATGCTGACATTTTAATAAAGCTAAAACTGCATTCTAATAATTCTATAGCTGTACAGTGGAATGATTCTATAGATGCTCAATGGTTCAAAAAAATTTTAAATGACCCTGATTCCTGGAATGCTGTAACAGAATGGTATGGAGGCAAAAAATGGAATGTTTATGAGATAGCTCGACCATTTACAATCGATGAAGCAAAGAAAATATTTAAAATTGATAGTTCTTTCAAAATAAAAGAAAAAGAGCTTGAACCATATATGCTTGCAGCTGTTTTAGTTGCAAGCATACTTAAACAAATAAGAAATTTGAAAAACGAAAAGGAGGTGTAAAAATGTTTGAAACATTTGAATTAGTTTCAAATTACACAGAATTACAATCAGTAGCTTCAAGAATAAGAAAAAACATAATTGAGATGATTGCTAAGGCAGGCAGTGGACATCCTGGAGGAAGTCTTTCCTGCGTTGAGATTTTAACAACTCTTTATTTTAAAGTTTTAAGACTTAATCCAGAGTATCCAGAAGACATGGACAGAGATAGATTCATCCTTTCAAAAGGACATGCTGCACCTGCACTTTATGCAACCTTAGCTGAATTTGGTTTTATTCCAAAAGACTGGCTTCATAGTTTAAGAAAATTTGGATCTCCACTTCAGGGACATCCTGATATGAAAAAGGTTCCAGGAATTGAAATATCTACAGGCTCTCTTGGTCAAGGTCTTTCAGTAGGAGTTGGAATGGCTTTAGGTGCAAAAATTCAAAAACTTGGATATCGTGTTTTTGTCCTTTTAGGAGATGGAGAATGTCAAGAAGGTCAGGTTTGGGAAGCTGCAATGGCTGCATCGCATTACAAACTTAACAACTTAATTGCAATCATTGACAGAAATAGACTTCAAATTGATGGAAATACAGAAGAGGTTATGTCCTTAGAGCCATTTGTTGAAAAATGGAAAGCCTTTGGCTGGATGACACTTGAAATAAACGGACATGATTTTGGTGAAATAATTCCGGCATTCCAGATAATTCCATATATATCAAAACCTCTTGCAATAGTGGCAAATACTGTTAAAGGTAAAGGAGTCTCATTTATGGAAAACAATGTTGACTGGCATGGTAAAGCTCCTAAGGCTGAGGAGGCTGAAGAGGCTCTTAAAGAACTCCAAGGAGTTTATGAGTTAGTGTAAGGAGGTAAAAAAATGCAAAAGAAAATAGCTACAAGACAGGCTTATGGTTCAGCTCTTGTGGATCTGGGCAAAAGCAACCCAAATGTTGTTGTATTGGATGCTGATTTATCAAAGTCAACATATACAGTAAAGTTTGCAAAAGAGTTTCCTGAAAGATTTTTCAATGCAGGAGTTGCAGAAGCAAATATGATGGGAATGGCAGCAGGTCTTGCTACGTGTGGATTTATAGTGTTTGCCTCCACTTTTGCTATATTTGCAACTCAAAGGGCTTTAAACCAGATATTTCAAAGCATTGCATATCCTGAACTGAATGTGAAAATTGCTGCAAGTCATGCAGGAGTGACAGTTGGTGAAGATGGAGCAAGCCATCAATCTATTGATGATATATCCATAATGAGAGCAATTCCAGGAATGACTGTAATAGTTCCTGCAGACAGCACAGAAGCTTATCAAGCAACAATTGCAGCAGCAAGACATTTTGGTCCTGTATATTTAAGACTTAGCAGAGCTCCAACTCCGCAGGTTCTACCTGAAGACTATATATTTAAAATTGGGAAAGCTTATGTATTAACAGAAGGTTCAGATGTAACTATAGTAGCCTGTGGAACAATGGTGTATGAAGCTATGGTAGCTCGAGAGAAGCTTAATTCTCATGGCATCACTGCTGAAGTCATTAATATGAGCACAATAAAACCAATTGACAAAGAAACACTATTAAATTCTGTCAAAAAAACAGGATGTGTTGTAACAGTAGAAGAACACAGCATAATAGGCGGACTTGGTAGTGCAGTATGTGAGGTACTCTCTGAGGAGTATCCATGTCCTGTAAAAAAGATTGGAATTAAAGATCATTTTGGTCAGTCAGGAAAACCTGAAGAACTTCTTAAACATTATGGTCTTACCTCTGATGATATTGTTAATGGTGTAATAACTTTAAAAGGAGGTAGCCTATGAGGGTTGCTATAAATGGTTTTGGAAGAATAGGAAGATTGGTAACAAGAATCCTTTTTAATGAAAATCCTGAAAATGTTGATTTAGTTGCTATTAACAGTTCAAAAAACACTGAGATGCTTAGCTATCTTCTTAAACATGACTCGGTATATGGAGAATTTAACAATAAAGAAATTTCCTATGACTCTGACCATTTATTGGTAGATGGCAAAAAAATTAAAATTATTGAGGAAAGACAGGATTTAACAAAGCTTCCGTGGAAAGAACTTGAAATTGACCTTGTTGTTGAGGCTACAGGAAAATTTAAGAAAAAAGAGGACTCCTACAAACACATTGAAGCAGGGGCTAAAAGAGTTTTAATTACAGCTCCAAGCGCTGAATCAGACATAATGGTTGTTTATGGAGTAAATCATGCTGAAATAAAGCCGGAACATAAAATTATTTCAGCTGCCTCTTGCACAACAAACTGTACAGCTCCTAATTCACTTTGTTCCTTCATGAGGAGATGAAGTTAAAGATACTCTAAAATTGCTAAAAGATGGAGAAATTTTGCTTTTACAAAATTTAAGATTTCATCCTGGAGAAACAAGCAATGATGAAGAGTTTGCAAAGTTTTTAGCTTCACTGGCAGATATATATGTTTTTGAAGCATTTGGAACTGCTCATAGAAAGCATGCCAGTGTAGTTTCTTTACCTAAATTTTTACCTTCAATGATTGGATTTTTAACTGAAAAGGAGATAAATACCATAAATGGATTAATAGAGCAAGCAAAAAAACCTTTTTTGTTTATTTTAGGAGGGAAAAAAATATCTGACAAAATAAGAGTTTTTGAAAGACTTCTTGACAAAGCTCAGATAATTTGTATTGGTGGAGCAATGGCTTGTACGTTTTTTAAAGCATTGGGATACCAGGTAGGAAAATCTTTTTATGAAGAAGACTCCTTAGATGTAGCAAGAGCAATAATGAAAAAAGCAGAACAGAGGGGATGCAAACTTCTGCTTCCACAGGATGTTATGGTTGCAAAAACAATCAGCGACAATACAGAAACAAAGTATGTTTCTCGAGAAGAAATTCCTGAAGACTATCAAGTAGTTGATATAGGTCCAAAAACATTTGAAATTTATAAAAAGGAAATAAACTCTGCAAATACAATTTTATGGAACGGACCTATGGGAATTTATGAAATTCCTAAATTTTCATGGGGATCAAAAAGTATAGCCTTAACAATTGGCATGTCTAAAGCAATAAAAATATGCGGAGGAGGAGACACTGCTGAAGTTTTAAATTCTTCAAATTTAATTTCCCATTTTGATCATATTTCAACTGGAGGTGGAGCTTTTTTAAAGTTTTTAGAGGGTTCTTCATTGCCTGCACTTGAAGCAATTTCTTGATATTGAATAAAGGAGGCTGCTATGAAAATAGCAATGGCAACAGATCATGCAGCATTTTCTTTAAAAGAAAGAATAAAGCATTATCTTAATAACTTAGAACATGAAGTAATTGATTTTGGATGTTACAGTGAAGAATCGGCTGATTATCCTTTGTTTATTTCAAAGGCTGCTCGGGCAGTAGCTAATGGACAATGTGAAAGAGGAATTGTAATGTGTGGTTCAGGGATAGGAGCTTCAATTGTAGCAAACAAAATAAAAGGAATAAGATGTGCTTTGGTTTATACTCCAGAGCTTTGTAGACTTGCAAGACAGCACAACGATGCAAATATTATTGCTCTTGCAGGAAGATTTACTGAAGAAGATACAGCAAAAAGAATTGTTGATGTTTTTCTTTTGACTAAATTTGAAGGAGGAAGGCATTTAGGAAGAGTTAATCAAATAATAGAAATTGAGGAGGGCAGGCTATGAAAGATTTAATTGCTCAAAATATTGAAGAGCTTGATTTTAATGATGTAGACAATTTAATCTGGAGTGCTGTATTTTCATCTAAGGAAGAAACCAGAAACAAAGCCAAAGAAATGATATTTCTTAAAGGGCTTCAACATAGAGTGGTTCCTTCATCAATTCAAAATTTTTATGATGCAATGGGAAGAGGTGAACTCCACAGCATTACTGTTCCTGCTGTGAATATAAGAGGACTTACCTATTACGCAGCAAGAGCTATTTTTAGATCAGCGATGAAAAACAATGTAGGTTTGATTATATTTGAAATTGCTCGTTCAGAGATTGGTTATACATATCAAAGTCCTTCAGAATATACTGCTAATATTATAGCTGCAGCTTTGCGGGAAGGATTTTACTATCCAATTTTTCTACAAGGAGATCATTTTCAGGTCAACAAGAAAAATTTTGAAAAAAATCATAAAGAAGAGATTGATACCCTTAAAAATTTAATAAAAGAATCGATAAATGCTGGTTTTTTTAACATAGATATATATGCCTCTACAATGGTTGATTATTCAAAGAAAACTTTAAAGGAACAACAAAAAGAAAACTTTACTCTTACAGCTATGTTTACAGACTATATAAGAGTGTTGCAGCCAGATGGAATAACAGTTAGTGTTGGAGGAGAAATAGGTCATATTGGTGGTAAAAATTCTACAGTTGAAGAATTTGAGGCTTTTATGGAAGGTTATTTGAAAACTTTGAATTCTCAAAAAGGTATCTCAAAAATTAGTGTTCAAACAGGAACAGCTCATGGAGGAATTCCTTTAAAAGACGGAACTCTGGCTCAAGTTAAATTGGATTTTAATGTTTTAAAATCAATTGGTAGTTTAGCTCAGGAAAAATATGGATTAAGTGGAGCTGTTCAACATGGAGCATCTACTTTACCAATGGAATTATTTGATAAATTTCCTGAATCTTATACTTCTGAAATTCATCTTGCCACAGGATTTCAAAACACAATGTATGATTTAGCACCAGATTGGTTAAAGAAAGAAATTTATCAATACCTTCAAGAAAAATGTAAAGAAGAATGGAAACAGGACATGACATATGAGCAGTTCATATACAAAACAAGAAAAAAAGGATTTGGTCCCTTTAAAAAACAGTGGTGGAGTCTTCCAGAAGATATAAAAAACGCAATAATGGACGAACTTTCAAAAACTTTTGATGTAATATTTGAAAAACTTCGTGTTAAAGATTCAATACAGCTTGTTAATAAATATATAAATCCTGTAAATGTAAGTTTAAAATTTTTGCAGTAGGAGGTTAAAAAATGGAAATAAAAAAAAGGCATAGATTTAAACAGATTTATTCTTGAACAAGAAAGAAAACATCCAGAAGCAACTGGCACACTTTCTCATGCTTTAATGGCTATAGAAAATGCAACAAAAATTATTTCTTCATATATAAGAATGGCTGGACTTGTTGATGTAATTGGCAAAACAGGAAGAATAAATGTGCAGGGTGAAGAAGTTCAAAAATTAGATACCTTGTCAAATAGAGTTCTTGTAGAACATCTAAGTGGAAGTGGCGATTTTTATGCTGTAGCAAGTGAAGAAATGGAAAATGCTTTATTTCCTGAAGAAGGTAAGGAGGGCAAATATATTATAGCAGTAGACCCCCTTGATGGTTCTTCTGTAATTGATGCTAATACATCTGTGGGAACAATATTTTCAATCTGGAGAAAAACTTCTTCTGATGAATCAACATTTTTACAAGAAGGAAAAAAAATAGTAGCTGCTGGATATGTTATCTATGGAACATCAACCATGCTTGTTTATTCAACCGGAAATGGAGTCTATGGATTTACTCTTGATCCAATGGTGGGTACATATTTGCTTTCTCATCCAAATATAAAAATTCCTGACAAAGGCAAGATCTATGGATTTAATGAATCCTATTACAACAAATGGGAAGAAAAAATTAGAAAATGCGTAGATTACTTTAAATCAGAAGGATATACTCTTAGGTGGGCTGGAGCAATGGTTACAGATATACACAGAACAATTATGAAAGGCGGAATATTTGCCTATCCAATGGTAGGTTCAAAGGCAAAAATAAGACTTCTTTATGAAGCAGCTCCTATGGCTTTTTTAGTTAAACAGGCAGGTGGATTAGCAACCGATGGAACTGAAAATATTTTAGATATTAAACCCCAGGCTCTACATCAAAGAGTGCCTGTATTTATGGGTAGCCCGGAAGATGTGAAAAAATGCATGGAGATAATGAACAGATAAAATGAGAAAAACAAAGATTGTAGCCACTATAGGGCCCTCATCAGATAAAAAAGAAATAATCTCTCAAATGATTCAGGCTGGAATGGATGTGGTAAGGCTTAATTTTTCTCATGGAGATCATTTTTACTATGCTCAGGTCATAAAAACGATAAGGGAAGAATCAAATAAGCTTGGGAAAGCAGTTGCAATATTGCAGGATCTTCAGGGTAGCAAACTAAGAATAAACAACATAAATGGAAAAGAAATTGAACTTACTGAAGGTGAAGAAATAGAAATGTGATCTGGTGATGGTGTGTCTACTTCAAAAACTCTTTTTGTCCCGTATAAAGATTTGATTTATGAAGTCAAAGAAGGTGATGAAGTCCTGATTGATGATGGATTAATAATACTTAAAGTAACTAAAAAACTCAATGACAAAATTTTTGCAATAGTAAAAGAAGGCGGAACTCTTAAACCTAAAAAAGGAATCAGTTTCCCTAACTTAAATGCAACTTTGAGTTTTACTGACAAAGACAAAGCTGATCTTTTATTTGGCATTAATCTTGATGTAGATTATGTTGCTGTTTCGTTTGTAAAAAACAAAAATGACTTACTTTTGATAAAACAGTGGGCAAATGAAGAGGGCTTGTTACTTCGGTGTTTCTCTCCCAATTCATGAAGTTCCTGTATATCAAAAAAAATTAATAGAACTTGCAAATCAGAAGTGTAAAATTGTTATAACCGCAACCCAAATGCTTGAATCAATGAGACAACATTCAAGACCAACCCGTGCTGAAGCAACTGATGTTGCAAATGCAGTTCTTGATGGAGCAGATGCTTTGATGCTTTCTGCAGAAACAGCAACTGGCAAATATCCAGTAGATGCAGTTAAAACAATGAGTTCAATCATAAAATTTACGGAAGAAAATTTATCTCACAGAATTCCTGTTCTTTATAAGGTTGGAAGTTCTTTTTCTGAAGCAATAGCTTCTGGAGCCGTTGAAGTTGCTCAAGACATCAATGCAAAAGCAATAGTTGTTTTTACAGAGTTTGCATCAACCACAAAAGTGCTTTCAAAATTGCGTCCATCAATGCCGGTGATTGCTTTTAGTATAAAAGAAAAAACATACAGAAAATTATCTCTTTTTTGGGGGATAATTCCTATGTGGAACAAAAATTTTTCTCTAGAAGAGATTGAAAAAACTCTCAAAAATTTAGGTATTGCCAGCAGTTCTGATAAAATAGTAATTGTATCTGGACAGTCAAATACTATAAAATTACACAGAATAGGATGAAAGCTATGAAAACACTTGTAAGTATAATAGGAGCTGGTCCAGCAGGACTGGCAACAGCTGTAGAACTAAAGGCAAAAGGAATTGAAGACTTAATTATTTTTGAAAAAGGCGGAGATATATGTTCAACAATAAGAAAGCTTTATCCTCCACAGAAAAGAGTGGATAAAGTTTTCAAAGGATTACAACTTCAGGCTCAGGGGATATGTGATTTTCAGACGGAGACAAAAGAAGCTTTTCTTGAGAGAATGCGTAAATATGTAAAAGATTATGAAATTAAAATTAAATTTAATACAAGAATTGACGGATTAGAAAAACTCAATGATTTTTATGCAATAAAACATGAAAACTTAATAGTGGCTAAGAGTTACATAGTAATATTAGCTATAGGAGTATTTGATACTCCTCGAAAGCCTTCTTATCCCATTCCTGAAGAAGTAAAAGATAAAGTATTTTTCAGACTTCCAAAAGAGTTTCCTCAAAATGAAAAAATACTCATTGTAGGAGGAGGGAACTCAGCAGTAGAGACTGCTTGTGCTCTTTCTGACAGTTGTGAAGTCTTTCTTTCTTACAGAAGAGAAAAACTTTTTCGGGTCAATGAAGAAAATCTTAAAGAGCTTGAAAAACGACAGAACAAAATTCGTCTTATCCTGGGAAGCGACATTGAGAAACTGGAGCCTGCAAATCAACAAGTTAAAGTAGTATTTAAAGATGGCTCTGAAGCGATTTTTTCAAAAATTTTTTATTGCCTTGGTGGTAGTGCACCAAAAGATTTTCTTCAAAAAATAGGGATAGAACTCGTTAATGGAAAACCTAAAATTGACGAATTTGGAGAAAGCAATCTCCAAAGAGTCTTTTTAGTTGGTGATATAGCCACGGAGCGTGGAAGTATTATGTTCGCTTTTAATTCAGCTTATAAAGTAGTTAAAAGAATTATAGAAAAATACTCAATTAAGGAGGACTGCGGTGGTACTCATAGCACCATCAATTCTTTCAGCTGATTTTGGAAGATTGGATGAAGAGATTAAGCTTGCCGAGGAGGCTGGCGTAGATATGATTCATATTGATGTAATGGATGGTCATTTTGTTCCGAATATTACGATTGGTCCTTTAGTAGTGGAAGCTGCAAGAAAGGCAACAAATCTTCCTCTGGATGTTCATCTAATGATTACAAATCCTGAAAAATATATATCAGACTTTGTAAAAGCTGGTGCTCAGTATCTTACAGTTCATGTTGAGGCTTGTGTGCATCTGCACAGAACAGTCTGGCAAATAAAAGAACAAGGCATAAAAGCAGGAGTTTCACTAAATCCTGCAACATCTTTAACTACAGTAGAGGAGATACTTCAAGATATTGATTTACTATTAATAATGTCAGTTAATCCAGGATTTGGAGGACAAAATTTTATACCTTTTTGCATAGATAAAATAAAGAAAGCTAAATCAATGATTCTAAACAAATTTTCCAATGCATTAGTTGAAGTAGACGGTGGAGTAAAGCTTGAAAATGCCCGTGAAATTACTGAAGCAGGAGCTGACATCCTTGTAATGGGTTCAGCTTTTTTTGGTGAAAAAAATTATAAAGAATTTATGGAAAAACTCAAAAAAACACTATCAATTTAACTTAACCCCCTTTTAAACTGCCTCTGAAATTAATGGAGAGGGAATTGCTCTCTAATGCTAAAAATTTATAACTCTGCGGAAAAATTAAGCAAATTTTTGCTATCCTAATTCTAATCGTTACTGCCTATAAAATTTACACTTAGTTTTTTAAACCTTTGTTAAAAACCTTAGGAGGTTTAACTGATAAAGTCAGAATTTCTATGATTTTTTCCATGTCTTCTGGTAAAGATGATTCAAATTTAAGATGTTGTCCTGTGACTGGATGATTAAATTCAATCCTCCATGCATGAAGCATCTGCCGTAAAACAGGAATTTTTTGTTTGCCAAGTTCTATATATGTTTTTTTTCCATAGGTTCTGTCGCCTATTACTGGATGCCCAATTGCTGAAAAATGAACTCTTATTTGATGGGTTCTTCCAGTAATAATCTTTACCTTTACAAGAGTGTAATTTTTAAAATTCTTGATTACTTCCCATTCAGTTATTGCCTCTTTTGATTTTTTTGCTCTTGTGGACATCTTTTTTCTGTCATAAATTGCTCTTCCAATTGGCAGTGTAATTCTACCACTACCTTTTAATTCTCCATAAACAAGAGCAATATATTCTTTATTGACCTGCCTTTTTTTAAAGGCTTCTACCAATCCATAATACGCGTTATTATCAATAGCAATTACAATTACCCCTGAGGTGTCTTTATCAAGCCTGTGAACTACTCCTGGTCTTAGAGGAGCTCCAGCAGTGGCAAGTTTTTTTACATGATAGGCTAAAGCATTCAAAAGACTTCCATCTCTGTGACCCGCACAGGGATAAACTACCATATTCGCAGGTTTTGAGAGCACAACTAAGTGTTCATCTTTGTAAATTATTTCAATTGGAATATTTTGCGGAATTAATAATTTATTTTCTTCACTCTCAGATGAAAATCCGTCAAAAATTTCAACTAAATCATTAAGTTTTAGTTTATAACTTTTTGATTTAAAAAAATTATTAACCTTAACATATTTATTTTCAATCATTCCCTGTGCTTTTGCTCTGCTGAGATTCAATTTTTCAGAGAGGAAAACATCAAGTCTTTTGCCTTCCTGGGTATTGTCAATTTTTAAAATAAGGCTCATAAGCCTAATTTTTCTTTTAAAAATTTTCCAGTATATGAGGCAGGATTCATAGCAACCTCTTCAGGTGTTCCTTCTGCTACAAGATATCCTCCAAGAGCTCCACCTTCAGGTCCGAGGTCTATTATGTAGTCAGCACATTTTATAATCTCCAGGTCATGCTCTATAACAATAACAGTATTTCCATTGTCAACAAGTCTTTGAAGTATGTTAAGTAGTCTTTCTATATCAACCATGTGAAGTCCTGTTGTAGGCTCATCAAGTATGTAGAGAGTTTTTCCTGTGGGTTTTTTACTAAGTTCTTTAGCGAGTTTAACTCTTTGAGCTTCTCCACCTGAAAGTGTTGTTGCAGCCTGTCCAAGTGTTATATAACCAAGACCTATATCATGCATTATTTGAAGCTTTTGTTTAAGTTTTGGCACAGCAGAAAAGAACTCAAGAGCTTCAGTTACTGTCATCTCAAGAACATCACTAATACTTTTCCCTCTGTATTTAATTTGAAGTGTTTCTTCATTGTATCTTTTACCTTTACAACTGTCACAAACAACATAAACATCTGGAAGTAAATGCATTTTTATTTTTTTTACTCCATCTCCCTGACAGGCTTCACATCTACCTCCTGAAAGATTAAAGCTAAATCTTGATTTTGTATATCCCCGAAGTCTTGCATCAGGTAACATTGCAAAGAGTTCTCTTATTTCATTCATAACCTGAGTGTATGTAGCTGGTGTGGAACGAGAAGTTCTTCCAATAGGAGACTGATCAATGCAGACAACTTTGTCTATCTGTTCTATGCCTTCAATTGTTTTATGTTTGCCAGGATAAACAGAGGCATTGTAAAGTTTTTTTGCCAGAGCTTTATATAAAATCTCAAATATCAATGTGCTTTTGCCTGAACCAGCAACCCCTGTAACGCAAACGAAGACTCCAATAGGAATGTTAACATTAATATTTTTAAGATTATAAGCTTCTGCTCCAATGATTTTTATAAATTCATTCGCTTTTCTTCTTTGTTTTGGAACTGCAATTTTATTTGAACCGCTTAGATACTGAGCAGTGATTGAATTTTTACTTTTTATAAGTTTTTCTGGAGATAATATCTCTGTAAGATAACCACCATCCCTACCACCACCAGGACCAAGCTCTACTACCAAATCAGCATTCATTATTGTGCTTTCATCATGTTCCACAACAATAAGGGTATTTCCTCTCAAAGAAAGTTCTCTCATAGATTCAATAAGTTTCGAGCAGTCTCTTGGATGAAGCCCTATGCTTGGTTCATCAAGAACATAAAGAACACCGCTCAAATGAGAACCAAGCTGAGTTGCAAGCCTTATTCTTTGAGCTTCTCCACCTGAAAGGCTAAAAGAAGGACGATTCAGGCTTAAATACCCAACGCCAATTTTTTGGAGAAATTCAAGTTTAATAAAAATTTCTTTAAGTATTCTTTCAGCAATTGAAGATTCATAAGAAGAAAATTCTAAATTAGATAAAAAATTTTTTAATTCATCAATCGAAACCGCTGATAATTCTGCTATGCTTTTTTTATTTATTTTTACTGCTAAAGCTTCCTGTCTAAGTCTTGTTCCTTCACAAAGTTTGCAAGGGATTAAGGTTAAAACATCTATTTCTTCTTCATCTTCTATGTTTTCATATCCAAGACCTTTACATCTTGGACATGCACCGTATTTACTGTTAAAAGAAAAAAGTCTTGGATCAATTTCCGGTAGACTTATTCCACAGGCTGGACAGGCAAGAGTGCTACTAAATATAATATCTCTGTTTTCATCAACAATATTTACTACAACTGTTTGATTATATTTCATTGCCAGTTCCAATGCTCTTTTTATTTGATTTTTGTATTTTTCTTTAACAATGATTCTGTCAACAACAAGTTCAATTGTGTGTCTTACATGTTTTTTTAATGAAATCTCCTGCGTAAGCTCCATGAGCTGTCCATCAATTCTTGCTCTTATAAAGCCTTCAGCTTTTGCTCTATCAAGGATTTCTTTGTGTTGTCCTTTTTTCTCAATAACCACCGGAGCTAAAACCTGGATTTTTGTTCCTTCAGGTAAAGCAAGTATTGAAGAAGTCATTTTATTTATATCCTGAGAGATTAATTCCCTTCCACATTTTGGACAGTAAGGAATTCCGATTTTTGCATAAAGAAGTCTTAAATAGTCATAAATCTCAGTAATTGTTCCTACTGTTGAACGAGGACTTTTTGATATTGTTTTTTGCTCAACAGATACTGCTGGAGAAAGTCCTTCAATAAAATCAACATCAGGTTTTTGAAACTGATCAAAGATTGTTCGTAATTCTATTGGAAGGCTTTGAAGATATCTTCTGTGAGCTTCAGCAAAAATTGTATCCATGGCAAGTGATGATTTTCCTGAGCCAGAAGGTCCTGTAATAACAATTATCTTATTTCTTGGAATTATTAAGTCAATGTTTTTAAGATTGTGCTGTCTCGCTCCTCTTATTACTATATTTTGCTGCATCTTTTAATCTTTTCTGTATTCCTTTAACTCTGCTACCACTTTTCCTACAGGAACTTTTGTTTCAATTTTCAGTGGAATTTTACTCGCATCTTTACTCAACCAGATAATAATATCTCCTTTTCTTTTAAAAAGTCCTTCAGTGTCAAGTTGAGGCTTGATAACAATCGTGTCAATCTGTTTATTTGAGATTTCTATTTTTTCTTCTTTAATCGGTTGAACTACAACTGTGGCAAATTTGTTACTGTCAAAGATATCTACTGTAACAGGCTCATTTAAGTTGATTGGCATGGCTCTGAGATAGAAAAATCCTGAAAGAACATCCATAAATACTTTATTTATACCTTTATGATAAAATGTATTGTTTTTTAAATGATTGATAAAAACAATTTCTTTATTTTCATAATCAAAGATCGTTTCTTTGTTACCTCTGTGTTTTCCTTCGATTTGAACTAACGTAAAATGCTTTGGTAAACCTTTTTGTATTGTACTTTCTGCATGGTCATTGACATAATAAAAATTTGAAATAAATCCTGCAGATTTGACCTGAGAAGTTATAGTAATTGTATTTTCATCACCTTTTACAGAAACTACTGCAGAACCAACATAAATGCCCATCCAATATATGTCAAACTTCATGGTTTCATTGATAAATTTTGTAAAAGGATTTTGCTGAACTGGTAAACTCTGAGGTTTGTCAGAATTTTGAGTAAAATTAGAAGTAGGTTCTTCTTGCTTGTTTTCTGTAGTTTCGGATTTGTTATTTTCAGAAATTTCTTGCTTTTCGGATACTTGATTTTCTAATACCTGATTTTCTGAGCTTTTTGCCTCCTCAGGAGTTTCCACAATTTTTGGTTTCGGATTTTCTTTTTTACTTTGAAAAATATAGGTCTCTATAAAATTAAAAGAAGGCAAACTCAGCTGTATTTTACCAAGCGCTATCATTATACTCATATGAGCTAATATGGAAATTAAAATTGCTACTATAATCCATCTCAGTTTCATAAAAATAGTATAACATTTAGTTGACCTACAGATTAAAACAAATATAGAATGAAAGATTATAACGGAGGTTATGGTTTGAAAAAAAAGATTTTAATTTTAGCTATTGTTTTAATTTTTCTGATATTTGTCTTTATTGGCAAAATTGATATTTCTTCAATTGTTATAAAACCAATTATCAATGAGCTTAGAGATATAGTTGGGATGGAAGTATCAATTGATAAAGCTTATTTCCACCTGATACCCCTTTATATTGAGCTTAAAAATGTTGTTGTATTTAATTCAGAAAATGATTTTTTAAAGCTTAAGAGAGTAAAGCTTTACATAGGATTAACACATATTTTTAATAAAGAAATAGATATAAGGAGAACTGTGCTATATTCAGCCAATTTCTCAATGAAACACTCAAGTCTTAACAAAGCCATACAAAGCATTTCAAATTACCTAAAAAAACCAGTAAAATTTCCAGTAAAACTGAAATTTAATTCTTTTGAAATAGAAAATCTTAATGGCGCAGTTCATGACAGTGATTTAAAGCTATATCTGGAAGAACTCTATGGAAGAGTTTTTCTGCGAGCAGAACCTAAAATTTCCATACTTTCTCATACAAAACTTTTTTCATCTCATTATCCAAATATTGAAACAAGGTTAAAAGCTTCTTTGAGAATTACGCAAAAGAAAATAATTTTAGAGGAACTTAAACTCTTTGATATAAATTCTCTTTTAAAAAGCTCAGGGCAGATAAACTATACCAATTTCTTAGGAGAATTTATCGTTTCTGGAAAGCTATTTTTTAAATCTCTTATGAAAATTTTTGGACTGAAAGATGGTTACGGTGAAATTGACATTAATGGTAAGGTAAGTTTTATTGAAGGTCAAAAATGGCAGGATAAGATTAAACTTAATTTGCAATTTAAGGCTTCTTTCCTTCTTGAAGAGTTAATGAAGATTCTGAAAGTCTCTGAAACACTAACAGGACTTACAGAAGCTCAGGGAGAAGTTAAAGGCTCTATTTCAGACCCTCAAATTAATGCCAAAGTAAGTTTAAAAAAAGGAGATATTCTTGGAGTTAAAGTAGAAAAAATAGAATCTCAAGCTGTATATAAAGATGGAATTTTAGAGTTCGAAAAAGGGAAAGTAAAACTTTACGGTGGTTCTGCTCATGCTCATGTGTGGATAACTCTTCCAAAAGTGGTAAAACATTATGTTTTTGTTGAAGTAAATAACATATCGAGCAATGGAGTTTTTGACCTTATTCACTGGAATCCGGGAATTGCAGAGGGAACGGTAAAAGGCTGGTTAATTTCAGAAGGAGAGAAGTTTTCTCCTAAAGCTTCATTTGTTTACTTAAAAACAGGAAATAAACCTGATGATTTAAGAGGAAAAATTGAATGGATAAAAGGAAATTTTGACTCTATAGATGGAATTTACAGATTTTCTTTCTTAGAGATTTCTTTACCTAACAGCACCGCAAAGGTAAATGGCTATATAGATACTAATAATAAAAATCTTGATTTTGATTTTATCGGCAGCAGTAGAGATCTTCAAGAACTTTTAATTCCTTATCAAAAAGGGATTTATGGAAACTTGAATTTTAAAGGAAAACTCTATGGAACTACCGAAAATCCTGAAATAGCCATTGATTTTTCTTCAGAAAAAGTAAGCATTTGTACAAAACAGATAGATAAATCTCTTCCAGAACAAATAGTTGTATTTGATAATATCAAAGGAAACATAGTCTACAAAAAAAATCTCTTATTAATTAATGAAATTTCAGGAAACGAAGTTTTATTAAAAGGAAAAATTTTATTCCCTTATGCAAAAAATCTTTTTGAAATAAAAAATCCTGTATACGATCTTGTCTTTTCAGTAACAAAATTGCCATTAAAAAATATCTATATAAAAGCCTTAAACAAAGAGATCAACACTTCTCTGGATATAAAAGGTTTTATAAAAGACAGCGGTAATATTACAGCTAATGTAGTTTTTAGCCCTTTATTTTTAGGAAAAAATAAAATTTTTGACAAAATAGCAGGATTAATTTCATTGAAAGAGAGTTGTATTTATATAAAAAATTTAAATGCTTATAATGAAGGAGATGTATTAAATGCATCAGGCTATTTGAAATTTAACGGAGAAGTTAATATTACAACAACTTCAAAGGCTTTTGATATAACTGAGATTTCTCTTGATTATGCAAAAAAAATCGGCATGAAATATATAGAAAAAATTAATTTGAACAACTTTAATTTTCAAATTCTTGGCTCAATAAAAAATCCATTAATTAATGCAAACACAATTATTGCAATAAAACTGAAAAATAGCAAAAAAATTAACGGTATGTTAAACCTTAATTATCAACAAAACTATCTTACAGTAAAATCTAATTTTATGAACAATATTTTATTTACCTTTGAAGGCTTTCCGAATAAAAAACAGTGGAACATAGCAGGAGATTTTGTTTCAGCAAGAGTTGATCCTTTCATATCAGCTTTTTTCAATAAATTACCAGAAGACTTGGTAATTTTAATCGATGGAAGGGTTAAATGTTCTATAATAGATAAAAATTTTGATGCACAAATCGATTTAAAACGCATATTTACAAGACTTTATGGAATAGGACTGAATAATAAGAATCCTTTAAATGTCAGAATTGAGAAAGGAAATGTATATTTTAATCCACTTACTCTTATCGGTCAATCTACAGAGCTGACAATCAAAGGCAAAATAGTGGACTACTTTG
This sequence comes from Thermodesulfovibrio sp. 3462-1, assembly GCF_040451425.1. Lineage (NCBI taxonomy): Bacteria > Pseudomonadati > Nitrospirota > Thermodesulfovibrionia > Thermodesulfovibrionales > Thermodesulfovibrionaceae > Thermodesulfovibrio > Thermodesulfovibrio obliviosus. The sequence goes on from NZ_CP144374.1 coordinate 918,176, forward strand.
ATATTCTAATTGAAGGTTCTTCTGATTTAAGACCATTTAAAGCTTTATTTAAAGTTGATGACATAAGAGGAAAAGCATCAATGCAGGTTTACATTTACGAAAGCAGAAAAAATCCTGAAATAGCTGGAGGAGTTGATGTAAGCAATGCATCAATTACTTTAAAAAAAGATATTCCTTCATTATCCAATATAAATGCTACTTTATCATTTAATGAAGACAGAGTGATTATAGAAAAAGCTTATGGTACATTTTCTGAAGGCAGTATTGAGATGGAAGGAACTGTATATCTTGAAAAATTTGGAATAAAACAACTTGCACTTTCTGGAAAATTTTCATCAGTCAGATGGATATTTGCGCCAAGATGCTGGGCATATCTTGATGGAAAGGTCTACCTTACAGGAGCATATTCTCAGCCTTTGCTTTCAGGCCAAATTAACATTCAAAAAGGAGTATATACTGAAAGATTTGATTGGACTCGTCTGGCTCTTAAATCAAGTTCTCCAAAACCTACTGTAGCAAAAGACAGCTGGTTTAATAATTTGAAATTTAATTTACGAGCCCAGACCAATAACTTCTTTATCAATAATAATCTTGCTACAGTGAATTTAAATAGCGATCTTCTTTTAAAAGGTTCTTTACAGGAACCATCATTAATAGGATGGATAAATGCAAAAGAAGGATGGATTTATTTTAGAGGTAGCAAATTTGAAATTATGAGAGCACTTATTCAATTCAACGATCCTAATTCAATAAGGCCTTATTTAAATATTTCAGCAAGAACAAATGTTTCTCAATACAATATAAATCTTAATTTAAATGGATATATTGACCAGTTTAACCTCATACTGAGTTCAAATCCTCCTCTTTCAGAGCCAGAATTACTTAATCTGTTAGTATTGGGACAAAATGGAGGAGGGAAGGGGATTCCAGGAGCATCAGAAGCTACTTCATTCATTACAGGACAGATGCAAGAACTGATTGAAGAAAGAGTTAGAGGGCTTACAGGCCTTGATATAATGAAAGTTGAAACAGGAATATCAAAAACAACAGGTTCTATTGCTCCAAGAATTACAGTGGGAAAGAAATTAATGGATGGAAGACTTATTGTTACTTATTCCACTCAAGCTGGAGCAACTGCGGAACAAATAATAAAAATTGAATATTTAGTTAAAAAGGGTGTCTCTCTTGTTGGAACAAAAGATGAAATTGGAGGGATTTCAGGTGCGATCAAGTTTCGTTTTGAGTTTCGTTAGTATTTTTATACTTTTATTTAATTTTGCATATGCAGCGGAATATATCAAAAAAATAGAAATAGAAGGATTAAAATCTTTTTCGAAGGAAGAATTTCTTTATCTTATGGGAGTAAAGGAAAATCAAAGTTTTACTCCGGAAGAAATAACTACAGGAATTAAAAGATTATTTTTAAAGGATGTCTTTGATGATATAATTGTTGAATATGACCAGGGAATAATGAAAATCTCAGTTCAAGAAAAGCCACTGATAAAAAAAATAGAAATCAAAGGAAATGAACACTTTTCTGAAAGTTTTTTTAAAAAATTGCTTAGTTTTAAAAAAGGCGATAGATTGAAGGAAATAGAATGCAAAAAAACCCAACATAACATTGAAAATGAACTTAATAAACGAGGATTTATAAACTGTCAGGTTAATATAGAAAAAAAAGTTTTTGAAAACTTTGCTGATATAACAATTTATATAAAAGAAGGCGAGCCATTGAAAATAAAAAGTATAAAATGGAAAGGGACTTTTGACGAGTATATTAAAAATTTCCTTTCTTTAAGTGTGGGAGAGCCTTTTGATAAAGTAATACTTGAAGAGTTTATCAATAAAGTAGAGAAATATTTTATAAAACAGGGGTTAATCGGTTCTGAAATCTCATATTCCTTTACAAATGGAGAGCTTACATTAACAATTAAAGAAGGGAAAAAATTACAATTAGAATTCAAAGGAGTTAATTCTTTAAGTGAAAGGGATTTGAAAAGCATAGCAATGGCTCATTTTCAGGATCAGGTTAATGAAAACATTATAAAAGACAGTATAAATAGTTTAATAACCTTTTATAGAGCTAAGGGATTTATTGAGGTAAGGGTCTATTCTTTATTAGAACAAGCAAAAAATGAATGGAAAATAACATATTTTATAAATGAAGGAAATAGAAAATTTGTAAAAAAAGTTGAAATTCAGACAAAGCTTCCCAGAGAGGAAATAGAAAAACTTCTTGCAAATAAAGAAGGTTCTTTTTTTAATCCTGAAGAATTAGAAAACGATAAGCAAAGAATTGAAGAATACTTTAAAATAAAAGGATATTTTAATTGCAAAGTTTTTCCTCCTCAATTGCAAGAGGAAGAAAATAGTGTAAGTATTTTATTTAAAGTTCAGGAAGGCGAACAGGTTAAAATAAAACACATTGAAATAAAAGTAAAAGATAATTTATTAAAAACCGAAGCTGAGGAAATAGCTAAAACTTACATAAATTCTCCTTTTAATGAAACAACTTTTCTTGAAATGAAAAGAAAAATCAGGGAAATTTATTTAAAAAGTGGGTATTCAGAAGCCAGGATTGAGGGAAATTATGAAATAAAGAACTCTGATGCGTATGTAAGCTTAAAAATTGAACCGGGCAGTAAAAAGTATTTTGGCAAATCAATTGTTTTAGGTAATAAAAAAACGAAAACTAAATTTATTTATCAAAGACTTCTACCAAAAGAAAGTCAACCATATAATCCTTACACATTGGAAGAAGAAAGGCAAATTCTCTATAAGACAGGACTTTTTTCTCGGATAGATATAAAGCCTCAACCTCAAGATGACTCCTTAGATTTAATTTACAATTTCGAAGAAGCTCCAGCTGGAGCCTTTGAATTTGGTTTTGGATTTGGAGAATATGAAAAAGCAAAAGCTTTTGCAGAGCTTTCTTATATAAATTTATTTGGAATGAACAAACAGATATTTTCAAGAGTTGAGCTAAACAATTTAGAAAAACGAAGTTATATAACTTATGTTGATCCCTGGATATGGAAAGACCTTACTTTTAAATCATCATTGCTTTTTGAAAAAATAAATTTTAAAAACATTGATACGAAGAGTATTATTTATAAAGTAAAAAGATATAGTGCTTCTGCTGGATTTGAGAAAAAATTTTCTGAGTTTTTTAAGGCAGAACTTCTTTATGAAGCAACATATTCAAAAACATGGGATGTTATGCCTGAGGTTATTATTTCCGATCAAGACATTGGAAAATTATTTATAAGTGGAATAAAAGCATCGTTAATATATGACAGCAGAGATAATCCTTTTGATCCAACAAAAGGATGGCTCGCAGGTGTTACATCAAAATTAAGCAATGAATTTTTAGGTTCTGAGCTCAACTTTATGAAATCTTCTTTTTATATAAACAAATACACAGAATTAATAAAAGGTCTTGTTTTAGCAACTTCTTTAAGGGGAGGGTGGGCATGGCTTTATGGAAAAACAGAGAACCTGCCAATCTCTGAAAGATATTTTCTTGGAGGAAGAGATACTGTAAGAGGCTATGCTCAAAATACATTGGGTCCTAAACAAAATAATCAGCCTACAGGTGGGAATGCCTTTTTAATGGGGAATGTAGAATTTAGAACATATCTTGGTAAAAACTTCTTTATAGTTAATTTTCTCGATTTTGGCAATGTATGGAAAAGGGTAGGGGATGTGGATGTGTCAAATCTCAAATATACTACAGGAGTTGGACTAAGATATAAAACTCTGATTGGCCCCTTAAGAATAGATTATGGATATAAATTAAATAGACAACCAGGGGAATCACATGGGGAAATTCATTTTAGTATTGGTCACGCTTTTTAATTTAATTTATGCATCTGTAGCATTTTCAGAAGTTATAGATAGGGTTGTTGCTTATGTAGACAGTTATGCAATAACATTAAGAGATTTTGAAAGTGTAGCCCTTAAAATGAAAGAAAAAATTCCTCAGATTAAGAATGAAGAAATTTTAAATACTATGATTAATAGAGTTCTTCTTCTAAAAAAAGCAAAAGAGCTTTTTATTGAGGGCAAAGATGAAGAATTGATTAATAATTATATTGATTTAAAGATAAAATCAACAATAATAATTCCGGAAAATGAAATAAGAGAATACTATGAGCAGAACAAAGTTCAATTTAAAAACATTCCATATATTTCTGTGAGAAACGAAATTGAAAAATATTTATTTGAAAAGGAGTTAAATAAAAAACTTAAAGAACATATTGAAGAATTAAAAGAAATATCAGAAATTAAGATAATTTTTATTCCATGAACTCATAAATAAGAGCAATTTCATCACATTCAGGAAATTTTGGACATCTAATGCAATCGCCCCATATTTTTTGAGGAAGTTTGGATTTGTCAAGTTCTTTAAATCCTGTTTTTTTAAAAAATTCAGGTATATATGTCAAAACAAAAACTTTTTTAACTCCAAGCTTTTTAGCTTCACTGAGACATTTTTTAACGAGAAGACTTCCGATTCCTTTTTTCTGTGAATCCTTTTTTACTGCCAGAGACCTTATTTCAGCAAGATCTTCCCATAATATATGCAATGCACATACACCTTTAATTTCATTATTTTCTTCCGCAATAAAAAAATCTCTAATATTTTCATACAATTCGTTCAAAGAACGAGGAAGCATCTCACCTTTTTTTGCAAACTCATTGATTAATTTGTGAATTCTTTTGATATCAGATATAGCGGCTTTTCTAATTTTCAATGATGGAGAAACCTCTTAAAATTAGACTTTTGTTAATCTCAATCATTTCTTTTCTTTTTGGAGGGATTATTTCTTCAATAGTTTCAAGAACTTTTTCTATACTCAATGTCTTGAATATCTTTATAAAAGCTCCAAGAAGTATCATGTTTGCAAGACGAGGATTTCCTGTCAAAGAGGCTTCTCGAGAAGCTTCAACTGGATAAATATTGATGTCATTACGACATTTTGAATTCTTTATTATTGAAGAATCATAAATAAGATAGCCACCTTGAGATACCCTGGTTAAAAATTTATTAAAAGAAGCTTCATTTAATACAATAAGATAATCAGCATTTTTAACTATTGGGGAACCTATAAGTTCATCAGATATTACAACCATACAATTAGCAGTACCTCCACGCATTTCAGCGCCATAAGAGGGAAACCATGTTACTTCTTTATTTTCTTTCATGGCAGCATGAGCAATTACCTTGCCCAGAAAAAGAATTCCCTGTCCACCAGAACCTGCTATTATTATGCGTTGTTCCATTTATCCTTAATTACTCCTAATTTAAATTCTTTCATCATGCTTTCTCTGAGCCACTTTAAGGCTTTTTCAGGAGTCATTCCCCAGTCAGTAGGGCATGGGGAGAGCATTTCTACAAGGCTAAAGCCTTTTCCTTCAAGCTGATATTTAAAAGCTTTCTCAATATATTTTTTAGTTATAACAATATTTTTGTAACTGTCAAGAGAGCCTCTTGCAATAAAAGCTGAACCCTCAAGCACCGCGAGAAGTTCTGATACATGGATTGGATAACCTGCTAATTCAGATTTTCTACCTGATGGAGTTGTAGTTGTTCTTTGACCAATCAGAGTTGTAGGAGCCATCTGTCCACCTGTCATACCATAATTTGCATTGTTTATAAAAAATATGGTTATATTTTCTCCACGATTTGCAGCATGAATTATTTCAGCAGTTCCAATTGCTGCAAGATCTCCATCTCCCTGATACGCGAATATTACTTTGTCAGGACATACTCTTTTCATTCCTGTTGCTGCTGCTGGTGGTCTTCCATGAGGGATTTCTAACATATCTATATCAAAGTAATCATAGGCAAACACAGCACATCCAACAGGAGCGATTCCAATTGTTATTTCTCTTATTTTAAGTTCATCAATAACCTCGGCAATAAGCCTATGCGCAATACTATGACCACAGCCAGGACAGTATCTAAATGGAACATTTTTTAAAGATTCAGGCCTTGTAAATTTCTTTTTCATAATTTGTTATTATAGCAAAAATCCCTGTAATTTTTCATTATACCTTCAAGAAGTCCATTTTCACTTACAATTATTTTTTCAGCTCTTAAATAGTCAGCAAACTCTTTTAAAATAATTAAACCAGCACATATGATGTCTGCTCTATCCGGAGGCATTCCTTTGATTTTTTCCCTTTCTTGTAAAGAAGTAGATAATAACTTTTCAAGTATTTGTTTAAGTTTTGTTTTCTCAATTTCGCTCATATGAATTTTTTCAGGTTGATATTCAGATAATTCAAAGTGAATCATAGCAAGACTGGAAGCTGTTCCTCCTGTTGCAATAATTTTTTGAATTTTTGTTTCTGGCAAAGCCTTTCTTATTTGTTCTTTTACAAATTTTTTAGCCTCCTGTATACATTCTTCAGAATAGGGGTCTTTATTTAAAAATCTTTCTTTAATTTTTAATGCACCTATTGGCAAAGAACCTGTATTAAATCTTGAATTTTCACAGTATATCCATTCTGAACTTCCTCCACCAATATCTAATATAAAAACAGAATCCTCTTTTTTTAATTCCTCATCCATAACTCCACGCAATGTATAATAGGCTTCTTCTTTTCCAGAAATTATATGAACATGAACACCTGTGAATTCCTTTACTTTTTCGCAAAAATACACACTATTTTTAGCCTCTCTTAAAGCGCTTGTTCCAACAGCAATAACGCATGAAACATTAAATTTTTCAAATAGTTTTTTAAAATTTTTTAAAGCTATAATTGATGTTTTTATTGCCTTTTCTAAAATAACTCCATTTTCGGTAAGATTTTTACCAAGCCGCGTTACAACTCTATCAGTATAAATTTTATTAATTTTATCTGCCTTTATATTTCCTATTAACATTCTTAAAGTATTACTTCCAATGTCTATAACTGCGATATTTTTAATAGGTTTCATAATAAGTATTAACTATTTCTACAACAGCCTTATTTACAGGAACTTTTTTAGTTTCTTTAGTTCTTCTTTTTTTAATTTCAACTTTATTTTCTTTGAGTGCTTTTTCTCCAATTATCACCTGAATTGGTATCCCAATTAAATCAGCATCTTTAAATTTAACTCCTGGACGTTCATCTCTGTCATCAATTAAAACTTCCATATGTCTATCTGCAAAGCTATTGTAAATTTCAGTAACTTTTTCATATAATTCCTCTGCTATGCTAACAGTTTTGTCATCAGCCATATTAAGAGGAATAATTTCTATATCAAAAGGAGCTATACTTTTAGGCCATATTATTCCGTCATTATCGTGATTTTGTTCTATTGCAGCAGCAGCTACTCTTGCAGGACCTATTCCATAACTTCCCATAATAATTGGCTTTTCTTTACCATCTTTATCCAGGAAATAAGCATTCAGTGGTTCAGTGTATTTTGTGCCGAGTTTAAATATATTTCCTACTTCAATTGCTTTTTCAATTCTTAAGGAGCTTCCACACTTTGGACATTTATCTTTATCTTTAACTTTTCTTATATCTGTCCATTGAGCATCAAAGTGTTCTCCGGGAATAATTCCTTTAAGATGGTAATCTTTTTTATTTGCACCTGAAACATAGGCAATTCCTTTTTCTATTGAAAAATCAGCAATTTTTTTGATTTTATGTCCAACTGGTCCAACAAATCCGAGTTCCACTCCAAGTATTTCTAATGCCTGTTCAGGCGTGGCAAAGCTGAATTCTCCAATAACTCTTGCAAGTTTTTTTTCATTAAGTTCTTGATCTCCTCTCAGCATAACTAATACAGGACCATTTTTTTCAGATATAACAAGAAGAGTTTTGATAAAATATCTTTCATCTAAACCTAAAAATTCCGCTACCTCTTTTACTGATTTTTTTTGAGGAGTGTGAGCTTCTTTATATTCCATGTTTAAAGGTGACAGGGTAGGTAACTGAGACCTGGCAATTTCAATATTAGCTGCATAACCACAGTGGTCACATAAAACAATATCATCCTCACCAGCGGGCGTTGGAGCCATAAACTCATGGGATTCCATATCTCCCATTATTCCAGGGTCTGATTCAACTTGAAAATATTTTAGACCACATCTTGTAAAAATTCTGTGATAAGCTTCTGCATGAAGTTTATAATTTTTATCCAGTCCCTCCCAGTCAATATCAAAACTATAACTATCTTTCATGATGAATTCTCTTGTTCTTAAAACGCCCCCACGAGGTCTTGCTTCATCCCTTAATTTTGTCTGAATCTGATACCATACTTGTGGTAACTGTCTATAAGATTTTATTTCTTTAGAAGCTATCCATGCCATAATTTCTTCATGAGTCATACCAAGACACATATCTCTACCAGTTCTATCTTTAAGTCTGAACATTTCTTCTTTTATGGTATACCATCTTCCTGTCTGTTGCCATATTTCAGCTGGATGAAGAATAGGCATCGAAATTTCTTGTGCCCCAATTTTCTCCATCTCTTCTTTCAAAATCGTATTTATTTTATTTAAAACTCGCCATCCAAGCGGAAGAAAAATAAATAATCCTGCAGCAAGCTGTCTTACATATCCAGCTTTAAGCATTAAAATATGGGATATTGCATTAATTCCAGAAGGAATTTCTCTCATAGTAGGAATAAATAATTTAGAATATCTCATCACTTTCCTCCTATAAAATTAAAACTTGCTTGTTAGTAAATTAAGTATAGCACATTTTCATATAATTGTAGCATTTTTTGAATTTGCCTAAAATTTCAAGAGATTGATAGAAAGGATTAAAAATATAAAAATTTAACATAATATACATTATCAGACATAATTTTAATGATAAAAAATGTTTAAAAGTTGTTAAGATTTTTGTGAGAAAATCGCAAAATATTACAAATCTTATGGAAAAATCTTGAATTGAATATTAATTGGGCAAACTGATTTTTTAGTTATTATATATCGTTAATTAGACTTGCAAAGGCATGTGCTTCGTCAACATAATTTACAATGACTCTTAAAATATTTCCTGTGATAGACTCTTTACTGTCAATAAAACATTTAATATAATTATCAGAAGTTGCTGAAAAAAAGCCATTTTTCTTGTTTTCAACAATTACTTCAAGTTTAGAACCTACAAATTTTTTAATATATTCTGATTTTTTCTTCTTGCCAACTTCTATCAAGTAGCTTGCTCTCTCTTTTTTAATATTGTCAGGGATGTCCTCACACATTGTTGAAGCCTTTGTAAAAGGTCTCTTAGAGTATGAAAAGACATGTAAATATGAAAATTCTGTTTTTTCAATTAATTCTAAAGTTTTTTTAAAGTCTTCTTCAGTTTCTGATGGAAAACCAACTATTATATCAGTACCAATAGAGAGCTTTGGATATTTTTTTAAAATTTTCTCTATTATGCCACAAAATTGAGTGGAATCATATGGTCTATTCATTAGTTTTAAAATTCTATCGCTTCCATGCTGAAGCGGAATATGGAGATGTTTGCAAATTCTATGATCAGAGATTATTTCAACAAATTCATCATCAATATGATTTACTTCAATAGAACTCAATCTTATTCTAAATCCGGAAGTTTTCTTAAGTATTATTTTAAGAAGTCCGTTTAAACTCATTTTATTTTCTAAATCTTTCCCATATAGTCCAATATTAATTCCGCTTAGAACAATTTCTTTAATTCCCATTGCAGTATAATCATTGATTTCTTTCAAAATTTCTTCAAACCTATAACTTCTTGGTTTACCCCTTAAATATGGCACAATACAATAACTGCAATATTGATTACAACCATCCTGAATTTTAACAATAGCTCTGTGGCGTAAAATATTTAAAGTTTCAGTTTTATCTAATGGTTTTAGGTTATTGATTATATTGTCTTTTTCAGAATTTAAAAATACCTTTAAATTTTCAAATTCTTTGGGTCTGCAAAGTTCTACATAGCAACCTGTGACAAAAGCCTTTTTACCTAATTTTTTAGCTTTATTTATTATCTGTCTTGATTGAACCTCAGCCTTATGAGTTACTGCACAGGTATTTATAATCCAGATCTCTGCTTCTTCTGGATTAGTTGTAATAGTATAACCTCTAAGCCTTAAACGTTTTTCCCATCTCTGCGATTCTGCCTGATTAACCTTGCATCCATATGTAATAAAACATACCTTCATTTTTGGATAAGTTCTCCTTCTAAGGAGTGTCTGTGCGCCTTTACAATTTTTATATCAACAATACTACCTAAAGCAATATCAGAAGCAATTTTTACTATTTTATTTGTTCTTGTTCTTCCTGTTGAATATTCACCTTCTCTATCTTCAATGAGAACTTCTTGAATTGTGCCTTCCAATGCTTTGTTTTTTCTCTCAGTTATCTCGTCCTGAAGCCTTAAAACCTCTGTAAGTCTATTAGCTTTGATTTCTTCTGAGATGTGTCCATCAAGCCTTGTTGCAGAAGTTCCAGGTCTTGGAGAAAATTTAAAAGCAAATATACCGTCAAATTGAATTTCTTTTAAAGCATTAAGAGTTTTTTCAAAATCTTCATTCTCTTCTTGAGGGAATCCAACAATAATATCTGAAGTAATTGAAATATTTTGGATTGTTTCCCTAAGCCAGTGTATTTTTTCAAGATATTCTTCATAGGTATATTTTCTGTTCATAAGTTTGAGAATTTTATCTGAACCTGCCTGAAGAGGAAGATGAATGTGTTCACATACCTTTTCGCAATTTTTCATTGCATAAATAAGTCTCCTTGATAAATCTTTGGGATGGGAAGTAACAAAACGAATTCTTTCAATTCCTTTAATTTCATTAACTTTTTCAAGTAATGCTGGAAAATCAATATCACCATCTTTATATGAATTTACATTCTGTCCAAGAAGGGTGACATCTTTAAACCCAAGTTCTGAAAGAAGCTCAATCTCTTTAATAATATCCTCTGCAGGTCTGCTCCTTTCCCTACCCCGGGTATATGGAACAACACAGTAAGCACAATAATTATTACATCCATAAATTATATTTACCCATGCTTTTACAGAGTGCTTTCTTTTTATAGGAATTTTAGCATTAACTACATTTGAATTTTCATGTATAAATATTCTTTCAGATTGATCTTCAATAATACTTTCAAGAATATGAATATTATCAGGACCGATTATATAATCAATATATGGAGCTTTATTTAAAAGCTTTTCACCCTGAAGTTGAGCTACACAACCTGCTACAATAATTTTTAATTGAGGATTTCTCTTTTTAATATATTTAACTCTTCCAAGACTACTTAAAAATTTCTGTTCTGCTTTCTGTCTTATTGCACAGGTATTAAAAATAATAATATCTGCTTTTCTGGGTTCTTCCACTTCAATGAATCCTTTTGCTTCCAGAATTCCAAGCATTCTTTCTGTATCATGTTCATTCATCTGACATCCAAAAGTTTTAATATAAACTGCCCTACCCTTCATGTTTTTATTATAACAGGCAAGAATGTGTGATTTTCAAACTTAACAATTTGAAAGACTTTAAAAAATTAAGCATAATATAAAAATGATTTATGAATTTTTACAGGCAATACTTATTATTTTTGGTATTTCTGGTTTAATCATTTATGTTCTTGGAAAATTCAAAATTCCAGCAATTGTAGGTTTTCTTATTGCAGGCACAATAATAGGTCCACATGGAATGGCACTTATAAAGGAGCCTCAACAGGTTGAGTTAATTGCTGAAATCGGTGTGATTCTTTTGATGTTTACCATTGGCGTGGAATTTTCTATCCCGAAATTATTTTCGTTAAAAAAAGAGGTCTTTTTATTTGGAAGCCTTCAAGTTTTGTTTACAATAATTGTAGTAAGTATCATAAGTCAAATTGTTTTAAATACAGCTTTAAATTTATCCCTTTTTTATGGCTTTATTGTTGCTTTAAGCAGTACTGCTATTGTTATGAAGCTTCTTTCTGATAGAGGAGAACTAAATTCACCACATGGAAAAATTTCTCTTGGAATTCTTCTTTTCCAGGATCTTTGTGTAGTCCCACTTATGCTTTTTACGCAGATGCTTTCTGCTGAAGATGGAAGTTTTTATATGTTTTTTGGAATTATCTTAAAGGCTTTTATTATACTCACTGTTATTTTCCTTTTTTCAAGAATAGCTGTTCCCTTTATTCTTCATGAAGTTGTAAAAACACGAAGCAGAGAACTTTTTATAATTGCAATTATTTCAATCTGTCTTGGAACAGCTTTCTTTACATCAAAATTAGGACTTTCCCTTGCACTTGGAGCTTTTTTAGCAGGTGTAGTTATTTCAGAGTCTGAATATTCAGCTCAGGCTGTGTCTGACATTTTACCTTTTAAGGAGACTTTTTCAGGCATATTCTTTATCTCCATTGGAATGCTTTTAAATGTCACTTATATTACAAATAATATTTCAGAGTTAGCATTTCTTGTTGGAGGGATTTTTTTTTCTAAAGCTTTAAGCATTGCTCTTATCATTTACTTTTTCCTTCGCTCTCTTAAGATATGCTTAACTTCTGCCTTAGCACTTTCTCAAATTGGAGAATTTTCCTTTATCCTTGCATTTACAGGAAAAATAATGGGATTATTAAATGAAAATGATTATCAAAATTTTATCGCTGCTTCTGTAATAACAATGTTATTTACTCCTCTGATCATAAGATATTCTCCATCTGCAATCAATTATTTAATAAGTAAAGAACCATTCAAAGCACTTGAAAAGACACAAAAAATAAAAGGAAAAGAAATTGTTGTAAGGAAATCCAATCATGTGATAATTATAGGTTTTGGTTTAAATGGAAGAAATCTTGCAAGGGTTTTAAAAGAAACTAATATACCCTATGTTATTTTAGAACTTAATCCTGATACTGTAAGAAAAATGAAAAAGAAGGGAGAGCCTATTTATTATGGCGACGGAACAAGTCCAGAGATTTTGCATAAATTGGGAATTCACAGGGCAAAAATTCTTATGATTGCCATATCTGATCCTGTGTCAACAAGAAAAATCGTTCAGATTGCCAAAACATTAAATCAAAAAATTCACACAATTGTAAGAACGAGATTTATAACAGAAATTGAAGAACTTACGAAACTCGGAGCAGATGAAGTTATTCCTGAAGAGTTTGAGACATCTTTGGAAATTTTTGCAAGAGTGCTCCATCGTTTTGGAGTGCCAAGAAATCAAATACTACAGATGATAGAAAAAATCAGAGCAGAAGGATATGAAATTTTACGTCTTCCAGATATATCAAAGACACGCTCAGGAATTGAGTGTATTGTTTTTGAAGGACTGGAGATGGATAGTTTTCTTGTTGAAAAAGATTCATGGCTTATTGGGCATTCATTAAAATCTCTTAATTTAAGGCAAGAGGCAAAAGTTACAGTAATTGCAGTGCAGCGAGGAGAGGAAACAATTTTAAATCCACAGGCTGATTTTATACTAAAGGAAGGAGATATAATAATCTATGTAGGCAACAAAAAACAGTTAATCGAAGCTATGAGCTTTTTTCAGAGAAAATGAAATTTCTTATTTTATGAAACTTTAAAATATTTTTTTGTTCTCTTTCGGGAGAATTAAATTTATCCTTTCTGTTTGCAATAACCATGCCATGTTCTTACCAAGAATTTTCATAATACGGAGAGGGAGGGATTTGAACCCTCGGTGGAGCTTTTAGACCCCACACGCGATTTCCAGTCGCGCCCGTTCGGCCACTCCGGCACCTCTCCAGAGCTTTATTATTTTAGCATTTAATTAGTTATATTTTCAAAAAATTTTAAAAGTTTTTCTTCATTTTTTTTAAGAAAAGCTTCAAGCTCTTCCTTTGTAAGAGGTGTGCACTCATCAGGTGCTTCTTTATTTACTTTAACGAGCATTATTCTTTTGATTTTCCCTTCAAGCACAGCAACGCACATAACTATATCATCTACTAAAAATTCAATCTCCTCAAATTCTTCTATTTTATCAGGAAGATTTTGACAGCAAATTGAGCTATTTTGTAAAACATTTTCATTTTTAAGGACTTCCAGCTTAAAAGGCTTTCCAATGAATTTTTTAAATTTTTCCATATTCTTACCTCAATAAAAAAGCCGGGAAATCCCCGGCTTACAAAGAAATATAAAATTAAATTAACTTTTTTTGTGACACTCGTTACATTTTTTAGTTGGTGCTGCTTTTCCTTCTTCAACTGCTTTTTTGTGACAGTCAATGCAGGTCTTATGATAGGCATCCATAGCTTTTGGAGCTCCGTTTTTAGCTTCTGCTGGATCGTGACAATCTGTACACTTTTGAGCTTTTACCTTTGGATCTGCTTCCTTGTGATGACATACTTTACAGTCTACCTTGTAGTCAGTTGAATGTTTTCCATGACTGAATTTAACAGGAGAAAGCTTGCCACCTTCAATTTTTAAGTCGTATACATCCTGAGGCTGAGCATATACAAAAGAGATTGCAAATAAAAAAACAACAGCAGTTAGAACTATTAACCCTTTTTTAGACTTCAATCTTATTCACCTCCTTTCAGTTTCATGCTTTTTTTATCAGTGCTCCTCATGTTCTTCTTCATAACCTGTAAACATTGCCTTAATATGCGCCATCGGTGTATGTCCCAGGGTAGCAAGATAGAAGTGAACAATTATAAAGGCGCTAAAGAATATCCATAATCCTGTGTGAATCAATGTCGCAATCTGGAGTCCTCCAATAATTTTGGCTAATGAACCAAAAAGTTGAGGATCCCATAAAATCAATCCTGTAATAATCTGTAGAGGAATTAATACTACCATAATCATTAAATAAGAAACCTGTTGCAAAGGATTAAATTTGTTTTCAGGTATTGGATGATGAGGATTTTCATCACCTACCATAATTCCATATCCATAATATTTTGCCTGCTTTATTGAATTTTTTATGAACTCTACTGGCTTCCAGAATGGTGGAATGTATATTTTGAATAGTTTTCCTGAAAAAAGATAATAAAGAAGCCAGATAAAATAGTTTGCAAGCAATATAAAACCAAGCCAGCTATGAATCTGAACAGCTGTTTCAAAACTCATAAGTCCCATTGAATCAACAAATCTTATTTGAGCTCCAGTAAGTATAAGTACTATAAAACCTATGGCATTTATCCAATGCCAGATTCTAACTGGTAATGGATGAAGATATATCTTTTTCATTATTTACCCTCCCTTCTTTTTCTTCTAATTGGTGCGGTTAAGATTCTAAGAGTTATATGCCCTACAGGAATCGCTATTCCACCCAATAAGGCAATAAAGAATAAGATATCAAGGATTTTTATTTTCGTTAATGCCAGTACATAAAAGTCCTTGATATTCGGTATTGCATAAACTGAGTTTAATGCTTTACTGTCAAGGGCAAATTTAATAGACTTTTCACCTTCCCTGTTAATTTCAAGCTTTGCAGCAAAGGTAGCTGCTGGATTATGACATGCTGCACAATCTTTTATAGCTTTTGATTTTGGTTCTATCTTATGGGCATCACTGGGATTTAAAACATCAATTCTGCCTGAAAGATTCGCATTTGATTTTGCTTTTATTGTAGACATAAACTGCCAGAGTTCTTTCTGCCCAATTTTTCCATCATTGTTGTAATCAACTTTCCCTTTAACATCTTTTATATCAATACCGAAAATCCTGGCAACTTCAGATTCTGTTAATGGCTTGGTCTTAGCTCTATCAAAAAGTGTAAGATAAATTGCTTTATTAACATTTGTATGACAGCCAACGCAGGAGGCGGAATTAAAATGAGCATCTACAAATGTGGTGAGCCTTAGAGGAGGATTCCAAAGCCATTTATTATGGCTTGTTTTAACATCTTTATGGCATTTAGTACAGGAATCTCCAAGTTTTGCTATATTCGTTGGCAAAACATCATGGGAATTGTGACAGGAAGCACAGTTTGGAGCATTCTGTTTGCCATCATTAATAGCTTTCTGGTGAACACTTGCTTTGAATGCCTGGCCTGATTCGGAATGGCACTTTATACAGAGTTCAGAACTTGCATTTTTGTCTTTTGTAATTAATGCTACTTTATGATAACCATGACATTTAAGACAATCAGGAGATTGTTGATTCCCTTTTTTAAGTGCTTCTGCATGAATGCTCATATCATATTTTTTAACTGCCTCCTGATGGCAGTTGTTACAAACATCTTTTGCCTTTGCCCTATAATCTTTAACGGAGTCAAAGTTTCTTACAGGATGCTGGGTTGTGGAAAATTCTTTATGGCAATCTGTGCATTTTAATTTTTTATGGACAGAACTTAAAAGATCACCTTCCTTTACCTGAACTGACAGAGTTTCTCCATTTTTCATCTTCATAACAATACTGCTGCTGTGACATTTTAAACAATATTGATTTTCAGGGAGGGACTTGACAGTCTTAACTGGTTTTACTCCATGATAACCATGACATTCAATGCAGGAAGCTGTTTTAGTTAGAGCATAATGAGCAGGATTTTTCTGAAGTTCTTTGTCAGTATGGCATTTTGTGCAAATAGCGGTCATTTGTGTTCTGTATTCTGTTTTACTTTTATAGTTGTAAACAGGATGTTTTACTTTTGAAAAATCAGCATGGCAGACCAGACACTGAAATTTACCATGAACAGAGTTTTTAATCTCTTGTTCATTTACTTTAAGAGAAATCTTTTCTTTATTTGGCAGAGTCTTAGTCATATTAAACTGATGGCAGGTTAAACAGTAATCATTAAAAGATGCTTTATTTTTCCATTCTTTTATGGAGTTAATATAGTGAGAACCATGACATTCTGCACATAAAATCTCACCCTTTTTCACAACTTCTCCGTGCATTTTAGGTTTAGTTAAAGAATCCTGAGGATGACAGATAAGACAATTTTTTGAAAATTCCTTTGTATAAACTTTTTTATCTGCTATTTTCTTTGGTTTTGGATGATTCTTTAATGTAATATCTGGATGACAGGAGGAGCAATCCATAGCTCCATGAACAGATTTTTCAAATTTAGCACCATCAATATAAAGAGAAAGGGATTGCCCATTTTCTAATTGTTTCGATAGTGTTTTCATTCCATGACATCGCAAACAGGATTTTACATCATCAGAAACTGCATCTTTTACCGGAATAAAATAGGAAATCAAAAAACACAGAATAATAACACTCCCGATTAATATTCCTCTCATCCCTCACTCCTTGTTTTATAAAGTTTGAAACATTATACCACAATAGAAAGAGAATATCAATATTTATAAAAAATTTTAGAATAAACGATAATTATTTTTTATAAAGAGGATCTTCGCAGGTATTTTTAAGGCAATGTTTTACAATTTCTTCAATCTGGAAGGCAATTTTTTCTGAAAACCCAATTAATGCCTTATTACCAATAAATGTAACAGGAACTCCTCTTGGAGTTATATTGTAAGCTTTTGACATTGTTTGGAGAAGTCCTATTGAACCCGGAAGGGAAATTTCATAATCTTTAACTTGAAGTAATGGATATTTTTTCTTTAAATCAGAGAGAAACAATTTTTCTTTAGCACAATGTGGACATCCTTCAGCCCAGAAAAGATAAAGGATAACTGGTTTTTTTTCTTTACAATATGCAGATGAAGCAGATAAAAAAAGTAAAAGCACTGAAGCAAAAATAATAATTTTTTTTAAATATGTCATAGAAAAATATATCACAACTGTGATAAATTAATCAATTAGGAACTTGAATTGGAGGAAAAATGCTTAACAGAGTAAATGAAAAAGTGTGGAATTTCTTTGCTTCTGTTGACCTTGCAGTAGCTTTATTTATTATTATTTCAGTTGGAGCTGCAATTGGGACAGTTATTCCTCAAAGCATTGAGCCTGAGCCTGTTATTAAATTTTTCTCTAAATTCATGTCAATTTCATCTGCTCATAAAACTTACGAAATAATTAGCCTTTTTGACCTTAATAATGTTTATCACAGCTGGTGGTTTACCTTTTTACTATTTATGTTTGCTTTAAACCTGATTGTCTGTTCAATTGACAGACTACCTGCTCTTATAAAATCTTTTAAAGTGCAGCCCCAGCCTTATCCTGTACAGGTACTGGATAAAATGCCAATAAAAAAGACAATAAAAATAAAGGATGATAGAATACTGGAGAAAATTAAAGAACTCTTTAAGAATAAAGGATTTTCAACATATTTTTTTGAAACTCAGGAAGGATTTCAACTCCAGGCAAAAAAATGGACCAAAACAAGACTGGCAGTATACTTAACTCATTTAAGCATCCTGATAATTCTTGCCGGAGCTTTAATAGGAACTTTTTTTGGATTTAGAGGTTCTATGAACATAGTTGAAGGAACAGGACTAAACTTTGCAATTTCTGATGAAGGAAAGACTATTCCACTTGGTTTTGAGGTGAGGTGCGATAAATTTGAAGTTGAATACTACGAAAACTCTGGTATACCAAAAGCTTATAAAAGCTATATCAGAATTATTGAAAATGGTAAACCTGTTAAGGAAAACACCGTTATAGAAGTAAACCATCCTTTTACCTACAATGGAATTACCTTTTATCAGGCAAGCTATGGATTTCAACCAACAGAACACGCTGAGTTTAGATTTACTTATTTTGATAAAACAGGAAAAGAACACAACATTAAAGCACATTTTGAAGAAAAATTTAGAATTCCTGAGACCTCAGTTACTGCCTCTGTTATAGATTTTTCTCCTGCCTTAGGAATAGACGAAGAAGGCAGGCTTTTTAATATGAGCTCTGAGATGATTAATCCTGCTGTACTTGTAAGTTTTGAAGAAAATGGTAAAAAAACACAACAATGGATACTTAAAAAAATTCCTGAGACATGGCAGACTCCTTATGGAAAATTAAAATTTAACGAACTATGGGGTGCCCAATTTACAGGGCTACAGGTAAGACGAGACCCTGGAGTTCCTCTTATATACATAGGCTCAATTTTAATGTGTGTCGGACTTTTTATCTGCCTTTTTTTAAGACCCGTTAATTACTTTGCAGTAGTAAAGAAAAATGAGATAACTTTTTATGCCCCTACATCAAAAGGAATGGTTGAAAAACAAATTGATGAAATGATAAACAAATTGGAAGGAGACGAAAGATGAGCTATCAAATAATCTCTATTGCAGGACTTTTTTATATTATTGCAATGCCCATTTATATTGTGTATTTACTCACAAAAAATAAAAAGGTAGGCTTTGCTGCAACGGGTATGCTTTCTACAGGTGCTCTCATTCACATTTATGGATTTATTCAGAGATTTAAAGAAATGTATGTGATAAATCACTCAATTATGAGAAGCATTCCAGTAACAAATCTATATGAAAGTCTGGTTTTTTTTGTTTTGTGTATGGTCTTAGGTTATCTTTTTATTGAGTGGAAGTATAAAAACAGAAGCTTTGGAGTTTTTGTTTCCATTGTTGCTGGAATTACTATTGGACTTACAGATGTGCTCGGAATCACTAAGGAAGTTCAGCCCCTTGTTCCTGCTTTGAAAAGTAACTGGCTGCTCGCACATGTTACATTAAGTTTTATTGCCTATGCTGCTTTTGGAATAAGCTTTATAACTGGTCTTCTTCATGTAATAATGGAAACAAAAAATAAAAAATCTTTTAAATACATTTTTTCAACTTCAATTTTAGGCTTCATGCTTTTTATGTTTTTATCAATAATATTTGATGTTGTCTCAGCATCAAATCCTAAATCAGTTAAAATCTTTCATTCAACTCTGGGAAATTCTTCAATTGTAATTTCTATTTTTAGCTGGATAGCATTAATAGCAATGATTTTTATTTTCTGGAAATTTAGCGACTTTTTGATAAAAATCCTTAAAAGTTTAAAAATTACTCCAGAATTTCTTGAAGATGTTACCTATAAAGGAATTGCCTTTGGTTTCCCTATATTTACCATTGGAGGCTTGGTTTTTGGTGCTATATGGGCTGATCAAGCATGGGGAAGATACTGGGGATGGGATCCTAAGGAAACATGGTCATTGATAACATGGTTTGTTTATGCCTTTTATCTTCATGCAAAATTTATAAGAGGATGGAAGGGAACAAAAATTTCAATGATAGCAGTAATTGGCTTTATTGTAACTATTTTTACCTATCTTGGAGTAAATTTATTCTTAAGTGGATTACACTCTTACGGAAGCATGTAATTCATGATTGTGCTTGGAATTGATACATCCTGTGACGATACATCAGTGGCAGTGTTAGAGGATAGAAAGATCTTAAGCAATGTTGTTTCTTCTCAAATTAAGTTTCACAGTAAATACGGAGGGATTGTGCCTGAAATAGCCTCACGTAAACACATTGAATGTATATGGGATGTTACAGAAAAAGCTATTAATGAAGCAAATCTAACCATGAAAGATATTGAATTAATTGCTGTCTGTCATGGTCCTGGGCTTATTGGCTCTCTTTTAGTTGGACTATGCTTTGCAAAAGCATTAAGCTATGCATCGAGAAAATCTCTGATTGGCGTAAATCATCTTGAAGGACACATTCAGGCGATTTTTCTTGAAAAACTTTATCCTGATTTCCCTTTTCTAACTCTTATTGTATCAGGAGGCCATACAAGCCTTTACAGAGTAGATGATTTTGGCAAATATAAAGAACTTGGAAGAACTCGTGATGATGCAGCAGGAGAAGCCTATGATAAGGTAGCAAAAATGCTTGGAGTTGGATATCCAGGTGGACCTGTAATTGATTCGATGGCAAATGAAGGTAATCCAGAAAAATTTAATCTTCCAAGACCCTATTTGCATGGAAGTCTGGATTTTAGCTTCAGTGGATTAAAAACTGCAGTTAAGCTTCTTTTAAAAAATCTTGGATATGAAGAAGGAAAAGTTCCCGATGATGTAAAAAAGGATATATCAGCTGCCTTTCAGTGCTGTGTTATTGATGTATTAATTGAAAAAATAAAATGGGCAGCATCTATGGAAAAATTAAAAAGGGTTGTTATAACAGGAGGAGTGGCTGCAAACAGTGAATTAAGAAAGAGAGCTAAAATGATTGAAGGATTAGAGATTTATCTTCCTTCAAAATCTCTTTGCACAGATAATGCTGCAATGATAGCTGTTGCAGGATACCATAGATTTCTTAGAGGTGAAAAATCTGATCTTTATCTTAATGCAAGAGCTTATTTACCATTATAAAAAGGAGGAAAAATAATGAAAATTATTCTTGCATATTCAGGAGGACTGGACACTTCAGTTGCTATTAAATGGTTAAAAGAAAAGTACAATGCTCAAGTGATTGCTTTTTGCGCTGACATCGGACAGGAAGAAAATTTTGATGAAATTGCTCAAAAAGCTCTAAAAACAGGTGCATCAAATGTTTACATTGAAGATTTAAAAGAAGAATTCGTAAAAGAATACATATTTCCTATGTTAAGAGCGAATGCAGTATATGAAACAGGTTATCTTATGGGAACATCTATTGCAAGACCTCTTATAGCAAAAAAACAGATTGAAATTGCAATAAAAGAAAAAGCCGAAGCAGTAGCTCATGGAGCTACAGGAAAAGGAAACGATCAAGTAAGATTTGAATTGACCTATTATGCTTTGAAGCCTGACATAAAAGTAATTGCACCATGGCGTGAATGGGAGTTTGACTCCCGTAGCTCACTCATTGAATATGCCCAACGACATAACATTCCTGTTCAGGCAACAAAGGAAAAGCCTTACAGTATTGATAGAAATCTTTTTCACATAAGCTATGAAGGAGGAATACTTGAAGACCCCTGGAGAGAACCGCCAGAAGATATGTATACAATGGTAATACCTCCTGAAAAGGCTCATGATAAACCAACTTATATTGAAATAGAATATGAAGAAGGCAATCCAGTTGCATTAAACGGAGAAAGACTGTCAGGTACAGAGCTATTTCAAAAACTCAACAAAATCGCTGGAGAAAATGGAATTGGCAGAATAGATATTGTGGAGAATCGCTATGTTGGTATAAAATCAAGGGGAGTTTATGAAACTCCTGCTGGAACAGTTTTACACATTGCTCACAAGGCAATTGAATCAATAACAATGGACAGAGAATTAATGCATCTAAGAGATAGTCTAATTCCAAGATATGCAGAGCTTATTTATTATGGATACTGGTTTTCACCTGAAAGAATGGCTTTGCAAAAATTGATTGATGAAATCCAAAAAAATGTTACAGGCACAGTGAGACTAAAGCTATACAAAGGCAACTGCATTGTTGCTGGAAGAAAATCTCCCTACTCTCTTTATAACAAGGAATTGGCAACTTTTGAAAAAGACCAGGTCTACAACCAGAAAGATGCTGAAGGATTTATAAAAATCAATGCACTGAGACTAAGAATGTTAAAAAATGTTTAATGAAGAAACAAGATTCTGTCTTGCTTTAAATGAAATAAAAGATCTGGGTCCTGTTCTGGTAAAAAGGCTTTTTAAAAAATTTAACTCTGCAAAAAAGATTTTTAGTTCAAGTATTGAAGAACTTGCTGAGGTTGAAGGAATAGGTATAGAAAGAGCTAAAAGAATAAAAGAATTTAACAACTGGAATGAGATAGACAGAACAATGAAACTCTGCGAAAAAAGAGAAATAAAAATTTACCCATTTAATGCTGCCCAATATCCAGGGCTTTTAAAGGAAATCTATGACCCCCCTGTGGTTTTATTCTGCAAAGGAGAGATAAAACCTGAAGATCATCTTGGATTAGCAATCGTGGGTTCAAGAAATTTAAGCGAGTATGGCAGAAGAGTAACAGATCGATTAGCCTCTGAGCTTGCATCCTTTGGAATAACCATTGTAAGTGGACTTGCAAGAGGAATTGATTCAGTTGCTCACAGAGCAGCACTGTCTCAGGGTGGTAGAACCATTGCTGTTCTGGGAAGCGGAGTTTTATATATCTATCCATCGGAGAATAAAACACTGGCAGAGAAAATTATACAAAATGGTGCGATTTTGAGCGAATTTTATCCTGAAGAAGGACCGAAAAAGGAGAACTTTCCAAAAAGAAACAGAATAATAAGCGGAATATCCATTGGCACAGTTGTTACAGAAGCTGCAATAAACTCTGGTGCTTTGATAACTGCATCTTTAGCTCTGGAACAGGGAAGAGAAGTTTTTGCTGTTCCAGGAAATATTACATCAAAAAACTCCGAAGGCACAAATTACTTAATACAAAAAGGCGCAAAAGTTGTTACAAAAATTGAAGACATACTTGAAGAACTATCTCATTTTATTCCATTATTAAAAAAGAAGAGTGAAACTGAAACGGTTGCACTTGACGATGATGAAAAAACTGTATTTAATATACTGGAAGAACCTTTAACAGCAGACGAAGTTGTTTTAAAAACAGGCATAAAAATAACCAAGGTTCTTGAGATACTTCTTAAACTTGAAATAAAGAGATTAATCATTAAGGCAGAAGGAAAATTTATGAGGAGGATTTAGATGAAGCTTCTTGATTTTTTGAGAGTTCTTGCAAGACAATTAATTGACAATGATTATAATGAGGACACTTTAAAGGATCTGTCTCTTATGGACATTGATTTACATCAAATTAAAGAAGAGCTTAATTTTATTGAAGGAAGCGAACTTCTTGATCGTGAAGAAATTGATATGATTAGAGCTTTGCTTGCTTATTTATTAATGAAAGAAACAGACCTCCATGAAGATGATATATACAGCTTTATTTTCAGCAAAGGAAAACAGATAGTATGGAACTGAAAGGAAAAAATCTTATAATTGTTGAATCACCTGCAAAGGCAAAAACAATTAATAAAATTGTTGGAAAAGATTTTGAGGTAAAAGCATCTATTGGACACATTAAAGATCTTCCAGAGGACAGGCTTGGCATTGATATTGAAAGAGGATTTCAACCTGAATACATTATAATTCCTGGTAAAGAAAAGATTGTAAAAGAACTCAGAGAGTCTGCAAAAAAAGCTCAAAAAATTTTCATAGCTACAGACCCTGACAGAGAAGGAGAAGCCATAGCCTATCACATCCGAGAAGAAATAAAAATCCCTGAAGAAAAAGTTTATAGAGCCATATTTCATGAAATTACTCCGAATGCAGTAAAAACAGCAATTGAACATCCATCAAAAATAGATTTAAACAAGGTATATTCTCAACAGGCAAGAAGAATTCTTGACAGACTTGTGGGTTACAATCTAAGTCCAATGCTTTGGAAAAAAGTTAAAAAAGGACTGTCTGCTGGAAGAGTTCAATCCGTTGCTTTACGAATGGTTGTTGAGAGAGAAAAAGAGATTCTTAAATTTCAACCTGTGGATTACTGGACCATACATGGTAAATTTGACAATGGCGAAAAACAACTTAATGCAAATTTATATAAATATAAAGGCAAACTTGTTGTTGACAGAACAGATGAAAAAGCTAAATTTTTGATTACTACAGAAGAAGATGCCAAGAGAATTCTTCAGGAACTTAAGACATTAACCTATTCACTTAATAGGGTTGAAAAGAAAAGAAAAAAGAAAAATCCGCCTGAACCTTTCAGAACAGCAACGCTTCAGCAACAGGCTTCTACAATACTTGGTTTTTCTCCTAAGAAAACAATGATGCTTGCTCAACAGCTATATGAGGGAATTGATATAGAAGGAAGCAGAGTTGGACTTATTACATATATGAGAACTGACTCTGTAAGGGTTGCCGAGGAAGCACAAAAATGGGCAAAAAAAATTATTGAGGAAACCTTTGGTAAAGAATTTGTAGGCACAGATAAAGGCAAACAAATTAAGAAAAGAACAACTCCAATACAGGATGCCCATGAATGCATAAGGCCTACTTATCCTGACAAAGCCCCGGCAGTCGTTAAAAAATATCTTACAAAAGAGCAGTATGCTTTGTATAAACTAATCTGGGATAGATTTCTCGCAAGCCAGATGGCAGAAGCAGTGATTGAGCAAACCACATACATAATTGAAGACACCATACATTATTCGGATGATTCAAAATTTAATATTCAAAGTTCAATGAATATTGTACAATTCAGAGCAAGTGGTTCAGTTGTTGTTTTCCCGGGATTTCTCATGCTCTATAAAGATGAAGAAACTGAACAGGATAATTTATTACCTTTGATGGAAGAAAAAACTCAACTAAAGCTTATTGAAATTGAATCAGAAAAACATACAACAGAGCCTCCACCAAGATACACAGAAGCAACACTTGTTAAAGCTCTTGAAGAAAAAGGCATTGGCAGACCCTCTACCTATGCAACAATACTAAGTACAATTCAGGAAAGAGGATATGTAAAAAAACTCAAGACAAGGCTTTATCCTACATATCTTGGTTTTGTTGTAAATGACCTGCTTGAAGAAAAATTTCCTGAGCTTATGGATTACAATTTTACCGCAAAAATGGAAGAAAACCTTGATAAAATTTCTCTAAATGAAGTGAAATGGGATAAAGTCATTGAAGAATTTTATAAAGAGTTTAAAAAAGATCTTGAAGAAGCTTTAAAAATTGGCAAAAGAACAAAACCAAAAACAATTAAGACAGCAGTAAAATGCGAAAAATGTGGTAAAGACATGGTTATAAGATGGAGCAAAGGCTTACCATTTTTAGCATGTTCTGGCTATCCTCAATGCAAAAACACCAGATCATTGAACAATAATGAAAACCACAAAGAGACCAAACCTACAGACAAAATATGTCCACAGTGCGGAGCTCCACTTGTTATTAGAAACGGTAAAAGAGGAGAATTTATTGCTTGCTCAAGATATCCAGAATGCAAACATACTCAATCAATCACTGCTGGAATAAAATGTCCTGAATGTGGTGGAGATATTTTAAAAAAACAGACTAAAAAAGGAAGAAGTTTTTGGGCTTGTTCTAATTATCCGGAATGTAAATTCACACTCCCTACTGAACCGATTTCAGTGGAATGTCCAGAATGTAAGTCTCCGTATATGTTAAAAAAGAAAAATAAAAAGGGTGAAGAATTTTTAATTTGCCATAACAAAGCCTGTAAAGGTAAAATAAAAATAAATGAAAACTCAGCTGGGACCGGCCCTGCGCAACAGAAAGATGTGAACCCCGCCAGGTCCGGAAGGAAGCAACGGTAAGCATTCTTTTCTGTGTGCCGCAGGAAGTCGGTCCCTTTTTAAGGATTAAAAATGGCATATCTGGGGCTGGCAAGAAAATATAGACCTCAAAAATTCTCTGACCTTACAGGCCAAGAAGTGGTTGTAAAGATACTTGAAAATTCATTAAAAACAGGCAAAATTTCTCATGCCTATATTTTTTCAGGGCCTAAAGGAGTTGGTAAAACATCAACAGCAAGAATTCTTGCTAAAGCACTAAACTGCATGGACTCTCAAAACAAACCCTGTGACAAATGCCCCTCTTGCACTGCTATAAAAGAAGGCAGAGCAATGAGTGTGATAGAAATAGATGCTGCATCTCATACTTCAGTGGAAAATATAAGGGATTTAAGAGAAAATATCAGGTATGCTTCTGTAGAAGGAGTTTATAAAGTTTACATAATTGATGAAGCTCATATGCTCAGCCAATCAGCCTTTAATGCTTTCTTAAAAACACTGGAAGAACCACCTCCCCATGTGGTATTTGTTCTGGCAACAACTGAGCCAAGGAAAATTCCTCTCACTGTTCTAAGTAGATGTCAGCATCTTCAATTCAGAAGAATTCCGGTTAATTTAATAAAACAGAGACTCCAGTTTATTTGCAAGAAAGAAAACATAGATATCACAGAAGAAGCGCTCTACACTATAGCGTCAAATGCTGAGGGAAGTATGAGAGATGCTTTAACACTGCTTGATCAGGTAACATCATTTACAGATAAAATAACGCAGGAGGATGTAAATTTATTAATTGGTGGAACTGATATAAAAATACTTTACGAACTAACTGAAGCCTTAATTGATGGTGATAAAGAAAAAATTGTCTTAAAAGTAGAAGAACTCAACAGCACTGGCACTGATTTCAAGCGGCTGACCACTGATTTAATCCAATTTCTGAGAAATACTCTTGTCAGTAAAATTACAAAAAATTTCAAATTATATATAACTGAATCAGAGTCGGAATTAATTGAAAATCTAAGCAAAAAAACATCTGAAGAACATCTGGTGCTTCTGCTTAAGGAATTAATTAATTCTGAATTTGCAATAAAAAATTCCTTTTTCCCGAGAATTATTTTTGAAATAACCCTTCTTAAGCTAAGTTTTCTGTCTTACTTCAAAAATATTGACGAAGCTATAAAAGAAGTTAGAAAATCTTACGCTTCTCTGGAAAATATAAAGCCTCAAAAATCTTTGATTCAATATATAAAGCATTCACCCGAGGAAACACAAACTTCTCAGAAAATCACATCTCAGACCAAAGAAGCAATCTGGCAAAAATTTCTTGAAAAACTTGAAGCTCACAATCATTTACTTGCCATGAAAATTAGGCATGCTAAAGTTAATTTTGAAAATGATGAAATCCAATTGATTTACAACGGTGGTGCTTCTCTGTATGCTGATTCTGTAAAGGAAAATCTTACAGACATTCAAAATTTATTGAAAGAATCAGGATTTGATGGTAAGATAACTATAAAAACTCTGAAAGATTTAAATACGCAGAAGTCAAAAGAAAATTTAACAGAAGAAATAATTAATCATCCTCTTGTTAAAAAGACTTTACAACTTTTTGAAGGAAGAATATTTAATATAATACCTAAAAAAGGAGGAGAAAATGTCTAAGAAAATGTTTGGTGAGATAATGAGACAGGCACAGAAAATTCAGGAACAGATTCAGAAAAAACAGGAAGAAATAAAAAATATGACAGTTGAAGCAAGTGCAGGCGGAGGAATGGTTATTGCTCAAGCAAATGGAGCTGGAGAAATTATTTCAATAAAAATTGATAAAGAAGTTGTAAATCCTCAGGATGTGGAAATGCTTGAAGATCTGGTTATTGCTGCTGTAAATGAAGCATTAAAAAGAGCCCATGAGCTTGCTCAGGCTGAGATGGCTAAAGTTTCAATGCCTTTTAATCTTCCAGGAATGCCTGATTTAAGCAGTCTTTTTGGTAAACTATGAGCAATCCCATAGAAAAACTTATTGATAATCTCTGTAAACTTCCAGGGATTGGAAGAAAGACTGCGCAGAGGCTTGCTTTTTTTATAATGAGCATGCCTGAAGAACAAGCCATTCAAATTGCCGAAGCAATTATAAATCTGAGAAAAAAAGCCAGATACTGTCCTGTTTGCTTTAACATAACAGAAAATGAAAAGTGTAATATATGCAGTAATCCTGAAAGAGACCACTCAATAATCTGTGTTGTGGAAGAACCAAGCAACATAATTTTATTTGAAAAAACTGGATATAAAGGAACATATCATGTTCTTGGAGGAAACATATCACCTGTTGATGGATTAACTCCGGATAAGTTGAAAATAAAAGAGCTTGAAGATAGAGTTAAAACAGGACAAATAAAGGAAGTAATAATTTCAACAAGCCCGAATACCAAAGGAGAGCTTACAGCTCAATGGATTGCTGATCTTCTAAAAAAATACAACATTAAAATTTCAAGAATTGCCTATGGACTTCCAATAGGTATTGACATTGAGTTTGCAGATGAAGTAACATTGTCAAAGGCTTTGGAAGGAAGGAAGCCTCTGAATGTATGAAGAATTAAAAAAAAGAAGATTAGAGCTCGGAAAAACACTGGAGCAAATTGCTGAAGAAACGAAAATCAAAAAATCTTACCTTCAGTTAATAGAAAAAGGCAAATTTGATGAATTACCTATTGAGTTATACACAAGAGCATATATTAAAACCTATGCTCAGAGTCTTGGGCTTGACGCTTCTCTGATCTTAAAAGATTATGATGAATATCTTAAATCAAAAAAACAGACTGTAATTAAGATTGAACCTACAATAGCTAAGGAATCTTTAGAGAAAAAGTCAACTTTTTTAAAAAAATTACCTAACTGGAGCATAACCGCAGGAATTATCTTTACTGTTATTTTTATAACAATTTTACTTATCCAGTTTGAAAAAAAAGAACCTACCCTACCTCCTCCACCAGTAACCCAGCAAACAATGTCAGAAATACCAAAAGTTGAAGAAAAAATTGAAAAAACTGAGCCAAAACAAGAACTTTCTGCAAATAAACAAAAACTCGAAATTGAAGCTACCGATAAGGTGTGGATGAGAATCACAATAGATGATAAAGAAAAAAAAGAATTTCTTCTTAATCCAGGGCAAAAAATAGAACTTCACGCTAATAAATCATTTAAACTTCATATAGGGAATGCTGGGGGAGTTAAAATTTTATTTAATGATAAAGAGCTTGGAAAACTTGGAGAGACAGGCCAGGTAGTATATCTTAATCTGCCACAGGAGAAAGATTGAAAGGGGAAAGCATTTTAGAATTTATTAAAAAATCTGGAAAACCTTTAAGTTTTAAAGAAATATCAGACGCCTTCGGGCTTAAAGCTTCAGAAAGAAAAAAATTAAAATACACGCTTAAAGAACTTCTTGTACAGGGAAAAATTTTAAGAAATAGAAAAGGACTTTACCTGCCCATAAAAGAGGCAAAATTAGTAACTGGATTTTTTGAATCTCATAGAAATGGATTTGGTTTTGTAATTCCTGATTCTCCTAAAGAAAGAGATATATTTATACCTCCTCATGCCACAATGGGAGCAATGCATGCAGACAGAGTAATTGCAAGGCTTGAACAAAGCAGAAAAAGAGAAGGAAGAATAATAAGAATTATTGAAAGAGCTGTTAAAAAAATTGTTGGTAAAATTGAAAAATCAGGCCAGATTTTTTATATTCAACCAAGAAAGAAAAATATAAGCCAACAAATTGTTGTTGCTCCAGGAGACATTAAAATTAAACCAGGAGATATTGTTCTTGCTGAAATCACAACTTATCAACCTATGGTTGCAAAAATAGTTAAAGTTTTTGAAAAACCTAAAACTCCTCGGGAAGACTTAGAAATACTCATATATGAATATGAATTACCAAAAAAGTTTCCAAAAGATGTTGTTAATGCTTCAGAAAAGCTTTTTTTGAAAGGCATCTCAAAAACAGAGTTTAAAAATAGGGTAGACCTCAGGGAACTTCCCACTGTAACAATAGATGGAGAAAATGCAAAAGATTTTGACGATGCTGTATCAATAAAAAAAACAAGAAATGGTTTTATACTATGGGTTCATATTGCAGATGTAAGTCACTATGTAAAATGGGACTCTCCATTAGATATTGAGGCAAGAAAAAGAGGAACCAGCGTTTATTTACCAGATAGAGTAATACCAATGCTTCCTCATGAATTAAGTGAAAATCTCTGCAGTTTACTTCCAAAAACTCCAAGACTTACATTTACAGTTGAAATGCATTTCAATAAGTTAGGTGAAAGGAAACAAAGTCTTTTTTATCCAAGTATAATACAGACAATGGAAAGAATGACCTATACTTCAGTTAAAAAAATTCTAATTGATAGAGACAGTGAAGAAATCAAAAAATATAAAGCCCTTGTTCCTCACTTTGAAAAAATGGCTGAATTATGCGAAATACTTAAAAGCAAAAGGAAAAAAAGAGGTAGCCTTGATTTTGACCTTCCTGAACCAGAAGTTTTACTGGACATAAAAGGAGATCCTATGGGAATAATAAAAGCTGAAAGAAATCTTGCCCATTTTATTATTGAAGAATTCATGATAGCAGCCAATGAAGCAGTAGCAGAGTTTTTATATTCTAAAGATGTTCCGTGTCTTTACCGTGTTCATGAAGAACCTGAGACTAATAAAATTCAATATCTTACAAAAATTATTAAAAATTTAGGAATTTTAAAGGAAGATTTAAAACCTTCTGAGTTCCATGAGTTTATTGAAGTTGTTAAAGAAACACCCTATGAAGAAATAGTAAACTACTTAATTTTAAGAAGTCTAAAACAGGCTCGCTACAGTCCAGAAAATGTAGGACACTTTGGATTAGCCTCAGAGTGTTATACCCATTTTACATCTCCAATAAGAAGATATCCTGATCTGGTTGTTCATAGAATCTTAAAAGAATTTTTAAAAAAAGGAAAAATATCAAAAGAAAGAAAAAAAGAGCTTGAGAAAATTTTGCCTGACATAGCAATATATAGTTCAAGAATGGAAAGAAGAGCTGATGATGTTGAAAGAGATGCTATCGAGATAATGAGAGCATGGTTTATGAAAGACAAAATTGGAGAAGAGTTTGAAGGAAGAGTTACAATGGTTACGCCTGAAGGTTTACGAGTCAGACTTGAGGACTACTATATTGAAGGATTTTTGCCTGTCTCTTACATGACTGATGATTTTTATCAGTTTGACGATAAAAGATACTGTTTAACAGGATTTAAAAGAAAAAGAAAATTTACAATTGGAACTCCACTTAAAGTAATCCTCTCAAAAGTCAGCATTGAAGAAAGAGAAATAATTTTTGAGCTCCTATAAATAAAGCCTCTCTAATTATCTCATACAAATAAAATTAAAGCCCTCTTTTTTCAAACCACTTAAAAAGAATAAGACTACCTATCGCAAATAAAATAATTATAATCCAATGATTCAAACCAAGCAAACTGGATAAAGTAATTTTTCCAAGATCACCCCATGACATGATATTATCCTTTAAGTATGGAAAAACTTCAGCAAAAATTGCTGCTCCTGTTATCATGCCCAATATTCCCCAGAGCGCATCCATTCTTCCTTCGGCAACAGCTGCAATTGAAGTACCAGGACAGTAACCAATAAGCCCCCATCCAAGACCAAAAATAAGTCCTCCTGCAATGGCACTGCCCAGAATTGTTGTTCTTACAGAAAATGTGATTAACCCCAAGTCACTTAAAAGATGTATTCCTATCATGGCAACAATTATATGTGAAAGCATAAATTTAACAATTGTCATATTTTTTAATCTTAATGCTCCAAGTTGCATATCATATCTGATTACATGAGCTCTTTGAAGTAAAAAACCAAATAAAATTCCTGTAATGAGTCCATATATTAAAGATGTCATTTTTTACCTCCATAGAGTATTTTTGCACTAATTATTCCACCTATAAAAAAGCAAATTATAGCAATATATCCTACAACTGCAAGCTGAACAGAACTGCTCAGCCCATGCCCACTTGTTCAACCACCTGCAAGTCTTGCTCCAAACATTGTAATCATTCCTCCAAAAAATGCCACCACAGCTCGTTTAAAAGGGTTCGCTCCAAATCTATTTTGCCACATCTCAGGTACCCATCTGATATTAAAATCTTTTGAAATAACCGCGGCAACTAAAGAACCTATAAAAATTCCTGCTAAAAACATAACCTGCCAATCTATCTGGGGAGGAAAAGCTGAAAAATAATCCATTTCTTCTACTCTCTTTGGTAGAAACAGACTTTCTATTGCACCTGCCATTCTTACAAAGGTTGTTGATGCACCAAGAAAATGTCCAGATATCCAGACGGAAAGAATTGATACAAGCCCGCTTAAAGCTCCTGTTAAATAAGGATTCCATGCTTTGTTTGATGAACTCATCATAGACCTCTTATTAAATTTTAAAGTACTCTACAGTTTCATCAAGATTCTTTACCTCTTCATAAAGCTTTTTTGAAATTGTTCTCACTGCCTCAATCATTTTTACTGTACTGTCAATATTTATTTTTATGGTTTCCATATTATTCGCAATCTCCTCACTTGTTGCAGAAAGCTCTTCTGTAGCAGCAGCAATTCTCTGAATCATATCCATAGCGACTGCCGTAGCAGACACAATCTCATCAAGAGCTTTCATAGCATTATTGGCAAGAGAAACTCCTCCCTCTGCCTGTTTACTGCTTTGATTCATTGCATCAACAGAGGCATTGGATCTTGATTGAATGTTTCTTATTTTTTCAGCAATTTCTTCTGTAGCCTTTGCAGTTCTCTCAGCAAGTTTGCGAACCTCATCGGCAACCACAGCAAAGCCCCTACCCTGTTCTCCTGCTCTTGCAGCCTCAATAGCTGCATTCAAAGCAAGCAGATTTGTCTGATCCGCAATATCTTTTATTGTTAAAACAATTTCTCCAATTTCCTGTGAACTCTGACCAAGCTCTTCAATTGTGACTGCTGCAGATTTAATGGATCTGGCAATTTCAATCATGGCATTTGCTGCCTTTTCAACAGTTGTCTTACCTTTTTGGGCAGTCTCATTTGCCTGTTTGGCTGATTCAGAGGCAGAAGCCGCATTTTTAGCAACGTCAATTATTGTCTGCGAAATCTCTGTGGAAGCTGATGCCATGTGGTCAATGCGAGAGAGTTGCTCATGGGAATTTTTCTCCAAGTTATCTGTTTCACTGGAAAGAGAATTTACAATATTGTTTGTATTTTTTACGATATCTCTAATTCTTCCAATTGTCCCTCTCAGACTTCCAACAATTTTTTGATATATTTCTCCAATTAAATCACAAGCTTCTGATTTTTCCTCTCTAAGGTCACCCTGCTCAAGTTTTGTAAAACAACTGAGAGCAGAGGACATATTCCTTTTATAGGCTCTGTAGGAATAATAAAGCAAAAAACTTAATCCAAGCAGAGAAATGAATAATACAGCTGAATAAATTATGGAGTCTCTCTTTCTCACACTTGCAACTTCCTGATTTAATTTTTCAAATTCTTTTTTATGAGATTCTGTCAATTTAAAAATTAAATCTTTTATTTCTCTCCACAACTTAGTTTCCTCAACAATTTTTTGCGCTGCCTCATCCTTCTTACCTTCAACAGCAAGTTGCTGGATTTCCATTTTCTTTGCATGGTCCTGTTGCCATAGCTGGGCTATTTTCTTTAACTCTGACTGAAATTCTCCTGTTGTAAGTTTAATAGCCTCTTCATTTGCTTTCATAAAGTTTTGATGAGCATTTTGATAGTTTTTCTTTGCGGTTTCATCCTTTGGATTTATAAATACATTTCTTGTTGCCTGTCCTGTTTGAAGTCCCAGAGCATACATATCATTGAGGGCAATAAGAATATTTAAATCCTTCTTCGTAAGTTTTTCTATTCTCTGTTGAAATCCTCGTTCATTAAAATAGGATAAAATAAAGAGTCCTGCAAGGACTATCAGAATCATAATATTGATAAACTGAAGCAATCTTTTTACATTCATTTTTTACCTCCAATTTATAAAATTTATTAATTATACCATTAAAATTGTCAAAAAAAAAGTTTACATAATAACATTAGGAATTATTCCTGTAATCAGGATGACGGCTGCATTTAAAGCTATTG
Source organism: Thermodesulfovibrio sp. 3462-1 (assembly GCF_040451425.1). Lineage (NCBI taxonomy): Bacteria > Pseudomonadati > Nitrospirota > Thermodesulfovibrionia > Thermodesulfovibrionales > Thermodesulfovibrionaceae > Thermodesulfovibrio > Thermodesulfovibrio obliviosus. The sequence goes on from NZ_CP144374.1 coordinate 952,383, forward strand.
CCACTTTTAAATTGGAAGGAATAAGGTATTCAAACTGTATTTGCTGCTGTGCATTTAAAAAAAACATTTTTACAGCTATTCTCAGATAGTAGTATGCTGAAAGTATACTAAATATAATTCCAACAAGAGCAACCCAGATATAGCCGGAATGAATCACAGACTTAAAAACTAAAAACTTTGCAATAAATCCTCCAAAAGGTGGAATGCCCGAAAGGGAAAAGAGAAAAGCAAGCATACAGAGAGCCAGAGATAGATTAAAATTTGAAATTCCTCTGTATCCTTCTATTTTTTCACCTTCAGGTAGAGCTAAAACAACTGCAAAAGCTCCAATATTCATGAAAGCATAAACCATCATGTAGAAAACTATTGAGTTCAATCCTTCCTGTGAGCAGGCAATTACTGCCAGCATTACATATCCAGCATGGGCTATAGAGGAGTATGCAAGGAGTCTTTTAATGTTATTCTGTCTTAAAGCAAGAATGTTTCCTGTTGCCATTGTAAGAATTGCAATAAAAACAAGAGGTGCGAGCCAGAGTTGAACATTTCCACTGAATGCTTCAAAAACTATCCTCCCTAATGCACCCACTGCTGCAGCCTTAGGACTAACTGACATAAAAGCCGTGATTGTTGTTGGTGCGCCCTCATAAACATCTGGTGACCACTGATGAAAGGGAGCGCAACCTGCTTTAAAAGCAAGAGCTGTTATTATTGCCATTGTTCCCATGTAGTGATAAATTGTTATATCTGAATTATTTTTCAAAAAATTCGCTATACTGTAAAAAGTGGTTGTTCCAGTTACTCCATAAATGGCTGCTATCCCAAAAAGAAATATGGCTGATGCAAAGCTTCCCAGAACATAATACTTCAATGAAGCTTCATTGGACTTCAAATCAGAAAGAACAAATCCTGAAAGAAGATATACACAAAGCGACATAAACTCCACTGAGAGAAAAAGAGGAATAAAATCCTTTGATGAAACAATAAGCATCATGGCAAGTGTGCTTAAAAGCATAAGTAGAGAGTACTCATAAAAGATTTCATTCTTGATCTTTTCATATCTCAGAGAAATTAAGGTGCACAGAAAAAGACTCAAAAGGAAGACTAACTTCAGTCCTTGACTTAAGTTGTCTGCAACAAACATATTGTTAAAAGCAGTGCCATAATCACTGAATAAAATAAAAGAGGTGATAAGTGAAATTGTCATTACCATGATGCCTGTTATGTATCTATTTTTTATAAATAAGCCTATCACAAAGTAGATGAGGAAAAGTATGGTGAAAACTATCTCTGGCAAAAGTGGCAAATATTGATCCATTCTGCTACACCTCCTATTTCATAGTAAAATTAACTGAAGTTGATAAAGAATCCAATAAATGCTTGATTGATGTATCCATAAAACTCAGTGGTAGTGAAGGTTGAAATCCAATGAATAAAACTAAAAAAACAAGAGGGATAAACATCAAGGCTTCCCTTAAATTTAAATCATGAAGATGTTCTTTTATTTCTGGTTTGACTTCATTGAAAACAACTCTGTAGTAGAGCCATATCATATATGTTGCACCAAGAGCTATGCCCAGAATTAATGGAGCGCCTACATAAAAACTGCTTTTGAAAGCACCGAGCATAACAAGAAATTCTCCTATAAATGAGTTTGTTCCTGGAAAACCGATTGAGGCTGCTGAAAAAAAAGTATAAAAAAGGACAAAGATAGGAACTACTTTCCCGAATCCACCGTATTTTACAAGTTCTCTTGTATGGGTTCTCTCATAAATTACACCTATACACATAAATAGTGCTCCAGTTACAATTCCGTGATTTATCATCTGAAGTATTCCTCCTTGCATGGCTGGTTCGTTAAGTGAAAAAATTCCGAGAGTGACAAATCCCATATGGCTTACACTTGAGTAGGCAATAAGTCTTTTAAAATCAGTTTGCATAAGTGTTACAAAAGCTCCGTAAATTATTGCAGTAAGGGATAGAAGCTGCATAAAAAGCTTCAAACTCACTGTAGCATCAGGGCAGAAGGGTATTGAAAATCTTACAAATCCGTATCCTCCAATTTTAAGTAAAATACCAGCCAGAATAACACTTCCTGCAGTTGGTGCCTCTGTATGAGCATCAGGAAGCCATGTATGAAAGGGAAACATTGGGACCTTGACTGCAAAGGCAGCAAAAAAGGCAAAAAATAGCCAGTATTGGAAATCTACAGGAAATTTTATCTTCGAAAGTTCAACCACATCAAAGGTTTTACCTGCCATAAAGTAGAGACTGATAATTCCAATAAGCATAATAACACTTCCTGCAAAGGTAAAAAGAACAAATTTAATAGAGGCATAAATTCTATTAGCACTTCCCCAGATTCCAATGAGTAGAAACATTGGAATTAACATGGCTTCATAAAATACATAAAAAAGAAGTAAATCCATAGCACAGAAGATACCTATCATTGCCGTTTCCATTATGAGAATCATTGAGTAAAAGAGTTTAACTCTTTCATGTATAGCACTCCATGAGACAGCTACACATAAAATGCTTATAATTAAAGTGAGCAAAATAAATAGAATGCTTATACCATCAACACCCATTTTATAATAAGCATTTATTGGAGGAATCCAGTTGTAAGTTTCCACAAACTGAAAAGATGGATTTGATTTATCAAAGTTAGTAAAGATAGGAATTGATATTATTAAGTTCATAACAGTTGTAGTAAGTGCTGCGTATCTTACAGCCATGTCATTTTTAAGCAAAATAATAAAGAGAACTCCAATAAGAGGAAAGAATGTTACTATTGAAAGTATTGGATAAGAAACTGTCTCAATCATGCCTCACTCCTTTAAATAACTATTGGAATTAAAATTATCAAAATCAGCATTATAATGCCTATAACCATGAAAAAGGCGTAATCATGGGCTTTTCCAGTTTGAATTATCTTTACTGTATCACTTAGTGTCATAGAACCTTTTGCCATTCCATTGTATGTTCCATCAACTCCTGAAGTATCAATAATTTTAAGCCAGCGAGCCATTTTCAGAACAGGCTTGATAACCATAAATTCATAAGCCTCGCCAATTATGTTGTATTCAATCTTTGCAAAAAATTTTGCAAACTTCATAAAAATTGCTGCTTCTTTTCTATAAAACCAATCTACATCAAGATTTATGGATCTTATTTCAGGTGGATATATTCCTGAAAGCACAAGAAGTGTAAAAGCTAAAGCTGAAAAAGCAAGCAGATGTGCTTGGTCTATAATATGAGCTGCGGTATAAGGTTCATAATCAACAGGATATGGAAGAATGGAATAAATCAAACCAGGCAACACCCCAATGACGATACACAGAAATGAAGCTAAACCCATAGCAATCAACATATGTTTAGGTGCTTCTTTTGTTCTTATTCCCGAGTCATAGCTAAAAAAGGCAAAAAATGGAATTTTTATACCTGAATAAATAAAAACACCAACTGAAGCAAATAAGAGCGCAATCCATACGAAAAGCATTCCACTGTCTGCTACAGCTGAAACTATCATTAATTTACTTACAAAACCATTTGTAAAAGGCACACCCGATATAGATGCAGCTCCAACAATGCACAAAATAGTTGTAATTGGCATTGATTTATATAAACCACCTAAATCAGTAGCATTTATTTTCCCTGTGCGGTATAAAACAGCTCCCATTGCCATAAAAAGCAATGCCATATAAAGAGTTTGACAAAAAGCATAAGCTATTGTTCCGTTTAAAGACAGCTGGGTCCCTATTGCAATCCCTATAATCATGAATCCAAGCTGGGCAATAATGCTGTAAGAGAGAACTCTTCTGAGATTGTTCTCAATAATTCCATAAAAAGTTGGAAAGACAACCATTATTACTCCAATATATATTAGAAATTCAGTTCCAGCAAATCCTCTTGAAAAAACATAAACTGCTGCATTAGTTGTAAAAGTTGAGAGAAAAACTGTTCCTGTTTCAGTAGATTCAGGATAAGCATCTGGTAGCCATCCATGAAGGAGAGGAAAAGCTGCGGTTGTTCCAAAACCAAGAAATATGAGCCATGAACCTAAACCATTTAACTCCATATGATTGAAAAGTAAAGAACCTATCTCATGATAATGAATCTTTATTCCACCATAAAGAAGTAGCCCACCGAATAGATGAATCATGATATATCTCATTCCAGCACTGAAAGCTGCTTTTGTTCTTGCAGAGAAAACTAAAAAAGCAGCTGCGAATGCCATTATTTGCCAGAATATAAATAGCGTTACAAAATCTCCAGCAAAAATAGCACCCTGTGCACTGCCTGCATACACAAAAGCTGATACTAAATGGAGATTGTCTTTTACATGAAGACTATATATGGATGAAATAAAAGTTATGATTGCAAAGATGTAACCAAAGGCAAGTGAGAGTTTATCAACTTTTCCAAATATAAGTTCATAGTCAAGTACATTGACTTTCCAGTAAACACCCTCGGAAAGGTTGAAAAGATATAAAACCGTAAGCAATGGGAGAACAATCATATAAATCTGTTTTGTTCTTCCCTTAAGAAGCGGAAGTATTAGAGAACCTGCTATGAGAATCAAAGCAGGTGGTATTAAATTAATCATTATAGTAATCCTCCCTTCTCATAACAATTGGTCTGAGGATGTATTTAGCAACCAAAACAATTAATATACATGCCACAAGACCATATGCTCCATAAAAACATGGATAACCATCAAATCCAAAGTAGGCATGCTTGTGAATAAAAGGGTCAACTATTATCAGAATCCCAATGAATAAAAAGAAAAAAGTGAGAATCTTTTTTAAATTCCTGCTCATTTTTTTATTTTCCATTTACTTAGCCCCTAAAATAATTATTGCTGTAAGATAGACAACTCCAAAAGCAAATACAATGTAAAAAACTGTTCTATATGGTGCAATGGGATCATGTTTGAGAATCCTTCTTTCTTCATATCCCCTTGAATTCACTTCAAAACCTCCTTTGCAAGATTTATTATTAAATCTGGATATATTCCACTAATAATGCTGAGTATTGCAGTAATAGTTAGAGTTGTAGCCATAAAAGGATTTTCTCTAATTTCATGACCATGTGTATGAGATTCGTCAAAATTCTTAAAGTAGGCACGATAAACTATTGGCAGAAAATATCCAGCATTAAGCAATGAACTCAAAAGTAAAACTGCAACTATTCCAATACTTCCCCTGTCAAGTGCTCCCATAAGTAAATACCATTTTGTTATAAAACCACCTACAAGTGGTACTCCTATCATACCAAGAGCACCAATTGTAAAAGCTGCCATAGTCCAGGGCATCTTTTTAGCAATTCCATCAAGCTGACTGACTTCAGTTTTATGTGCACAGACATAAAGAGAGCCTGCACAGAAAAACAGGGTTATTTTTGCCAAGGCATGATTTGAAATATGGATTATACCACCAAGCATTCCATGATAGGTAAGTAAAAGTCCTCCTAAAATAATGTAGGAAAGCTGACTTACTGTTGAGTAAGCAAGTCTTGCTTTAATGTTATCTCTTGTGAGGGCTATCATTGAGGCAACTGTTATTGTGAAAGCTGCCATGAAAAGCGCCATATTTGTCGTTGAAAGTTCTTTAAGAAAATCTGTTCCATAAACGAAAAATATTACTCTTAATACAGTAAATACGCCTGTTTTAACAACTGCCACTGCATGTAGCAGTGCACTAACAGGTGTTGGTGCAACCATTGCAGCAGGAAGCCATCCATGAAGCGGCATAACAGCAGCTTTTGCAAAGCCGTAAATATACATGAGAAATACTACGCCAAGAACTGCTGAGTAAGCATGTCTTACAGCCTCTGTAAAAATACCTCCTTTTTGAAACTCAAGAGTTCCTGCAATCATATAGGTTATTACAATTGCTGCAACTAAAAAAATCTTTGCAGCACCTATCAAATATATGGCATACTTTCTTGCACCTTGCTTTGCTTCATCAGTTTCGTGATGAGCAACCAGAGGATAGGTTACAAAAGTGAGCCCTTCATAAAAGAGAAACATAGTAAAAAGATTTGCTGAAAAAGCTACCCCCATTGTTGTAGAAAGTGCTGCAGCAAAACAGGCAAAGTATCTTGTCTGATTTTTCTCATTGTGTCCACGCATATATCCAATTGAATAGAATGTTGTAATTATCCATAAAAAAGACGCACCAAGGGCAAATAGCATTCCTAAAGCATCGGCTCTGAATTTAACTTCAATACCAGGAAAAAGTTTGAAAAGTTCAAACTCCAGCGTTTTCCCTGCCAGCACCGCTGGAAGCATGGAGACAACCACAGCAAACTTAATAACACCTGCCAGTACAGACCAGAATTCACGAAGATTAGGATTTTTTTCACCTGTAAAGATAATAAGCGGAATTGCAAGTAAGGAAACAAGAATCGGAATTAGAGGTAAAATGGATTGCTCTACATTCATCAGTCTTCCCTCAATAAATTGAATTCTTCAAGCTTTAATGTAGGTTTGTTTTTATATGCCAACACAAGAATTATCAGTCCTACAGCAACAGCACCTCCTGCAACAGCTATGACAAATAAAGCAAGAATCTGTCCTCTTATATCCTGCATATAGTGACTTAATGCCACAAGCGAGATATTTACTGAATTAAGCATAATCTCAATGGAAATAAACATCATTATAAGATTTCTTCTTGTGAGAAACCCAAGAAACCCAATAAAAAATAAAGCTATACTCAAAGCTAAATAATAACTAAGAGGTACCATTTGTCTTCCTCTTTAAGGCAGATATTCCAACACCGATTAAAGGAACAAGGAGGATAAAGCCCAAAATCAAAAAGGGAAAAAGATAATCATTAAAAAGAGCCAATCCAAGCGTTTTTGTATGACCCTGTTTTTCAATAAGCTCTATAGTGTAATTGCCTGAATAATGTTTTTTATAGGTAAAAGCACCTGTTAGTGCAAAAAATAAAAGCAAAAAAGAGGCATACAGTCTTGTCTGCCATGAACGGATAAACACTGATTGTTTTACCTCTTCTTTCAGGTTTAACAAAAATACAACAAACAAAAACATTACAAGTATAGCACCTGCATAAACAATTATTTGCACCATTGCAAGAAATTCTGCATTTAACATAAGATAAAGTCCACCAATATGAATAAGCATAAGAAGTATCCATAAAAGACTATAAACAAGGTTTTTTCTTGTAATTCCTGCAATACCTGAAAAAAGTATCACCATAGCAAAATACCCGAATAACACTTTAGGTAACATTTTTCCACCTCTATACAAACTTCTTGACAAAAGCAACGATTAATAAATTTACAATTCCTGCTGGAATGAGAATTTTCCATCCGATATTCAGTAATTGATCAAATCGGTATCTTGGAAAAGTTGCTCTAACCCATATATATAAAAAAATAAATGCATAGACCTTTATAGCAAACCAAATTATTCCTGGAACTTTTTCAAGAAAAGGCAAAATATCGGTCAAAAATCTTGGTATCGTCCATCCACCAAGAAAACATAAGGCACAAAGAGATGCCATTATATACATAGCAACATACTCTGCAAGAAAAAACAATGCATATCTAAAAGCACTGTATTCAGTAAGATAGCCTGCAACAAGCTCTGTTTCAGCCTCTGGAAGATCAAAAGGTGCCCTGTTGGTCTCAGCAAAAGCTGCGATGATAAATACAACAAAACCAATTATCTGTGGAATTGCATACATCCCTAAAGCAAAATTATGCTGAGCAATTACAATATCTCTTAAGTTAAGTGAACCAGCAGCCAAAACTACTCCAGCCAAGCTAAGCCCAAGAGCAATCTCGTAGCTTAAAACCTGACTTGCAGAACGTAGTCCTCCGAGGAAAGAATACTTACTATTTGATGCCCATCCCGCAAGAATAATTCCGTAAACAGATATGGATGCAGATGCTAATATAAATAATAAACCCACATTAAGGTCTGCAAGTATAAAATTCCTCTCAAAGGGAATAACAGCAAGATTTATCATGGTAAATATCAATACTATAACCGGTGCTATCTGAAATATGATTTTCTCAGAATTTGCTGGCACAATATCTTCTTTAAAAAATATCTTTATAAAATCTGCAATTGGCTGAAGTAATCCGTGAGGTCCAACTTCCATTGGTCCCATTCTTGCCTGAGCTCTTCCAATAATTTTTCTTTCTGCATAGGTTGTATAAGCTACATGAGCGAGCACTAATCCAAAAACAACCGTTGTTTTGATGAAAATTATTAACAGTTCAATCATTTATTCAGTCCCTCATCAACAATCTCTCTGAATCCTCTCCAGAGTTGCCTGCCTTTTAGAGGATAATCCTTTCGCAAAGGATGCCCATCCCAGTCCTCTGGCATAAGAATTCTTCTTAAATCTGGATGTCCATTAAATCTTATTCCGAACATGTCAAAGCATTCCCTTTCATGCCAGTTTGCGCCGCTCCAAAGTTCAGTAATACTATCAATTTCAGGATTTTCCCCTTCAACCTTTGCCTTGACTCTTATATGAAGTCTTCTCCAGATACTGAAAAGATTATAGACAATCTCAAATCTTGGCTCCGCTGGATAATGGTCAACTCCGCAGAGGTCCTGTAGATGATTAAATCCGTGCTGTTCTTTCAGATATCTCAATACTTCTTTGATTTTTATCTTTTTTACTGTAACTGAAACCTGTCCTCTAAATTCATTTATTTCAAGAACTGTCTCAGGAAATGTTTCAGATAATTTTTTTGCAATTTTAAGAGATTCTTCAATCGCTTTTACTTCCTGTGCCATGTTAGTGCTCCTATGCAAAATTCATAAATGTAGCCCACTAAAATAAGAGAGATAAAGATAATCATTATCCAGAATCCTTCAAATGATATAAAATCAAAGGCAACTGCCCAGGGATAAATGAAAATAACCTCCACATCAAAAACAACAAAGAGTATAGCAAGAAGGAAAAAGCCTATAAAAAATTTTTCTCTTGGTTCACCACTTGGAAGATTTCCAGATTCATAGACAATGAATTTGACAGGATTAAACTTTCTTGGCGCTAAAAGCTTATTTATAAAAAGTCCACCAAAACCAAAAACAGTAGCAAATATCATTGCAATTAGCACTGGTAAGTATTTATAGGGAATGTAGTTACCAGGCTCCATCATTGCTGCTCCTCTGTGTTTTTAAGATTGATTGACTTTAAAACAGTTCTGGGCTGTCTTTTACCTGCAGGAAGTCTATGGCGATTGATTCCAGGAAGATACCAGAATTTGTTTATGTAATCCTCTCCTTCATATTGCTTCATGAATTCATCCCAGTTTTTAAGCAGGCTTTCTTTATTAAAGTAATTGCTTTTTTTGTCATAGGAGGCATACTCAAAAAACTCTGTAAGCACAATAGCATTTACCGGACATACTTCCTCACAGTATCCGCAAAAAATACATCTTAATGCATCAATTTCATACTTTGTAAGAACCCTCGCACCTGTGTCATTGTTGATTGTGTAATCGATATAAATACATTGGCTTGGACATACCTGAGCACATTTAGTACAGGCAACACAGCGCTCTTTTCCTGTTTCAGAGTCACGAACAAAAGCATGTCTGCCCCTAAATCCAGGTTCAAGTGCTCTTTTCTGCTTTGGATAACGAATTGTTACAGGGCTTGTAAATATAGTTTTAAAGGTAATAAGCATGCCTTTGAGTAGATCAATAAAAAGAAGTTTTTTAAGTAATTTGTTCATCTGTCTGCCTCTCCCATAACAATATCAAGAGTTCCAATAATTGCAATAACATCAGCAAGCAGATGACCCTCGCAGAGTTCTGGAATTGCCGAGATATGAATAAAAGAAGGAGCTCTTACCCGCATTCTATAAGGCTTTCCAGAACCATCGCTTACTATGTAAAAGCCAAGCTCACCCTTAGGTGCTTCTATGGCTGAATAGATTTCTCCTTTTGGCATAATCTCCTGTTTTTCCTCCCTGAATGCAATGAAAGCACTCCAAAATGAGCTATCGGGTTCAATTTTTCTTTTACCCTGATGGGGCATATCCAGATCAGGAGATTTATCGGAAATTATCTCTCCCTTAGGCATCTTTTCAATACACTGTTTTACAATCAGTGCTGACTGTCTCATCTCGAGAATTCTACATAAATACCTATCATAGGTATCACCATTTTCTCCAAGAGGCACTTCAAAATCTACCTCACTGTAAGCATCATAGGGAACATGTTTTCTTATGTCATAATAAACACCAGAACCACGAAGAGCAGGACCTGTAAGTCCCATTGAAATGGCTCTCTCTGCAGTAATAACACCTATTCCCTTTGTTCTTGCAAGCCATATACGGTTTTCTGTAAGAAGGCTTTCATACTCGTCAACTCTTTGAAGCATTATCTCCATGAATTTGTAAATCTCATCAAGCACATGCTGTTTCACATCAACTCTTACTCCACCAATTCTTGGATAACTTACTGTAAGCCGAGCACCACATATTTTTTCAAAGAATTGTAAAATTTGCTCTCTTTCCCTGAAAGCATAAAGAAACACCGTCATTGCACCTATGTCAAGGGCATGAGTTGCAAGCCATAACAGATGACTGCTTAGTCTTGAAAGTTCGCTAACCATTGTTCTTATAAATTTTGCTCTCGGTGGCGGTTCAATGCACATAAGTTTTTCAACTGCAAGGCAGTATCCTATGTTATTCGTCATGCTTGTTATATAGTCAAGTCTATCAGTAAGTGTCATTGCACCAGGATAGGTTTTACTTTCAGCAAGCTTTTCCACTCCTCTATGCAAATAGCCTACATCAGGAGTAATTTTTACTACTCTTTCACCTTCAAACTCACAGAGAAGTTTTAATACTCCATGAGTGGCAGGATGATGAGGTCCCATTTGAAGAACAAAAGTTGTTTCGCTCACTCTCTCTATTTCCAGCTGCCCCATCTTTCAGTCTCTTTCATAATTTTTTCTTTAAGTTTGAGCAATCCATACATCAAAGCCTCAGGCCTTGGTGGACATCCCGGTATATAAACATCAACAGGCAAAAACTTGTCTACACCTTGAACTGTGCTGTAGGTATTAAAAATTCCCCCGGTGCAGGCACAACTTCCCATTGCAACTACATACTTTGGCTCTGGCATTTGGTCATAAAGTCTCTTTACAATGGGTGCCATCTTGTATGTAACAGTGCCTGCAATTATTATCACATCTGCCTGACGGGGTGATGCTCTAAAAAGAATTCCAAATCTATCAAGGTCTAAATGAGAAGCACCTGCTGCCATCATCTCTATGGCACAACAGGCAAGCCCACAAGTAAGAGGCCAGAGTGAGTTAGACCTACCCCAGTTTACAATTCTGTCAACGGTAGTAATTATTACATTACTACCCCTGATTATTTTTGTCCCTTCTTCCACTTCAATAAGTTCATGTTTATCAGTATAGGGAGCCATAGGTATCCTTCACAAATTTTTCTCTTTTGAGTCTTGAAGCTTCTTGAGCAGATACAAATTTCAATGCCTTAGTTGTGCATTTTGTTACACAGGCTGGATTAAGCCCCTGATCTACTCTGTCTTTACAGTAATCACATTTTACGACTTTGCCTGTTTCAGGATTCCATTGAGGAACTCCCCATGGACAGGCAGTAATGCAGGATTTGCATCCCACACATAAAGACTGTTCAACAAAAACAATTCCATCCTTTGAGCGTTTCTGCATTGCACCTGTTGGGCATGCTTTCACACACCAGGGTTCTTCACAATGAAAACATGGCATAAAGACAAATCTCTGACGAGGAAGCCCACCTACTATTTTTATCTCGGTCTCAATGATTTTACAAAGTCTTGGACCAACAGGAAGTTCATTTTTAGTTTTACAGTGCACCTCACAGGCATAACAGCCAATGCAGCGGTCATGGTCTTGGTATATGAAATAGATACTCATTCCTTCACCTCCCTATGCTTTCTTTACTTTTACAAAGTTTTCAAATAAAGCACCTGTATGGCTTCCATATGCCATTCTATCAAATGCTCCCTTAAGGAGTCTGCCCTCATTTAATCCCTTTCCATAGGAACGAGTTTTCCATGGAACTTCATTCTCAAAACCTCTATACATGAAAACAGTCTCTGGATGAATAAATGGAGTAACCTTTGCTTTTATCTTCCCTGAAAAATCTCCTGAAGAAACTTCTACCCAATCACCGTTCTTTATGCCCATCTGTGCTGCAATTTTATCATTTATCCATAGTTCGTTTTCTGGTATAATTTCATTAAGATATTTATTGTTAAGGGTTCGCACGTGAGTATGAACTGCCATTCTTCCAAAAACAAGTCTGAATTCACCTTCCTCAATATTGGGTTTTGCTGGAGTAATCGGCTCAAGGAAATATGGAACCTCTCTTTCAGCCATCTTGGTTGAGAGAATCTCCACCTTACCTGAAGGTGTCTTAAACTTAAGCTCATCTCTACTATACATCTTTGCATCTTTACATAGAGCAACCTGACCTGTTTTATCAAAATCTTCAATTTTGACACCTGTTCCTTCAAGCTGGTAGTTCCATATATCCTCTATTGTCTCATAGGGCATATATTCTCCAGCGCCTGAAGCTGCGAGAATTCCTTTTACAATCTCCCATCTTGCCTTTGTATCATAAATTGGTTTTACTGCCTGTTTTCTCATAATAAAGGCAGGCTTTGCTCCTCTTTGCATACCAAGTATATCACTTCTTTCAAGATATGTAGAATTTGGTAAAACAACATCAGCATACCAAGAAGTTGTAGAGTAATTAACATCAATGGTTACAAGCAGATCAAGTCCGTTTAGTATCTCTTCAATGTCTTTATGAGGTATGCCTGCAAAGGGATCATATCTTACAACAAAAAGGGCTTTTACTGGATAGGGTTCACCTTTTTTAATAGCTCTATAAAGATGTAGAATATGTCCTGCACCATCATAAAGAAATCCTTTTCCTTCCTCAGCTTCAACTCTTTTTTCCTGAGGTGCAGGAATCTTTTCAAGAAGGCTGTTAAGTCCTTTTGCACCTACTTCTTTTGGTGTTTTTGCAAGTATTAGACCACCCTTTTGCTCGATGCTACCCAAAAGAGCATTTAAAATTATTACAGACTGTGCAAAATAAAAGGCATCCATGTATCTTGCAGCAAACCAGCCAGGATAAAGAATTACCCGAGGCTTGTCAGTACTGAGCTGTCTTGCAAGAGATATAATTTCATATTCTGGAATACCTGTTTGCTTTTCAGCCCATTCAGGAGTGTAAGGCTTTATGAAGTTTTCAAGTTCAGGAAGACCTATTATGAAACGGTCAACAAAGTCTCTGTCAAATAAGCTTTCTTTAAGTATCACATGTATGAGTGCAAGATTTAAAGCATAATCTGTTCCTGGTCTTATTTGAAGATATTTTGTTGCCTTTGTAGCTGTCTTGGAGACTCTTACATCAATGTATGTAAGATTTGCTCCATTTTCAAGAGCTTTCATGATATTGTTAGCTTCTCTTACACCAAGTGCTTCAAAGGCATTTCTTCCGTAAAGAACAATATGCCTTGTATTTGCCCAGTCATAACCAACTTCCGGTCTTGCATATCCAAGTAAACTCTGATAGGCAAGATCAACATTTTTTCTGCACAAATCATCATGATTGAAGTAATTTGGTGAACCTAATCCTCTTACAATAAGTCTTTGCATCTCACCAAAAAGTCCTGCACCTCGGTCAAGAAGTGCCACAGTTTTATTCCCATACTGAGCCTGTGCTTTTTTTACTGACTCAGCAATGTAGTTGAATGCTTCATCCCAGCTGACACGTTTAAACTGTCCAGAACCTCTTGGTCCTGTTCTTATCATTGGATACTGAAGCCTTTCAAAGTCATAAAGAAGTGCAACTCCAGCAGAACCCCTGGCACAGAGGCTTCCCTCCATGCCAGGGACATAGGGATTTCCCTCTATCCATGTAACTCTTCCATCATGCACTTCAACTCTTATTGGGCATCTTGCTGAACACATTCCACAGACACTGAATACCGATGTCTTCATATCTCTACTCCTTTTTAAAATACACCAAGAAGACTTAAAGCAAGAATAAGAAGACCCGCAACAGCAACTCTTTTTACTGCAATAGGACTAATCCTTTTAGCAATTTTTGGACCTATAAATCCACCTAATATAGCTGCTGGAAACATTATGAGGAAAAAGATTAAATCGAAATTTCCAAATCCGTAATGCCTTGCAGTTCCCATCAGAGTGTTAAAGAAAATTGCAAGAAGAGAACTTCCTACGACAACATACATTGGTAGCCTCATAAACACTGTCATAAGAGGAACCATAAAAGGACCACCACCAAATCCAAACATTGATGACATTATTGCAATAAGAAAAGCGCCTGGTATACCTATGGCTAAATTTGCTTTAAATTCCTGTCCCCAGAATTCTATTTTCATAGTTATTTACCTCCTTCTGATTTTTTCTTTGCTGCTTCTTCAGCTCTCTTTTTAAATTCTTTTAAAATTGCCTGCTCTTTCTTATTTTTTTCAAGATACTTTGGAGTTGTCTGCCAGAACATCAATGCTGCAAGTATAATGAGAACCCAACCGAAAAGAAATTTATACTGCTCAAGAGTTATTAATTCTGTAAGTTTTGGCCCTATAAATCCTCCAACTGCCATTGCTAATCCAAGAGTAATTCCAAGTTTCCAGCTTATAAATTTGATTTTTGAATAATTATATATTCCTGTTGCCTGAGAGAAAAGAACTGTTGGCATAACTGAACCAGCTACTACTGTATGAGGCAGCCCCAGCATTACAAGAACTGGATTTAAAATAAAACCACCACCAGCACCCATAACAACACCAAATGTGGTAATTGCTAATGTTAGAAGGAATGGCCAGAATATATTCACAGTTCTTCCAGCATTTGGCAAGTAAACATTTGGAAAGGATACAACATTTTCAATTACAACAGGTTCACTTTTTATATCCTTATCAACTTTGGCAACCACGAAATATTTTCCAGGAGCTACATTTGATGGAAGCTCAACTGAAGCTTTAAAAGAGCCATTCTCTTCAATCTTTAGATTGGATGAAAATATAGCTCCAATGCTTCTAAATCTTGCTTTTAACAACTGCATGGACCTACGCTTGTTTTCCTTTTCATCCATTGGCTCAAGCTTTGTGCCTCTTGAACCAATTATGCTTGCCCAGAGAGTTGTCTGGTATCTATCAATTTTGATTTTTGCTGGATAACCATAAACTGTATCAGCACCAGATTTTTTTATAATTTCAGAAACGCTCCACTTCTTACCTTTGGCTTTTTCTTCCTCTAATACAGATTTATACTTTTCTGGAAGAATTAATTTGTAAAAGCCAGGCATCTCATCGGTCATGTAGAAAATATAAGGCCTCTTTCCTGTTCTTGGGTCAGGATCTGAATCAAGCCTTGCAGCTCTCACTGTTTTTTCTGACCATACTTCAATATACACATCTCGTCCTGCTGGTGCTTTACCAGTAATTGTTATCTTACCACCACCTGAAAGCTGGTTTTTGTCAACCTTAATTTCAATCTTTCCCTCTGACAGTGCTTCTGCTGATTTCTGCTCTGCAGGCTTTGTTTCCGCTGCCTTCTGAGCATACCCCACTGTGGAAAAAGATACAATGACAATCAAAATTGTGATAAAGGTTAAAAATTGTTTCATAAGTCTTCCTCCTTAATTTTTTCATCTTGCAATCAAAATTTGTATAATCAACTACTACATCAGCTGGAATGCCTCCAAAAATCACTGTTTGCCCTTTCACCCCCTTTTCTTAAAGAATTTCCTCTGCCACTAAAATTTTTCTATGAATTACCTCCTGAAAAGAGTTTAAAAAAGAGATTAACAAAAAATATGCCACAGATAACTTATTGAAAAATAAGAAACTTAAGTTGAGGCAATTGTCCAGAATGGAACAGTTTTGAAGGGCTGCTGTCCCAAATGGGACAGCAGATTAATTTTTTTAACTTAAAACCTTATTTCTTACATATGGCAAAAGACCACCAATTAAAATTAGTTCCTTTTCCTTTGCATTCAGATTTGAATAAACATCAAAGGATTTATTTTTTGTAAGATTTACAACTGTATACCTCTGGTCATTTTTTATAGCCTGAGTTTCAATTTTTAGAATATCTCCTTTTTCAATAGATTCATAGTCTTCCGGATTTGAAAATAACAGTGGCAGAATTCCAAAGTTAATTAGATTTGCCCTGTGAATTCTTGCAAAAGATTTAGCAATAACAGCTTTAATACCAAGATACATTGGTGCAATTGCAGCATGTTCACGAGAAGAGCCCTGTCCGTAGTTTTCACCTCCTACAATAATTCCTCCACCCTTAGTTTTTGCCTCCATTGCTCTTGAATAGAAGGATTCATCAATATTTTTAAAAGTAAACTTTGAAATTTCTGGTATATTTGATCGGTAAGGTAAAACCTGGGAGCCTGCTGGTAAAATATCATCAGTTGTGATGTTGTCTCCAAGTTTGAGTAAAACCTCTGCCTGGATTGTCTCTTCAAGGGGTTCTTTTACTGGAACTTCTTTTATGTTTGGACCTTTGATTATTTTAATATTTCTATCTTTTTTTGGTGTAATTAGCATATTGTCATTTACTGAGAAAACCTCAGGCTCATTGACTTCCTCTAAAGGAATTTCTGCTTCAAATGGATCAACTATCTCGCCTTTGATGGCTGTTAAGGCACAAACTACTGGAGATGCAAGATAAACAAGGGCATCCTTTGTTCCTGATCTTCCTTTAAAGTTTCTGTTATAGGAACGAACAGAGACCTGACCGCTTCCTGGTGCGCCTCCCATTCCAATGCAAGGACCACAGGCAGATTCAAGAATTCTTGCGCCAGCTCTGATCATTGTTTCAATATCACCATTATGAGCAAGCATTTCATAAACCTGTTTAGACCCAGGATTTATAAAAAGAGTCACATCCTCGTGAACTGTTCTTCCTTTGAGAATTGAAGCAACTGTCTTCATCATCTTGTAGGAAGAGTTTGTGCAGGAGCCAATGCATACCTGATGAACCTTTGTTCCTTTGATATTCCTTACAGGCACCACATTGTCAGGACTGTGAGGTTGCGCTATCATTGGTTCAATTTCCGATAAATCAAGCTCTATAATTTCAGAGTATTCAGCATCTTCATCTGCTTCAAGAGGTATCCATTGATGCCGCCTTCCCTGAGCTTTAAGAAATCTGAGAGTATTTTCATCGCTCGGGAAAATGGAGGTGGTTGCACCAAGTTCTGCACCCATGTTTGTTATTGTTGCTCTCTCAGTTACGGAAAGGTCTTTAACACCTGTTCCACCATATTCAAATATTTTCCCTACTCCTCCTTTGACAGAAAGCATTTTTAATAGAGTTAGGATAACATCCATAGCAGTAACATAGGGTCTTCTGAGCTTTCCAAAAAGATTTATACGAACAATTTTGGGCATAGTAAACTCAAAAGGCATTCCTGCCATAACAGAAGCTGCCTCAAGTCCACCAACTCCTATTGCTATCATTCCCATTCCACCACCTGTTGGTGTATGGCTATCTGTGCCAAGAGCAATTAAACCTGGAGCAGCAAATCTTTCAAGATGAACCTGATGACATATACCATTGCCAGGTCTTGAAAAATAAGCACCAAAACGAGCAGCAGCAGTTCTTAAAAATAAATGGTCATCAGCATTCATGAAATTACTCTGAAGCATGTTATGGTCTACATAGGAAACTGCAAGAGGTACTCTTACTCTGTCAAGTCCGATCGCTTCAAATTCAAGCCATGCCATTGTGCCTGTAGCATCCTGAGTGTAAACCTGATCAACTCTTAAGCTAACAAGGCTTCCTTCCTTTAAGTCGCCAGATACAAGATGGGCTTCCATTATTTTTTCCACAATATTTTTTCCCATTGAATCCTCCTTTCATATCACAAATCCTTGAAAGATTTAGTATAATATTATACTTCACAAAAATTCAAAAAGGAGGATGCTGTGCACTTTTTTACTTATCGAAACGGAGAACTCTTTGCAGAGGATGTGCCTGTTAAGGAATTAGTAAAAGAGTTTGGAACTCCTCTTTATATTTATAGTTATGGCACTTTAATAAGACACATAAGAGCCTATGAAGAAGCCTTTTGCGAAATCCCGCACATTATATGCTATGCTGTAAAAGCAAATTCAAACCTTGCAATACTAACTCTTTTCGCTGAGCTTGGAATTGGTGCAGATATTGTATCTGGAGGAGAACTTTTCAGGGCATTGAAAGCAGGAATAAAACCTTTTAGAATCGTTTTCGCAGGAGTTGGAAAAACAGAAGAAGAAATTGAGTATGCACTTAAAAATAATATTCTTATGTTCAATGTGGAATCTGAATTAGAGCTTTACAAAATAAACGAGATAGCGAAAAAACTGAAAAAACAGGCAAGAGTTGCCTTAAGAATAAATCCTGATATTGATCCAAAAACACACAAATATATTGCAACAGGATTGAAAACAAGCAAATTCGGAATTCCCATAGCTAAGGCAGTTGAATACTACAAAGTGGCAAAGTCCCTTGAAAATATAAAAATAATCGGAATACATAAACACATTGGCTCACAGATTACAGAAACAGATGCTTATGTGGAGGCTCTGAGGAAACTCCTTGAACTTTATGAAAAACTTGCTCAGGCAGATGTGGATATAGAATATATTGACATTGGCGGTGGTCTCGGAATTACCTATAAAGATGAAGAACCTCCTCATCCAAAAGAGCTTGCAAATGCCTTAATTCCTTTAATTAAAAATCAAAAAGGCAAATTAATAGTTGAACCAGGCAGATCAATTGTTGGAAATGCCGGAATTCTTGTTACAAAAGTTTTATATACAAAACAAACAGATGTGAAAAACTTCATAATAGTTGATGCAGGCATGAATGATCTTATGAGGCCTACTTTATATGGCTCTTATCATGAAATTTTGCCAGTAACCCAGGGAAAAAGACAAAAAATTGTGGCAGATGTTGTTGGTCCAATATGTGAATCAGGCGATTTCCTTGCAAAGGATAGAGAAATTGAGAAAGTCTCTCCAGGACAATATCTTGCTGTAATGAGTGCTGGTGCTTATGGATTCAGCATGTCATCAAACTACAACAGCAGACCCAGAGCTGCTGAGGTCCTTGTAAAGGGTGAACAGTATGCATTGATAAGAAAGCGTGAAACCTATAAAGATTTAATAAAAAATGAAATCATACCGGAGGATTTGCTCTAATGGGAAAAATTAATTTCGTAAAAATGCATGGACTTGGCAATGACTTTATATTGATTGATTGCCTAAATCAGGAGTTAACTGAGCCTTCCCAGTTTGCCATTAAGTATTGTAATCGTCGTTTTGGAATCGGTGCTGACCAGCTTTTGCTTTTGTATCCTTCTAAGATTGCGGATTTTAAAATGAGAATTTTTAATGCTGATGGCTCAGAGGTTGAGATGTGCGGAAATGGAATAAGATGTTTTGCAAAGTATATATGGGATAGAAAATTAACAGATAAAGAAATTTTAGAGGTGGAAACGCTTGCTGGAATTATTAAACCCAGAAAGATTGGCGAGCTTGTTCAGGTTGATATGGGAGAACCTGAATTCAGTCCTTCAAAAATTCCAGTTGATATAGAAGGTGAAAAGGCTTTTGATTTAATCCTTGAAATCAGTGGATGGCACGCAAGGATAAACTGCATAAGCATGGGGAATCCTCATGCAGTTATATTTCTTGATGAAGAACCAAAATACTTTGCTGTTACAAAATATGGTCCACTGATTGAAAATCATCCAATCTTTCCAAAGAAAACAAATGTAGAATTTGCTTATGTAAAAAATTCGCATGAAATAACAATGCGCGTTTGGGAAAGAGGTGCAGGAGAAACCCTTGCCTGTGGAACAGGAGCCTGTGCTACTGCAGTTGCTGCAATGGTAAAAGGACTTACAGAGAAAAAAGTTACAGTTCATCTGCTTGGTGGAGATTTACTGATTGAATGGGCAGAGGATGGACACATTTATATGACAGGTCCTGCTGAGGAAGTTTTTGAAGGAACTGTCAAAGTTCCACAAATTGGCTGATAATCGCAGAGTCTGCATTTACTCTTGAAATCAAAAGCTGGTAAAAAGGGAATATTTTTATCCTTTATCTCATTAATCAGTTTTTCTATCACAGTTGATACAATTTTTAGGCATTCTTTTCTGTCATTTTGATTTAAAGGATCAAATCTCATTGTATCATCAATGAGCAAAGCTTTTCCCAGCAGAAAGTAACAACCTTTCAAATCAAAAACATTGAGTTTGTGTTTTTTTGCATACAGCAGAATATAAAGAGGAATTTGAAGACTGCCAATGTATTTGTGCCAGCTTTCTCTATCAGCTATATCAAGTTTATCAAATTTTATTTTGTAATGCTGCTCAGTTCCTGATATCTTGTAATCCACAATACTGATAGACTCATCTATGCTTTCAACTAAGTCTATTCTATAATTAAAATTTACATTAAAAATACACTCTTCTACGAGTTCTTCCACTTCAAGAATTTTTAACCGATGATTTTTACTCAATTTTTTGTAATACTCTATTAATTGAAAAAGCCTTTGAAGTATCTGAAGTTTTATTAAATAAGCTCTACCTGTTATTTTACTGCCATACTTTTTTAAAAATATATCCCTGACAATAAATTCTATATCATTTCCAAAATCATCAGGATTGAGTTTTTTATTTTTTCTTAACTTGAAATATTCTTTCAATGATTCATGAACAATTGTGCCAATATCAGAGTGTTCAAGTTCAGCGGAAAGCTCTTTTTTCTTTTTTAATTTCAACACATAGGAATAATAAAATTTCAATCCACAGTCAAGATAATCATCAATTGCAGAAGGTGAAAAACATAGATTATTTATAACTTCCATTGTTTCCTCTGATTTATAAATTTCAGCAGGTTTTCTTGTTGTTAGATTTACTGCCCAAGAAAGCGACTTTACAGATATATCAATTCTCCGAGATATGCTTTTTTCTGCCTCCCATATAATTTTTTCAATAAATCTGGATCTCTCATTTCTATCATTTTTTATGTAGCAAAGATGAACCTCTTCAGCACCATCTATTAAAAGTGAAAAATAGTAATAAATAAGTTTTTCTCTATCATGATAAGTAGGCAAACCAAGAATCTTTTTTACTTTATAAGGCATCAAATAATCTTCTGAAAGCGGAGGGAAAATCCCCTCATTTAAATCAAGAAATATAATTTTTTTAAATTTAATGTTTCTAGTCTCAAGAAACCCCAGTATCTGTAAGCCTTTAAGAGGTGTACCGGGAAGGGGAACATTTCCAAACATAATAAGATTTTTAAAAAAGTTGAAATATGACGCTAAATGCTCAAATTGAAAATTCTTTATCAAAGAGTTGAGAATTTTATCAAATTGAGCGATAAAAGCCTCAACATAGGGATAAAATAAAGGATGAAATCTTGCTGTAGTTTTCTCATAAACAAAAATAAGCACATCTCTACAGTTCTTTATAAATTCTTCAATATTTTTAACGGATGTAAACTTTTTTATTGTGTTGTTATGAATCATTTCAATGTGATGTCTTATATCATCTACTGTAAGATTGAAATCCTTTAAGTTTGAAGCTACTGCTACTGGTATTTCTTTCTCAATCCATTCAAGCTCAACAAAGGTAATTTCTTTAGATATTAACAAATTCTCCATTTCATGAAAAATAATTCTGCTCAATTCAGCACTGTTTTTAATAAGAACATTTTTTGTATATGGATGAAGTATAAATTTCAGATACAAAGGAGTATAAAACTGATTATTATTTTCAATGGAATTTACAACTTCAAAGAGATTAATAAAAAATCCATAAATTGGGGTTCTGTTCAGTGGATAGCCCATTGATATGTTATAATTTTCCTCCTTCAAAAAGGGGATACCCTGTCTTAAAAGAGGAAAAAGTGTGTCAGATTTTGGTAGAACTATAACTGTTTTTTCATCAATCGCTGATTTTTCCATAATTCTACCCACTACCTTTACCTCTGCATGCGTATCAGGGCAACTGTAAAGATTTATTTTACTGAAAAGTTTTTCATTAAATTCAGGTTCTTTCTGAAAAATAAAATAAAAGTTTTTGCTCTTAGATAGCTTTTCAAGAATTCTTTTTTCAGAGGCTGTAAAAGCAAAAAAACCAGCATAAATCAAATTTTTAAATTCCAGATCTTGCAAATTCACAGAATCAGCCACTTTTCTATATCTTAATGCTCTGGTTGACAGATGCTTTCGGATCAATTCTTCATAAAAATTCTCATAAACCACTGAAAGAAATCTTAATTTTTCCTGGGATTTTATCGGAATATCAATTAGAGTCTCCACTTCTTTAAGCTTATTTATATGAATTTCTTCAATGTAAAGTTCTTCAAAAAGGTTAAAAAGTTTGAAACCAAAGGAGATAAAGTTATCAAACTTTTTAAAAAAAGGACTCAATAAATTGTGTTTTAAACATATTTCATAGATGATGCCAACAGCTTCAATTGTTTCAATTGGAGAAGCATTACTCGTTTTTCTAAATAACAATTCTACAAACTCATCTGCTGAAAAAACCTTAGGTGGAATAAAGGACTGTCTTATTTTTTGAGCAAGAACTTTTTTTAAATAATGTGATGGTCTTTTCCCTGGAAAAACAATAAAATTTGCAGAATAATCATATCCATCACTATAAATAATATCTACGATTTTTTGAATTATGTCTTCAGCGCTATCAATTGCAATAATCTGTTCCTCTTTTAGAAAATTCAATTTATCTATCAATTTTTTTCACCTCTCGTAAATCAAGATAGTAAAGGTATCCATTAACTCTTTTATCTTTAAAAACCTCTGATAATAATGTCATATAAAGCTTAATCTGTGAGAAATGCTCATCCTGTGGATAGCCTGTTTTGTAGTCAATTACAGTAACTGAGTCTTTATCAACAACAACTCTATCAATTCTGTGGACAATGCCTTCTTTATCTATAATTTCAAATTCATTAAGAATTTTTTCATACCCTCGTTTAAAAAATCTTCCCATATCAGGATGATTGATCATATCAATTATCAATGGTTTTATTTGAGAGGCTAAAAAATTTGTATGGCAGTATTTATTTAACATTTCTATCTGAGACTCTATCTTTTCCAGAACTCCTTCTTCAAAGTATTCAATCTGTTCAAGAATAAAGTGCATAAAATCTCCTCTCTTCTTTTCTGCAAAATGCATTATTTCATCGGGAACCGAGAAATCAAAGGATACAGGATAATGATAGGCATTGATTACTGAAGATTCTGTTAATGGTAATAATTTATTTTTAGCTGATTTATGCCCTATCTTGCTGTTATAGTATTCTGATAGAATATCAAAAGGTAGTTTGTCTTGTTTGTCAGTTCTGCATAAAATATATAATTCATCCTCTGCTCTGGTAAAAGCAACATAAAGGGTATTTAGTAAATCTGCAATTTCTGATTTTTCTTCTTCTTTTTTTATTTGCTTTAACCATTCATTTTTTTCAGCCATCTGGTTCGTAATCTTTAAAATATGAACTCCCTGTTCAACTTCATGAAAAATATATTTATTTTTTGGTTTTCCATCGTTTTCTAAATAAACAAAAACTATCGGAAATCCTAATCCTTTTGCTTTATGAATAGTCATAACCTGTATGGCATCTATATCAGCTGGAGTTGCTATATTCCATATGTTATCATCCGCGGGACTATCAAAAAATTCTATTATTTCTTTAATATTGTTATATCCTTTTTCTTCAAAGTTCTTAACCAGATCAAGTAATTTAAGAAATGTTGCTTCTTCATCAGGCAAAGTTTCAAATACCCTGAAATTATTTAATGCTACTGAGAGCAAATCATAAACAGGTAAATATCCTGAAAGTTTAAAAAGTTGCTTAAAATATTTTTCCCATAGTTGTGGAAATTCTTTCTCAAAATGTTTATAAAGCGCTGCTTCATCCCTGTATTTAAGAAGAAATTCATCGGGCTGGAAGTTTATTGCTTCTATTTTTACTATATTTCTGAATATATCGCCAAGTAAGAAACTGCAAAAGGAAAAATCATCTAAGGGAGAATCAAGGAATTGTAAAAGACTTAAAATCTCTGATGTAACTTTTCTTTTTCTCACATCAAGGCTGCTGTAAGATATAAAAGGCAACTGCAAATCATTTAACCATTGAGTGATAGTTACAACCTGCTCATTTTTGAATGCAAGTATTGCTATATCTTTCAAAAGATAACCTCTTTGAGTAATATTATTTACACACTCTAAAAGATATTTTTTTATTTCAAAATCCTCTTCTTCATTCTCACTGAAAGCTTTTACTTCCACATAACCTTCTTGCGAATTTTCTGCTGCAGTTTGATAGCACTCATGAAATCCTGTAAACTTAGCAGGTTCAGCATAAACTTTATGAGTTAAAACTTTTTCCGTGAAAATTTTGACTACAAAATCAACAATTGTCCTCTTGCTTCTGTAATTTTTATCAAGAGTTTTAATTATTTTGTATGCTGAAGGAAATATATCTTTTTCTTCCAGCTCTTTCATTATCTTGTAATCAGCTCCACGAAAAGTATAAATTGCCTGTTTTGTATCTCCAACAACAAAAAGACTCCCCTTTTCAGCAAGTGTGTTTTCAATTAAAAACTTTAAATTATTCCACTGAAGTGGAGATGTATCCTGATATTCATCAATAAAAAAATGATGTATTTTTTCGCCTAACCTGAAGTATATGTCTGGAACAATTGAGTTATTCAGATACTCTGAAAGAATTTTATTAATATCTTCAATGAAAATTTTACATTCCTTTTGTTTTATCTGATTTAATAAAGTTTTGAAACTCTGATAAACTTCAAGATAGGGTAGGTAAAAAGTTAATGCATAATAAAAAGCATATTTTTTTAGTTCTTCGAGAAATTCATTCCATAAATTCAAAAATTTTTCGTATTTTTCCAGTAAACTCTGCTTTTTAGGTTTATTTATCGGTGGCCTTTTTAGTCCTCTTGTTAAAAGTTCTCTAAAATTTTTGGTTTCAATGATCTTATTGAAATCTTCAAGAATCCTCGTTGAACGATTTATTTCAAACCCTGATGAACTGATTTCTTTTTGAAGAACCTGCATCGTCTTTTCAATCTTTGCCTCAATTTCTTCCTTTAGTTTTTTGTATTTATCAATAACTATAAATTCTTTATGAGTGTTATGAATTTTAATATGTAATCCCTTAATTTCATCAAAAATTCTTTCTGATGGATTCCAGAGATATGTGTTACTGTTTGAACTTATAATCTCTATAATGTTTTTAAAAAACTCAGTTTTTACAAAATTCTCTTGCACATCTTTTAAAAACAGATCATAACTTAACTGAAGAAGAGATTCGTTGTTCATGAGAATCTCAAAATCAGGATTGTAATCAAAATCAAGAGCAGAAGCCTTAAAAATTGAAGCCATAAAACTATCAATTGTCTTTACCTGAAAATCTGAATAATTATTGAGTATCTCATCAAGTATTTGGCAGGCTTTAACTGAAAGCTCATCATGGGACAAATTAAGAATTTTTGAAAATCTATTTAAAGCACTTTCTTCTTTATAGTATAAACTCTTAAGCCAGTCTATTATTCTTGATTTCATCTCAAAGGCAGCATTATTAGAAAAGGTTATAGCAAGAATATTTCGTAATGAATTATTAGGAATGTTATCGGAAAGTAAAAAATATACAAACCTTTCAGTAAGGGCTGTCGTTTTTCCAGAGCCAGCAGAAGCTTTCAGAATAACATAATGGGGTAACTGAGTTACCATTCAAAACTCTGAACTATAATAATCCCTTTTTCCTTTGCCTTTTTCTGAAATCCTTTAGTAGCATAATGAGTTATTAATACTCTTACAACATCAATTTTTCCATACTCATCCTGCACTGCTTTAACTTTTTCTTCAAGTTCGTTAAAAACCTTTTCGATACTTTGTTCTTTTCTTTCATCAAGCCTTAATTTTGATTCACCAACTATAAAAACTTCTTTACCATTTTTTCTTGCCTTGCCAAATATGTTTATTTCTTTACCTCCAATTTCTGCCCTTATGAGTTTCTCTTTAATTTCAATTCCATAATTTTCCTTTAAAAATTTTGGTAACATTCTATAAGATTCATTTTCAAAGGCATAACTCATTGTAAGACTAAGTCCACCAACTTCTTTCCTTAATTGTGTTAAGCCTTTTGCCAAGATTGCAACTTCCTCTTCTGTTCTTTTCTGTGCCTCTGCAAGCTCTTCTACTCTTTGCTCTGTCCTCTTCTGTGCTTCTGCAAGCTCCTCTAATCTTTGCTCTGTCCTTTTCTGCGCCTCTGCAAGCTCTTCTACTCTTTGCTCTGTCCTCTTCTGCGCCTCTGCAAGCTCTTCTACTCTTTGCTCTGTCCTCTTCTGCGCCTCTGCAAGCTCTTCTACTCTTTGCTCTGTCCTCTTCTGCGCCTCTGCAAGCTCCTTTTGAGTGTGTGCAAGCTCTCTTACTATCTCTTTGAGTTCATTAAAATCACTTACTTTTACTGTTTCATTTACAATATCAACCACTTCAAAAAGAACAGAAGCTTGCTTGACTGGAAAGACCTTTTTTATTTTATCCTTTATGTTAGAGATAGTAGCCATAGTTTATTATACGTTTTATACTGTAGCTCTTATCAACTCTCCTCCTTTTTCTTTTAGTTTTGCATGAGCAGCAGCAAGCTTTGCTATTGGAACCCTATATGGAGAGCAGCTCACATAATCAAGTCCAATTTTATGGCAAAACTCTATTGATTTTGGATCTCCACCGTGCTCACCACATATTCCAAGTTTAAGATTTTTATTTACTTTTCTTCCTTTTTTAACTGCTATTTCCATGATCTGCCCTACCCCTTCAGTATCAATTGATATAAATGGATCCTCTTCAATTATTTTGTGGTCAATGTAAAATGGTAAAAACTTTCCTGCATCATCTCTTGAGAGTCCATACACAGATTGAGTTAAATCATTTGTTCCAAATGAGAAAAATTCTGCTTCCTGAGCAATCTGATCTGCTGTTATTGCAGCACGTGCAAGCTCTATCATTGTGCCAACTTTGTAATCAATTTTCACTTTATACTGTTTCGTGATATCTTCAGCTGTTTTAACAGTTAAATCTTTCATTATTTTTAATTCATTTACATGGGCAACAAGAGGAATCATTATCTCTGGAATAACCTTAATCTTTTTCTTTGCCAGTTCACAGGCTGCTTCCATAATGGCTCTTACCTGCATCTCATAAACCTCTGGATAGGTTATTCCAAGACGACAGCCTCTATGACCGAGCATTGGATTAAACTCTTCAAGAGCTTTAATTTTACTCTTAATTTTCTTGACCGAGACTTCCATTTCTTTTGAGAGAATCTCTATTTCTTCATCTGTTTTTGGTAAAAATTCATGAAGTGGAGGATCAAGCAGCCTTATGGTAACTGGCAATCCTTTCATTTCTTTAAATATACCAATAAAATCTTCTTTCTGATATGGTTTAATTTTTTCAAGAGCTTTTCGTCTTTGTTCAACTGAATCTGAAAGAATCATCTCTCTGAATGCCTTAATTCTTTCTTGATCAAAGAACATATGCTCAGTTCTGCAAAGACCAATTCCTGCTGCACCAAAATCTCTTGCAACACGAGCATCCTTTGGAGTATCAGCATTTGCTCTTACCTGAAGTTTGCTGAATTCTTCAGCCCACTGCATTATTGTATAAAACTCCTCTGGAAGTGCAGGCATAACAAGAGGAGCCTCACCGAGAATAACTTCTCCTGTAGTTCCATTTAATGTAATAGAGTCTCCTTGTCTTACTGTAATGTCACCAACAGTAAAATATTTATCCTCTTCATGAATATTTATTGCGCCACATCCCACAACACAGCATTTACCCATTCCTCTTCCAACAACTGCAGCATGAGAAGTCATTCCTCCTCGAGCTGTAAGAATTCCTTGAGCAACTGCCATTCCACCAATGTCCTCAGGAGATGTTTCATTTCTTACAAGAATAACTTTTTGTCCTTTTGCTGCCCATTCTTCAGCATCCTGAGCAGAAAATACAACTTTACCAACAGCTGCACCTGGACTTGCGGGAAGCCCTTTTGCAATTACTTTAACTTTTGCCTTAGGATCAATAGTGGGATGAAGAAGTTGATTGAGCTGTTCTGGTTCTATTCTTAAAAGAGCAGTTTTTTTATCAATCAATTTTTCCTTTACCATGTCAACAGCAATCTTTATTGCAGCTCTGGCTGTTCTTTTGCCTACTCTTGTTTGAAGCATATAAAGTTTGCCTTCTTGAATTGTAAATTCTATATCAAGCATGTCTTTGTAATGTCTTTCAAGTTTATTACATATTTTTTCAAGTTGAGAATATATCTTGGGCATCCTTTTCTTCAATTCTTCAATCTTTAAAGGTGTTCTGATTCCTGCTACAACATCCTCGCCCTGCGCATTTGGTAAAAACTCTGCAAAAAATCTTTTCTCTCCAGTTGATGGATCTCTTGTAAATCCCACACCTGTTCCAGAGTTTTCACCCATATTTCCAAATACCATCGCAACAATGTTACATGCAGTACCAAGATCATCGGGTATTCCATGAAGCCTTCTGTATGTTACTGCTCGGTCTCCATACCAGGAGTCAAACACTGCTTTGATTGCCATTTTAAGCTGTTCATAGGGATCTTGAGGAAAATCATGTCCTGTTTCTTTTTTATAAAGCTCTTTATATTTTTTAACGAGGAGTTTAAAGTCTTTTGCATCAAGTTCTGTATCTAAGTTTACTCCTTTTTTCTTCTTTACTTCATCCAATAAATCTTCAAATTTTTTTCTATCTATATCAGTAACAATGCTTCCAAACATTGTAATAAATCTTCTGTATGTATCATAGGCAAATCTCTCATTTTTTGTTTTATCTATTAATCCTTGTAAGGTGTCATCATTTAATCCAAGATTTAAAACAGTGTCCATCATTCCAGGCATAGAAAACTTTGCACCTGACCTTACTGAAACAAGCAAAGGATTTTTTGAGTCTCCAAACTTACAACCCATTGATCTTTCAACTTTTTTAAGATTGTTTAAAACTTCATCCCACATTCCTTTCGGAAAATTTTTGCCCAGTTTAAAATACTCTCTACAAGCCTCCGTAGTAATAGTAAATCCTGAAGGAACAGGAATTCCAAGATTGGTCATTTCAGCAAGTCCTGCACCTTTTCCTCCAAGAAGATCTTTCATCTGTCCTGTGCCTTCTGCTTTTCCATCACCAAAGTAGTAAACATACTTTTTCTTAAGTGGTGCTTTTTTAGTGTTTGATGCTACCTTAACAGCTTTCTTTTGATTTTTAGATTTAGATGCCATATTACAGGCTCCTCCTGACGATAAAATTATTTAATTGCTGTTTATATTAATATGAGACAGTAGTTTTTTTCAAGAAATTGACTTGACTTTTCAACTTAACTGCCTTCAAACTAAGCTTCATGGAGAAGATTTATGTTAAACCATCTAAAAGATATGGACGACTTTGGATTTACAAAAATGAAATAGTCTCTGATGTATCTGAGCTTTCTCCTGGAACTTTAGTGAGAGTGTATGAATTAAAAACAAATAAAATTATTGGAACAGGATATATAAATCCAGAATCTACAATTTCTGTAAGACTTCTCAGTTTTAAAGAAGAAACAATTGATAATGAATTTTTCAAACTTAGAATTCTACAAAGCAAACGATATAGGGAAGAATTTTTGGGATTTGGAGAAACCTACAGAGTGATTTTCAGTGAATCAGATTTTCTTCCGGGATTGATTGTTGATAAATATAACAAATGCCTGGTAATTCAGATATTGACTGCAGGAATGGAAAAGTTTAAAGAAATTATAATTAAAATACTCGATGAAGTTTTTTGTCCAGAAATAATAATTCTAAAAAATGATTCCCCATCAAGATTGAAGGAAGGACTCCCGATTGAAAAACAAATAATTAAAGGAGAATTAAAAAAACTTCCCATGATCACCGAGGATAATGTTAATTTTTTATTTGATCCTCTTCATGGACAGAAAACAGGTTTTTTCCTTGACCAGAGAGAAAACAGAATTTTTCTAAAAAAACTGATTACATCCGGCACAGGACTTGACCTTTTCTGTTATGTTGGCGCATGGAGTATACATATTGCTCAGAATGGAGCAATGGTTATAGGAGTTGACAACTCTCAAAATGCAATAGATTTAGCTAAAGAAAACGCAAAGATAAATAATGTTACTGAAAAATGCAAATTTGTTAAAGCTGATGTATTTGACTACCTAAAATGGGAGATAAAGAAAAATAAAAAATACGATTTTATAGTGGTTGATCCTCCAGCCTTTGTAAAATCAAGGGCTGAGAAAACAGATGCTATTGAAGGCTATATAAATCTAAACACATTAGCATTAAAACTATTAAAAAAAGATGGTGTAATCGCTACATCTTCATGTTCTCATCACATTTCTGAATACGAATTCTATGAAATCATTAAAGAAGCTTTTTTAAAAAATAAAAAATCAGGAAAAATAATTTACAAGGGGACACAAAGCAAAGACCATCCAATTCTGCTTAGTATGCCAGAAACAGCATATTTAAAGTGCTTCATCATTAAAGTACCTTATTGCCTCACATAAAAATCTATTCAAAAGGAGTTTTTACCTTTTTCTTGACACCGTGTTGTCCTTGCATCCCTTGTGGGTGCGAAAAGGAATCGGCAACGAATGGTATTTCAAGTAGATTTTAAATGAGGCAATTCGAGCTATTGTCATAAATAAAAAATTTTGATATACTTATTAAAAAATTTCAAAACAAAAGGAGGTAAAAAAATGTTATTAATTTTATGGTTCAACCAGATAGGAATAAAGGATATTCCAATTGTAGGCGGTAAAAATGCATCTTTAGGAGAAATGTTAAGAAATCTTACACCAAAAGGCATTAATATTCCAGATGGATTCGCAGTCACTGCAGAAGCCTATAAATACTTTATAAAATCAAATAATCTTGAAGAACCTTTGAAAGAAATTCTTTCTACTTTGGACAAATCAAATCTTGAAGAACTTAAAAATAAAGGTAAAAAAATAAGAAAACTCATTCTTCAGGGTAAAATGCCTGAAGATTTGAAGCAGGCAATTATTAAAGCTTACAAGGAAATGGAGGAAAAATATGGAAAAGATGTTGATGTGGCAGTTCGTTCAAGCGCAACAGCTGAAGACCTTCCTGATGCATCCTTTGCAGGACAACAGGAGACCTATTTAAACATTAGAGGTGCTCAAAATGTGGTAGAAGCAGTGCAAAAATGTTTCGCTTCACTTTTTACAGACAGAGCAATTTCATACAGAATTGACAAGGGTTTTGATCATTTTTCAGTATACCTTTCAGCAGCTGTTCAAAAAATGGTTCGTTCTGACAAAGCCTCCTCTGGAGTAATGTTTACTCTTGATACAGAAACAGGATTTAAGGATGTGGTATATATTACAGGCTCATGGGGATTAGGTGAGTACGTTGTTCAGGGTATAGTAAACCCAGATGAATTTTATGTTTTTAAACCCACATTAAAAGAAGGATACAGAGCAATAATATCGAAAAAAATTGGAGCAAAGCAGCAAAAACTAATATATGGAGAAAATTCTAAAAAACCTACAAAAGGTGTAAAAACAACTCTTGAAGAAAGACAAAATTTTGTATTAAACGATGATGAAATTTTAACCCTTGCTAAATGGGCAGTAATGATAGAAGAACACTATGGAAAACCAATGGATATAGAATGGGCAAAAGACGGAGATGGAATCTCAGCGGGAACTGGACAGCTTTTTATTGTTCAGGCAAGACCAGAAACAGTTCATTCTTTAAAGAGAGAAAACTTTTACGAAGTTTATGAACTTAAAGGACAAGGAACTGTGCTTTGCACAGGACTCGCTATAGGAAACAAGATAGGTCAGGGTAACGCCTGTATAATAAAAGAACCTTCCCAGATTCATCTCTTTAAACAAGGTCAGGTTCTTGTTACAGATATGACAGATCCGGACTGGGAACCAATAATGAAGGCTGCTGGCGCAATTGTTACAAATCGTGGAGGAAGAACATGTCATGCTGCCATAGTATCCCGTGAACTTGGCATTCCATGCGTTGTAGGTACAGGAAATGCTACAGAAGTGATAAAGAATAATGAACCAATAACCATTGATTGTTCCAAGGGCGAGGAAGGAAAGGTCCTTCAGGGGATTATTCCCTATAAAGTAAAAAGAATTGACCTTACAATTTTACCAAACACTAAAACGAAGATCATGATGAATGTAGGAATTCCTGAGCAGGCTTTTACTCAAGGTCAAATTCCCTGTGATGGTGTAGGACTCGCAAGAATTGAATTTATAATAAGCTCTCATATAGGAGTCCATCCCTTGGCATTAATTGAGTATCCAAAACTAAAAGAATCCACAGATGCTAAAATTTTAAAAGTTGTTAAAGAAATAGAAAAAAGAACACCAATGTATGAAAACAAGCCAGATTTTTATGTTGACAAACTTGCCCAGGGAATTGCAATGATTGGCGCAGCATTTTATCCAAAGGACGTTATTGTTAGATTTTCAGATTTTAAAACAAATGAATACGCTGGTCTTATTGGTGGTTGGCTTTATGAACCTGTTGAATCAAATCCTATGATTGGATGGCGCGGAGCAAGTAGATACTATGATCCAAAATTTGAACCTGCCTTTGCTCTTGAATGCCTTGCAATCAAAAAAGTTAGAGAGGAAATGGGATTAAAAAATGTAAAGGTAATGATTCCTTTTTGTAGAACTGTTGAGGAAGGCAAAAAAGTTATTGAAGTAATGAGAAAACACGGACTTACTCAGGGACAAGAGGGGCTGGAAGTATATGTAATGTGTGAGATTCCAAGTAATGTAATTCTTGCAGAGGAGTTTGCAAAAATATTTGATGGATTTTCAATTGGTTCAAATGATTTGACCCAGCTCACACTTGGACTTGACAGAGACAGTGCATTAGTTTCTCATATTTATGATGAAAGAAATGAAGCTGTAAAAAGACTTGTAAAACAGGTAATTGAAACAGCGAAAAAATACGGTAGAAAAATTGGAATATGTGGACAGGCACCAAGCGATTTTCCAGAGTTTGCCGAGTTTTTAGTTGAATGTGGAATAGACTCTATAAGTCTAATTCCAGACACGGTTCTTAAAACAAAGCTTCTTGTAGCAGAAAAAGAAAAACAGTTAAAAAATAAATATTGACAAAATTTTTCAGATTTTGTATGCTTAATTTATCAATAGTTACCCTCCTGAAGGGTTGAGTATTTTATAAAAGTGAAAAAAATCCTTAAAAAATCCATAATTGAGGTAATGTAATGGAAAACAATAATATTCCGATTTCTATTTCTGAACTAAAACAGAAAAAAATTTCTGAACTTATGGAGATGGCAACTGCTCTTCACATTGAAAATGCCACCTCTATGAAAAAACAGGACCTTATTTTCGCAATACTTCAGAGTCAGATTGAAAAAATTGGAACTGTTTATGGTTCAGGGGTGCTTGAAATTCTTCCTGATGGATTTGGTTTTTTAAGAAGTCCTGATTACAGTTATCTGCCAAGTCCTGATGACATTTATGTATCTCCATCACAGATTAGAAAATTTGGCTTAAGAACAGGAGACCTCATTACAGGCCAGATAAGACCTCCAAAGGAAAATGAAAGATACTTTGCTCTCCTTAAGGTTGAAACAATTAATGGTAAGCAGGTTGAAGAAATCATTAACAGACCTCTTTTTGATAACCTAACTCCATATTATCCCACTAAAAAAATTAATCTTGAATATGATCCAGCGGATTATTCTACAAGAGTTATGGATTTACTCACCCCTGTTGGAAAAGGTCAGCGCGGATTAATTGTTGCTGCTCCAAGAACAGGTAAAACAATGCTACTTCAGTCAATTGCAAAGGCAATAAAGAAGAATCATCCTGAGATATATTTAATTATCTTGCTTATTGATGAAAGACCAGAAGAAGTTACTGACTGGCGCAGACAGGTTACAGGCGCAGAAATAATAAGCTCTACTTTTGATGAGCCTGCTCAGAGACACTGTCAGGTTTCAGAAATGGTTATAGAAAGAGCAAAAAGACTTGTAGAAGAAGGGATTGATGTTGTAATATTACTTGATAGTTTGACAAGACTTGCAAGGGCATACAATGCTATTACCCCAGCTTCTGGAAAAGTTCTCTCTGGAGGGCTGGAGGCAACCGCTCTTCAGAAGCCAAAAAGATTTTTTGGTACAGCAAGAAATATTGAAGAAGGCGGTTCTTTAACAGTAATTGCCACAGCACTTGTTGAAACCGGAAGCAGAATGGATGATGTTATTTTCGAAGAATTTAAAGGCACTGGCAATATGGAAGTTCACCTTGACAGAAAACTTGCTGATAAAAGAATTTTCCCGAGCATTGATATTGGTGCTTCTGGTACAAGAAAGGAAGAACTTCTTGTGCCTCCTGATGTTTTAAATAAAGTGTGGATTTTAAGAAAGGTATTAAGTACGTTAAGTCCTATTGAAGCAATGGAGTTTTTACTGAGCAAACTCAAAGGAACAAAATCCAATAAAGAATTTCTTGAGATGATGAACAAATGATGAAAACAGAAAACTACTGTTTTGTCTGTGGAAAGCAAAATCCGAAAGGTTTGAAAGCGGTTTTTAACCATGTTAATGGAAAATCTTACACAGAAATTATTCTTGAACAAGAGTATCAGGGTTACAGTGGAATAATTCATGGTGGGATTATTGCAGCGCTTCTTGATGAAGCCTGTGTTTATGCTGCAAATTCTTTAGGATTTAATACAGTTACAGCAGAGTTAAAAATAAGATTTAAAAATCCTGCAGCACCAAAAGAAAAATTGATTGTACAGGCAGAGGCAAATCATGTAAAATCAAAACTAATTGAAGCAAAAGCATGGATAAAAGATAAGCAAAATAAAATTATAGCAGAAGCAGAAGGAAAGTTAATAATAAAGGAAAAGACAAAGTGATTATAAGATTTTACAGAAAAAGTGCTTTATCAACCTATCAAACAATCCAACTTCTTAATCGTATACACTCAGAAATCTCTACTGAGATTAAAAATATTGAAACAGAATTTTGTTATAATCTTCTGATAACTGAAGAGCTTTCGAAGGATGAATTAGCTATCCTTAGATGGCTTTTATCTGAGACCTTTGAGCCAGAGAATTTTTCAGAAAAAAGCTTCCTCAGTCCAGACAATGGGATGATATTTGAAGTAGGACCCAGACTTAATTTTTCAACTGCCTGGTCAACATGTGCTGTTTCTGTGTGTCACAGCATCGGAATAAAAAAAATTCAGAGAATAGAGCGTTCACGAAGATATAAACTTACTCCTACAGTTCCGAATTTTTCTGAAGAGGCTTTTTTAAACATGATTCATGATAGAATGGTTGAATGTCCATATCCAGAACCCTTGAAAGACTTCTGTCACGGAATAACTACAAAACCTGTAAGAGAAGTGCCTGTCTTAGAAAAGGGAAGAAAAGCACTTGAAGAAATAAATAACGAACTTGGTTTTGGCTGGGATGAATGGGATATAGAGTTTTATTTAAAACTTTTTAGAGATAAATTAAAAAGAAATCCAACTGATGTAGAATGTTTTGATCTTGCCCAATCAAATAGTGAACATTCAAGACACTGGTTTTTTAGAGGAATTTTAATTATTGATGGTAAACCCGTAGAACGCTCACTTTTTGATATAGTTAAAGAGCCCTTACAGAGAAATCCAAAAAATTCTGTAATAGCCTTTAAAGACAACTCAAGCGCTATATATGGAGCAAAAATAAGTTATCTAAAGCCTGAAAAACCTATAAAACCTTCAAAATTCAAAATAGAAAAAAATCTTTATCATTTAATTTTTACTGCAGAAACCCACAATTTTCCAACTGGAGTGGCTCCATTTCCAGGTGCTGAAACAGGAACTGGTGGCAGAATCCGTGATGTTCATGCAACTGGTAAAGGTGCTTTGCCGATTGCAGGAACTGCTGCTTATTGTGTAGGAAATCTTCAAATTCCAGGATATGAGCTTCCCTGGGAGGATAAAACTTTTCAGTATCCCGTAAATCTTGCAAAACCTCTTCAGATTGAAATTGAAGCAAGTAATGGTGCTTCTGACTACGGGAATAAATTTGGTGAACCTGTGATTGCTGGATTTACTCGTTCTTTTGGGATGAGAATGCCTCATGGAGAAAGAATTGAATGGATAAAACCAATAATGTTCACTGGTGGAATTGGTCAGATAATGGATATACATAAAGAAAAGGACCCACCTCAAAAGGGAATGTATGTTGTAAAAATTGGTGGTCCTGCATACAGAATTGGGATAGGTGGTGGAGCTGCTTCTTCTGTTTTATCAGGACAACTTAGTGAAGATCTTGACTTCAATGCTGTTCAGCGTGGGGATGCTGAAATGGAAAATAAACTCAACAGAGTTGTCCGTGCCTGTGTTGAACTTGGAAGCAAAAATCCTATTGTAAGCATTCATGATCAGGGTGCTGGTGGAAACTGTAATGTTGTAAAGGAACTCGTTTATCCTGAAGGAGCAAAGATTGATATAAGAAAAGTTATTCTTGGAGATGAAACTCTTTCAGTTCTTGAAATATGGGGAGCTGAATATCAGGAAAATGATGCATTGTTAATAAAAAAAGAAAATGCTAACCTTTTTAAAACTCTTTGTGAAAGGGAAAGGCTTCCCTGGTCAATTATTGGAGAAGTAACAGGAGATGGGAAACTTATTGTTTATGACAGCAAGGATGGTCAGATTGCTGTAAACTTTGACCTTAAAGATGTTCTTGGAGAAATTCCAAAAAAAGAATTTAAACTTACCCGAGTTGAAAGAAAACTTGAACCCTTAATACTCCCTGAAAATTTAACAATTCATGAAGCTCTGGATAGGGTTTTGAGAGTTCTTTCTGTTGGTTCAAAAAGATTTTTAACAAATAAAGTGGACCGCTCAGTTACAGGCCTTATTGTGAGACAGCAGTGTGCTGGTCCTGTTCAGCTCACTGTTTCTGATGTATGCGTAGTTGCTCAAAGTTATTTTGATAAAACAGGGATAGCCCATGCAATTGGAGAGCAACCTATAAAAGGACTTATAAATCCAGAGGCAATGGCAAGACTTTCAGTAACTGAGGCACTTACAAATATTGTATGGGCAAAAATTACAAGCCTTGAAGACATAAAATGTTCAGCTAACTGGATGTGGGCAGCAAAACTTCCTGGTGAAGGGGTGCGTCTCTACAGAGCTGCTCAGGCAATGGCAGAACTAATGATAAAACTCGGCATTGCTATTGATGGAGGCAAAGATTCTCTTTCAATGGCTGCAAAGATAAAAACAAATGAGACAGTTGAAGTCGTCAAATCTCCTGGATCTCTTGTAATTTCAGCATATGCTCCCTGTCCTGATATAAACAAGGTAATAACTCCTGATATAAAACATCCAGGGGAAAGCGTAATTCTTTTTATTGACCTGAGTCCTGGCAAAAAAAGACTGGGTGGTAGTGCTTTAGCTCAATGTTTTAACCAGATTGGCAGTGAATGTCCTGATCTTGAAGATCCTGCGCTTTTAAAAAGAGCTTTTCAAGTAGTCCAGAATTTAATTGATAAAAACCTGATACTTTCAGGCCACGACCGCTCAGATGGAGGTCTGATTGTAACTTTGCTTGAGATGGCTTTTT
Organism: Thermodesulfovibrio sp. 3462-1; assembly: GCF_040451425.1. Taxonomy (NCBI): domain Bacteria; kingdom Pseudomonadati; phylum Nitrospirota; class Thermodesulfovibrionia; order Thermodesulfovibrionales; family Thermodesulfovibrionaceae; genus Thermodesulfovibrio; species Thermodesulfovibrio obliviosus. The sequence goes on from NZ_CP144374.1 coordinate 990,187, forward strand.
CAGGCAGTGCAGGTTTATTAATAGAAGTAAATTCTTCTGAGCTTGAAATTGAAAAAAATCTGTTTCTTATTTCAGAACTTTTCAATGAAGAACCAGGGGTTGCTATAGAAGTTGATCTTAAAAAACTCAAAAAAGTAAAAGAAATACTTGCTGAACAAAATCTTCCCCATTATGAGATTGCAAAAACCATAAAAGAAGACAGAATCATTATCAAGCAAGAAAACAAAATTGTCTTTGATAAGCCCATGACCAAACTAAGAGATCTCTGGGAAGAAACAAGTCATAGAATTGATATGCTCCAGGCAAATCCTGAATGTGTAAAAGAAGAAAAAAGAGTAATTTATTCAAGAACTGCACCAAGATATACAATAAGCTTCAAACCAGAAAGCACTCCAGTACTGCTGCTTAAAAAAAAGGTAAAGCCTCCTGTTGCTATAATTCGTGAAGAAGGAAGCAATGGAGACAGAGAAATGGCAGCAGCTTTTTATATGGCAGGATTTGAACCATGGGATGTGTGTATGCAGGATTTGATAGATAGAAAGATTTCACTTAGGCAATTTAAGGGAGTTGCTTTTGTTGGAGGATTTAGCTTTGCTGATGTTCTTGACTCTGCTAAAGGATGGGCAGGCTGTATCAAGTTCTCTCATCTTAGAAAAGAGTTTGAAGAATTTTATATGCGTCCTGATACATTTAGCCTGGGAGTTTGCAATGGATGTCAGCTTATGGCACTTCTTGGATGGGTTCCATGGTATGGAATTGAACAAAATCAACAACCCCGTTTTATATGGAATAAATCTGGAAGATTTGAATCCAGATGGGTGAGCATTAAAATCCTGCCTTCTCCATCAATTATGCTCAGTGGCATGGAAGACTCAGTGCTTGGAGTATGGATAGCTCATGGAGAAGGAAGAGCCTATTTCCCTGATGAAAAAATTCTGAATAAAGTAATTGAGAAAAATCTTGCCCCTCTTCGTTATGTTGATGATGATGGAAATATTACAGAAACCTATCCATTTAATCCAAATGGTTCCCCTTTAGGAATAACCGCATTATGCACTGAAGATGGTAGGCATCTTGCGATGATGCCTCATCCAGAGAGAGCTTTTTTACTGTGGCAATGGCCATGGATACCGGAGAAATGGAAAAAATCTATAAAAGCATCTCCGTGGTTAAAAATTTTCCAGAATGCAAGAAGGTGGTGTGATGGGAATGCATAAATTGTTAAAAAACAAAATTACTGAAGCAATTAAAAAACTTGGCTTGTCAGAAATTGATCCTGAAATAGAAATTCCTAAAAATGAAGAATTTGGTGATTTAAGCAGTCCTGTAGCGATGGAGCTTGCAAAACAGTTGAAAAGACCTCCAAAAGAAATTGCTGAAAAATTAATCTCTTTAATAGATAAAGCTTTATTTGAAAACATTGAAATTGCAGGAGCTGGGTTTATAAATTTCAGATTTAAAAAGGATTTTATTTTTTCTGAGCTTGAAAGTCTCTTGAATGAAGGTGAAAGATTTTTAACTCAGGATATAGGAAAAGGGAAAAAAGTTCAAATAGAATTTGTCAGCGCAAATCCCACAGGACCTCTTCATCTTGGACATGGAAGAGGAGCAGCACTGGGCAGTGCTCTGGCAAATATTCTCAGAGAAGCTGGATATAATGTTTCCACTGAATACTACATTAATGACGCTGGCAGACAGGTAGAACTTCTTGGTTTGAGTGTTTATGTTGCTTTGCAAAAATTTTTTGGAAAACAAATGCCCATGCCTGAAGAATGTTATAAAGGCGATTACATAAATGAGATTGCAAAAGAAATCTACGAACTTTACGGTAATAGCTTAAAAAATAAAAGCTTTGAAGAAGTTGGTGATTTTTTAATTGATTTTTCCTATAAAAAAATACTCAATGAAATCAAAAAAGACCTTGAAGACTTTGGAATAAATTTTAACAACTGGGTTAGTGAAAGAAAACTTTATCATACAGGTGAGGTTCAAAGAGCAATCCTCAAGCTTAAAGAACTTGGATTTATTTATGAAAAAGATGGAGCTCTGTGGTTTCGCTCAACAGCTTTTGGTGATGACAAAGACAGAGTTGTTGTAAAAAGTGATGGAACATATACATATTTTGCCTCTGACATTGCCTATCATAAAAACAAAATTGAAAGAGGATTTGATGAGCTTATAAACATCTGGGGTGCTGACCATCATGGATATATATCAAGAGTAAAGGCTGCTGTGCAGGCATTGGGAATGAGTGCCTCTCAAATTAAAATACTTCTTGTTCAGATGGTAAACTTGCTCAGGCAAGGAAAGCCTGTTCAGATGTCAAAAAGAGCAGGAACATTTGTTACTTTAAGAGAAGTTATGGATGAAATTGGAGCTGATACCACACGCTTCATATTTCTTACACGTAAATCTGACAGTCACCTGGAGTTTGATATAGAAGTTGCAAAAAAACAATCACAGGAAAATCCTGTTTACTATGTTCAATATGCTCATGCAAGAATTAACAGCATTTTTGAAAAAGCTCAACTCAACCCTCAAAAGTTTTATCCAGAATTGTTCAATGAAGATGAGCTTAGAATCATAAAAAAATTGCTTCTTTATCCGATGATTTTTGAACTATCTGTTCAAATGAGAGAGCCTCATAGAATAACCTTTTATTTACAGGAGCTTGCTGCACTGTTTCACAGTTATTATCATAAATACAGAGTTATTTCTGAAGATGCAAAACTAACAGAAACAAGGCTTAGTCTTTGTAAAGCTGTAATGCTTGTTTTAAAACACGGATTGAGAATGCTTGGAGTGAAAGCTCCTCAGAAGATGTAAAATTAGCTGAATTTAATAGCATCAGCCAGTTTTACAATCTTAGCCATAAATCCAACATCGTGAACTCTCACAATATTCGCTCCATTTATAACTGATACTGCCACAGCTGAGGCTGTTCCTTCAAGTCTTTTTTCAGGGGAGCTTTCATTTAAAACATACCCAATAAAACTTTTTCTTGATACTCCTATAAGTATTGGTTTGCCTAATTTAGAAAATTCTTTGAGATTTTTTAATATTTGAAGATTGTGCTGAGGTAATTTGCCAAATCCAATACCAGGATCAATAATTATCATATTTTCATCAACTCCTGCCTGTTTTGCGATTACTATGGAGTTTCTCAGATATTCTATAATTTCTGGTATTAAAGCCTCATAATGAGGATTCTTTTGCATATCTCTTGGAGTTCCTTTTATATGCATAATGACCACTGGAACTTTGTATCTGCTGACAACTTTTGCCATTTCTGGATCAAATCTTAAACCACTTATATCATTCACAATTGTTGCTCCTGCCTCGATTGCTTTCTCTGCAACCTTAGCTTTGTATGTATCAATTGAAATAGGGATAGAGATTTTCTTTGAAAGAGCCTCTATTATTGGAATAACTCTTTTTAATTCTTCATCAATACTTACAGGTTCTGCTCCAGGACGGGTTGATTCTCCGCCAATATCAATTATATCAGCACCTTCTTCAACCATTCTTAGAGCATGATCAATAGCATTTTGAAAGCTCAGATATCTACCCCCATCAAAAAAAGAATCAGGAGTAACATTGAGAATTCCCATTATGTAAGTTTTTTTGAGGAAATCAAACTCAAAATTATGAAACTTGAGCTTCATTGAGCTTTATAATTTCGTCTATTTCTGAAGCTTCCAGAGTTTCTCTTTCAAGCAAAGCTTGAGCAATTGCATCAAGAAGTTTTCTGTTTTTTTCAATTAATTGTTTGGTTTCACTATAAGCCTCTGTTACAATTCTTTTGGTTTCCTCATCTATCTCCTCAGCAGTTTTGTCAGAGTAGTCTCTGTGTTTTGCAATTTCTCTTCCAAGAAATACATGTTCTTCTCTTTTACCAAAGGTAAGAGGTCCCATTCTATCACTCATTCCCCACTCTGTAACCATCTTTCGAGCAAGTTCTGTAGCTCTTTCAAGGTCATTCCCAGCTCCTGTTGTCATTGTTTGAAGAGCTATCTCTTCTGCAACTCTTCCTCCAAGAAGAACCTTAAGCGTGCCATAAAGATATTCTTTTGAATAGGTATAGCGGTCATCAAGTGGAAGCTGTTGAGTGACTCCCAGTGCTCTTCCTCTTGGAATTATACTAACCTTATGAATTGGATCAGTCTGAGGAGTAAGTTTTGCTACAAGAGCATGTCCTGCTTCATGATAGGCTGTAATTTTTCGCTCCTGTTCACTTAAAACCATACTCTTTCTTTCCACACCCATTAAAACTTTGTCCTTAGCTGACTCAAAATCATTCATGCTGACAGCGTCACTATTTTTTCTTGCTGCTAATAAAGCCGCTTCATTCACTAAATTTGCAAGGTCTGCACCAGAGAATCCTGGAGTTCCTCTTGCAATTTTTTCAAGATCCACATCCTGTGCAAGTGGAATTTTTTTTGTGTGAACTTTCAGTATCTCAAGCCTTCCCTTTACATCTGGAAGAGGCACAACAATTTGACGGTCAAATCTTCCTGGCCGCAAAAGTGCTGGATCTAAAACATCAGGTCTGTTTGTTGCTGCAAGCACAATTATTCCTTCATTGCTCTCAAATCCATCCATCTCTACAAGAAGTTGATTGAGTGTTTGTTCTCTTTCGTCATGCCCACCGCCAAGACCTGCTCCTCTCTGTCTTCCAACTGCATCAATTTCATCAATAAATACAATGCATGGAGAATTTTTCTTTGCCTGATCAAAAAGATCACGAACTCTACTTGCTCCAACTCCAACAAACATCTCTACAAAATCTGAGCCTGAAATTGAGAAAAAGGGAACTCCAGCTTCTCCTGCAATTGCCTTTGCAAGAAGAGTTTTTCCTGTTCCTGGAGAACCAACAAGAAGAATACCCTTGGGAATTTTTGCTCCAAGTTTAATATATTTTTGAGGATTGGTAAGAAAATCAACAATTTCTTTTACCTCTTCTTTTACTTCTTCAATTCCTGCAACATCTGAAAAGGTCACCTTAACTGATTTATTGGAGATCATTTTTGCTCTTGCCTTACCAAAGGACATGGCACGAGAGCTTCCAGCCTGCATCTGCTTCATAAACATAATCCATAAAAATACGAGGAAAATTACAGGACCCCATGAAAGCAAAAAATTAATATACCAGGGGGTTTGTTCTGGTGGCTTTACAGAAATTTTTACACTGTGAGAAGAAAGTTCTTTTATAAGATCAGGATAATTTATGTAATAAGTTTTAAACTGAGAGCCATCTTTAAGTTTTCCTGTTATAGTATTGTCCTTGATTAAAACTTCATCTACTTCAGAATTCTGCAGTTTCATAAGAAACTCAGAAAATATTATTTCTTTTTCATTTTTTTGAGGGACATTGAAAAAATTAAAAAGCGCAATAATAGAAATACCTATTATCAACCAAATCAGAAAAGTTTTTAGTGATCCCTTTGTCTGTCCATTCATAAATTAATTTTAACTTAAAATAAATACAAAAGTAAAAACTTAAGTTAAAAATGAAGATGAAAAAATAGGCTGATATTTTTTAAAATATGCTTATGCTTAGATTTCTCACAGCTGGAGAATCACACGGTAAAGGACTTATAGGCATTGTTGAGGGAATGCCTGCAGGAGTATACATTTCAAAAGAAGAAATTGATATGGAACTTAAGCGAAGACAAATGGGCTACGGTAGAGGTGGAAGAATGAAAATAGAATCTGATGAAGTTGAAATCTTGTCTGGAATAAGATGGGGGAAAACACTTGGTTCACCAATTGCATTTTTCATTAAAAATCGTGATTGGGAAAACTGGAAAGAAGCAATGAATCCTGATAAAGCTTTTGAAAACTCTCATCCTTGTGTTACAAAACCAAGACCAGGTCATGCTGATCTGGCAGGTTTTATTAAGTATCAACATAGTGATATCAGAAATGTTCTGGAACGCTCCTCTGCAAGAGAAACTGCTATGAGAGTTGCTGTTGGCGCGTTAGCAAAACAGTTTCTGAAAATTTTCGATATAAAAATAGGTAGTTTTGTTACAGGAATTGGACCAGTTTGTCAAGAACTACAAACAGCTTATTTAAATGAAAAGCAATTGTTAGAGCTTTCAGTCTTATCAGAGGACTCTCCAGTTAGATGTCCCTGGAAAGACACAGAAGAAAAATTTATAAATGTCATTGATCAGGCAATAAAAAATGGAGACAGTGTTGGTGGTTGTTTTGTTGTATTTGCTACAGGTGTTCCAGTAGGACTTGGAAGTTATGTGCACTGGGATAGGAAACTTGACTCAAGAATAGCTATGGGAATTATGAGTATTCAGGCTATAAAAGCAGTTGAGATTGGCGATGGAGTAATAGTGGGTAAAAAATTTGGCTCAGAAGTTATGGACGAAATTTTTTTTGATGATTTTTTTTACAGAAAAACAAATCACATGGGTGGGATTGAAGGAGGAGTTTCAAATGGAATGCCTGTAATTGTAAAGGCTACTATGAAACCGATCCCTACTTTAAGAAAACCTTTAAAATCTGTTGATGTCTTTACTAAGGAGGTTTCTTTAGCATCATATGAAAGAAGTGACATATGTGCTGTGCCTGCTGCAGCTGTTATTGGAGAGGCTGTTTTAGCATGGCACATTGCAGAAGCTTTCCTGGAAAAATTTGGTGGTGACAGTCTTCAGGAAATAGAAAGCAATTTTTATTACTATCAAAAACAAATAAAGGAAATTAAAAGATGAAGCTGATAGGGTTATTAATAGGTTTGATATTATTTATTTTTCTTCCAAGTGACAGTCTCTCTCAGCTTTCCTCCTTAGAGTATCTCATTGAAGGTAAGAAATCTCTTAATTCAGGACAGTTTCAAAAAGCAGAGCAGTATCTGACAAAAGCCATTCCTGAATTTAAAGAAATAGGCGATTATATATTGCTGTGGCGTGCAAAGGCTTATAAAAATATGAATAAATATGAAGAAGCATTGAAAGATCTGGAAGAATTAAAGAAAAATTATCCCCAATCACCTCTTATTAAAGAAACGATGAAAGAGGAGATTGAAATTGCAAAAATTCTTAATTTACCAGAACTTGAAAAACTCTATCAGTCCTTTATCAATGAATATCCTGAGGAAATAAAAATTAAATTTGAATATGGAATTTATCTTAAAAATCATAAAAAAGTTGAACAGGCAAAAAGGATATTTAAAGAAATTTTCACAACTGCTTCAGCTTTTGCTGATCAGGCAGAGAGAGAGCTTTCTGATGAAGATATAACTGTAGATGATTTGATAAAGAAAGCTAAGGCTTTAAATAACGCATATCAATTTAAAAATGCAGAAAAATATCTTAAAAAAGCTCTTTTTAAAGCAAATTATCAAAAATCAGAGATTCTTTCATTGTTTGGATACTGTCTTTTTATGCAGAAAAGATATTCTGAAGCAGCAGATATCTTTAAAAACTCTGGCGAGCTTTACTGGAGAGCAAGAGCACTGCTCAGAGCAAGAGATTATAATACTTTTGAAAGAGAGCTGGCAAATTACATAAAATCAGCAGATCAGAGATTTGTAGATGTTCTTATAAATTATGCAAACATTAAAAGAAGAGCTGGTGAATATGATAAAGCAATAAAAATTCTCAATATGGCTATTAACAAATATCCTGCTCAAAAAGAAAATGCCATGTGGTTTTTAGCCTGGAATTACTATCTTATGGAAGAATATGATAAAGCAAAAAAAATTCTTCAGCAACTTTGCTCTTCTTATGGTAAGCTCAAGTATATTTACTGGCTTGAAAAAATAAATGAAATAAATGGGACTGTACCTGTAAAACATTATGTTGTGCCCTTTCAGCCTGGAGATATTTATTCATATTTTTTTTATATGAAAGGGAAAGTATCCTCCATCTCTGAATCCAAATCAGTTAATTATCAATTAATCCTTCCAAAAAGAGTTGACCTATTGCTTAAAGCAGGATTTAAAGATGAAGCCTTAAAAGAAGTTAAAGCGCTATTAAAGAACAACAGAGATATTGAAAACATTCCTTTGTTCTGTAAAATTCTTTATGAATTAGGAGATTATTCCACATCAGTAAGGCTTATCTCAAAGATTTCAGACAAATTTAATTTTCCTGAACTTTTATATCCGCAGGCTTACAAAGATATTGTTTTAAAAGTTACAGAGAGATTGGATATTAATCCTTATTTGATATTTGCAATAATGAGAGAAGAATCACGTTTTGACAGTTTTGCTCACTCGCCTGCTGGAGCTCTTGGATTGATGCAACTTATGCCAGAGACTGCAAAAAAACATGGTAAAAAAATAGGTATCATGCTAAAAAAAGATTCTGAACTATTTGAACCTGAAAAAAACATATTAATCGGTAGCTTTTATTTTAAAAATCTAATTGAAGAATTTAAAAATCCAGTGCTGGCTATTGCTGCATACAATGCAGGAGAGAATGCTGTGCAGGCATGGCTAAAAGATAACTCTTATAAGGATATTGATGAATTCTTAGAAGATATCCCATATGCTGAAACAAAAGCTTATGTTCAGAGAGTTGTTGTTTCATATTTTGAATATCTTAGAATTAACAAGGCTTTGACACAAGAAAGTGTTTTAAAAATAATAAAAATAAAAGGAGGCACTCCATGATTGAAGAAAAGATTGTATCAGCCCTTGAAAAAATTAGAATTCTTAAACAGGAAAAAGAAGATTTGCAGAAAAAAGTAAACACATTGGAAGAAGTTTTAAAAACAAAAAATCAGGAAATTGAAAATTTACTTTCAGAAAGAGAAGCAATAAAAAAACAAATAGAAGAGCTTCTTAAAGAGCTTGACTTAGAAGCAGATGCATAAAACAGAAGTTTATATACTGGGACAGAAATATACAATAAAAGGAGAAAAACCGCCTGAATATATTCAAACACTGGCTAAGTATGTTGATGAAAAATTGAGAAAAGTTTATGAGCAAAACTCTAACATGCCTCCTTTGAGGGCAGCCATCCTTGCCTGTCTTTATATTGCTGATGAACTTTATGAAACAAAAAAACAATGTGAGGAAACAAAACAACAGCTAAAAAAACTTGAGGAAAAAACCAATGAATTACTTCTTCTTCTTGGCTAAATGCTTCTTCTTCGATCAATTGCATATCTTTTTTCTTTTTGTTTTTTTGCAATAGATTTCATTGTGGAGGCAACTTCAGCCATCTCACTGAAATGCCTGAAGTTTCTGTATTTATTAGAAGTTATCCCAACAGAAATTGTCATAATAGGATAAAATCGTGTTTTCCCTTCTCTGTCAACTGATTCAATATAACCTTTTTTAAGGTCTTCTTCATCATAAAAGTTTTTAACAACGCTGTCAAAGATTTCTATTATTTTTTGTGTTGTTTCTTCAATTTTTTCAGGATCCATTATATAAATAAAATCATCACCTCCTATATGTCCAACAAAACTTCCATTTGGTTGTTCAGCTCTAACAATATTAAGAATAAGTCTTCCAAGAAGTTTTATTACTTCATCACCCCTTGAGAAACCGTATTTATCATTGAAAGGCTTGAAATTGTCTAAATCTGCATAGGCGAGAGCAAAAACATCTCCTCTATTAAGCCTCTTTTGAATCTCCTTTTGTATAACAAGATTACCTGGAAGCTTTGTCAGAGGATTTGTAGCTATAACTTTTTCTATTCTTTCAAAACAAAGTTTAATTCTCATGATTAAATCTATTTTTAGGTTGTCAACTCTTATATAGTCATCTACAAGAAAATTTTGCCAGTCTTCAATGTAAAAATCAGGTGGAACTATTGCTATCACATTCATTGATACAAAAATAGGATCATCCTTTAAATTATTTATTATTGAAATTTCTATTTTTGGGTCATTAACTGCTTCTATAACAACCAGATCAGGAATTTCATCATATATTATCTGAAGAGCCTCGTTTATATCTTGAAAGTAATAAATTTCATCTGGTAAAGGAAAAAAGATTTTTTCTACAACTTTTTTGATTTCCTTATTTTTTAAAATAACAATGATTTTTCTACTCATCAGAAAGGAAAATTTCTCCTGAAGTAGTAATAGGCTCCTCAGCTTCTTTAAATATTTCTAAAATTTCATCTGATTTAAAATTTAAAATTTCCCATGCAAAAGGATGAACAGAAGGCACAAAAATTTCTCCTGAATATCCCACTCCTCTTGCCAGAGCAAGTATGTTTGATATATGAACAATAGCAGTTTCCACCTGAAACTTTTCAGCCAGTTGAGGTCTGTGATGATACATTATTGGTTCTATCAATTTTTGGGGAAATTTCCATTTTTTAGCAATAATTCCTCCAACTTCTGCATGAGTTAAGCCAAAGTATTGTCTTTCAATTTCGTATAAAAAACTCGCTTTTTCCTGAGCAGAATTAATTATTTTCATGTATTCATCTTTAAATGCCATTATAAATATAACCTTGCCAATGTCGTGCAAAAGTGCTCCTATTGAGATTTCCTCTGGAGCTTGTAATTGTCTTTTCATTGCGATAATTCTTGCAAATATGGCTGTTGAAAGGGAGTGTTCCCATAGTCCTATCATGTTTTTTTGCATTATCTCAAAGACTGAAACTCCAAGAAGAAGCCCTTTTACAGCATTCAATCCAAGAATTACCATTGCATGACTTACGGAAGATATTCTTCCAGGAAACCCATAAACTGGAGAATTAACCATCTTAAGAACTCTTGCAGTTAGAGTTGGATCAGAAGAAACAAAATCAGTTATTTTTTGCAGTGATACTCTTGGGTCTTCTATAACTGATAAAATCTTTTTCAAAATTGGAGGGATTGTGGGAAGGCTTTCTATTTTTTCAATTTTTGCAATTACATCTTGAGTATTCATTTATAAAGTTCCTCAATGTGACTCTTCAGAATTGTTTTTATCAACAGAGTATACGAATCAGTCGCCTTTTTAAATCTTTCTTCAATTTCTTTAAAAACTTCTTCTTTAGGTGGCATTTCTTTTTTGCCTTCAACATATAAAAAATCTATATTCATCATAAAGAGCCTATCTATGAGAGCCTCAGTTAACTCTTTACCAGCAGGCACTACAACCATACCTGCTTCATTAACTATGTCTTTTAAAATTTTCATCCCTGGCTTTGCTTTATTAATAGAAATTTTTATCATTGTGTTTAATTATAACTTAAATATCCAGCTTTATGTGTAATTCCTTCAATTGCCTTATATCAACCTCTGAAGGTGCTTCACTCAGTGGACAGAAAGCTTTCTGAGTTTTTGGAAAAGCTATAACATCTCTCAAAGAACTCGCTCCTGTCATAAGCATAACAAGTCTATCAAGCCCTAAAGCTATTCCTCCGTGTGGAGGTGCTCCATATCGTAAAGCTTCTACAAAAAATCCAAATCTCTTTTTAACTTCTTCATCTGAGATACCAAGTATCTTGAATATGTGCTGCTGAAGCTCTGATTTATGAATTCTAATACTTCCACCACCAAGCTCATAGCCATTAAGAACAATATCATAGGCTTTTGCTTTTATATCTTTTACAGAACTCCGGGGGTCACAAAAAGCCTCATAAGACATTTTTAAAAGTTTTTCAATATCTTCATCCTTAGGAGATGTAAAGGGATGATGCATGCTTACAAATCTTTTTTCCTCCTCACTCCATTCAAACAAAGGAAAATCAACTATCCACGCAAAGCAAAATCCTTCTCTTTTTATTTGAGCTTTATCAGCAATTTCAAGCCTGAGTCTTCCTAAGACCTCATTAGCTACTGAATTTGTATCAGCGACAAAAAGCATCAGGTCTCCCTGGTCTGCACCTACTTTTTTAGCAATTTCTTTAAGAGTTTCCTCGGAGAAAAATTTGACAATTGGAGATTCAAATCCCTGTTTAACCTTAATCCATGCAAGTCCTTTTGCACCAAAAGACTGAGCCAAAGCTACGAGTTTATCTATTTCACTACGAGAGGCTGACGCAAATCCCTTTGCACATATCGCCTTTACAGCTCCACCTTTTAAAGCTGCATCAAGAAAGACTTTAAATTGACAGTCTTTTACAAGCTCCTTTACATCGTAAATTTCCATACCAAATCTTAAGTCCGGTTTATCTGTGCCATATCTATTCATTGCTTCTTCATAAGTAAGTCTTCTGAAAGGTATTTCAATTTCAACAGATAGAACTTCTTTAAAACATTTAAAAAGCATTTCTTCAACGATATTTAAAATATCCTCGATCTCAACAAAAGACATCTCAAGGTCAATCTGAGTAAATTCTGGCTGACGGTCTGCTCTCAAGTCTTCATCTCTAAAGCAACGGACAATTTGAAAGTATCTGTCAAATCCTGACATCATAAGAATCTGTTTAAAAAGCTGAGGTGATTGAGGAAGAGCATAAAATGTTCCTGGATTAAGTCTGCTTGGAACAAGAAAATCTCTTGCCCCCTCTGGTGTAGACTTTGTAAGCATTGGTGTTTCTATCTCAAGAAATCCCTGAGCATCAAGAAAATTTCTTATTGACATTGTTACTTTGTGTCTTATAAAAAAGTTTCTCTGCATTTCTGCTCTGCGAAGGTCAAGATAACGATATTTTAATCTTAGAAGTTCTGTTGTCTCCGATGCCTCATCAAGCTGAAATGGTAAAGGCTTTGAAGTAGATAAAATCTCAAACTCTGAAGCCCAGAGCTCCACATTGCCTGTAATAAGATCTGGATTTTCAGTTCCTTCTGGTCTTCTTCTCAGAATACCTTTTACAGAGATAACATACTCAGTTCTTAAATTATGAGCTTTTTTATGTGTTTGCGGGGAAATTTCAGGACTGAACACTACTTGGATGATTCCTGTTCTATCACGAAGATCAATAAAAATTAATCCACCGTGATCTCTTCTCCGAAAAACCCATCCGCATAGTCTCAATTCACTGCCAATTTCTTCTTCTTTAACTTCAGCACAGTATTTATCGCGAAACATTTCTCCTCCTCGGAATTGATTTCATAAATTTTTATTATAGCAAAACAAATATATCCAATAAAAATCGGATACTGCTATTTAAAATTGCCATTTGAAAATTACTGTCTTGAGCGACTGCAGCGTTTTTTAGTAACAGTTCTTAACGAAGCTAAGTGTGCACATCCGCCTTTCGTTCAAGAACTCTCTCAAAAGGAGTTTTTACCTTTTTCTTGACACCGTGTTGTCCTTGCATCCCTTGTGGGTGCGAAAAGGAATCTGTTTAGGAGAAAGCACGCATATGAGCGGTTACTAAGATATCCCATTTTGAATAGATTTTTATATGAGGCAATTCGAGTATTTGACTAAAATGAACTAATTTAATTATACTTTTAAATTATGCGAACGAAATTTTGCGTTGCCAACTGGAAAATGCATAAAACTGTTAAGGAAGCATTAGCATTTCTTCAAGATTTTATTCCATTAGTTGATGAAATAAATGATAGAGAAATCGGCATTGCTCCTACATTTGTATGCCTTGAAAGTATTGGAAATGCATTAAAAGATACAAATATAAAGCTCTGTGCACAAAATGTCTTTTATGAAAAAAAAGGAGCTTATACAGGCGAGATTTCTCCAATTATGCTTAAGGATTTAAATGTTGAATATGTTATTATTGGTCACTCTGAAAGAAGAAAGTATTTTTATGAAACAGATGAAATAATAAATCGTAAAATTAAAGCTTGCATTGATGAAAAATTAAATGTAATTTTCTGTATTGGTGAAACAATTGAAGAAAGACAATCAAATAAAACCTTTGATGTTTTAAAAAGACAGATAGAAAAAGGTCTTGAAAATATTAACAATCCTGATGCTCTGGTTTTAGCCTATGAGCCTGTATGGGCAATTGGCACAGGTATGGTAGCTTCTCAGGCTCAGATTGAAGAAGCCCATGCATTTATTCGCTCTCAATTAAAGGAACTTTATTATGAAAAGGCTGATATGATTAGAATACTTTATGGTGGAAGTGTGACTCCTGAGAATATTTACTCTATAATGAATACAGAAAATGTTGATGGTGTTTTAGTTGGTGGAGCAAGCCTTGATCCTGTAAAATTTGCCAGAATTGTAAGATATGAAGAACAAAGGAGGAATGAATGAAAACACTACTTTTAACTTTTCATATAATATTGTGTATTGTTATGATTGCTGTTGTATTGCTTCACAGAGGCAAAGGGGCAGAACTAGGACCTGCTTTTGGAGGAGGTTCATCTCAAACGCTTTTTGGACCAAGAGGTGCAACTACATTTCTCAATAAAATAGCAACAATTGTAGCTGTGTTGTTTATGCTTTCATCATTCTTTCTGACTTATATTACTACAAAATCAAAGTCTATTGTGTCGGATGTAAAGGTTCCAGTTCAAACTCAGCCAGCACAACCGCCTTCAGGAGAACAACCTCAACAAAAATAAATGATAAAAAAATATTGTAACGTTGTTGTCTTTATAATATTGCTTTTTATTTTTTCTTGTGAAAAAGCTCCTAATATAAAAGAACCCTTTTCATTAACCTCTGCTTCATCAGCAGATGCAAAAAGACTTCTTCCTCTTTTTGCCTCAGATTCTGCAAGCGCTGACATAAGTGGAAAGATTTTTAATGGACTTACAAAGTATGATAAAAATTTAAACATAGTTGGAGACCTTGCTGAAAGCTGGACAATATCAAAGGATGGTAAAGAAATAATTTTCCATTTACGAAAAGGAATTAAATGGCATGATGGAGTAGAATTTTCAGCAGATGATGTTGTTTTTACATACAAAGCTATCACTGACCCCAAAAATCCTACACCTTACAGCAGCACTTACGGTCCTGTAAAAGAAGTTAAAGCTCTTGATAAATATACTGTAAAAGTAGTTTATGAAAAACCATTTGCACCTGCACTGGAATCCTGGGGAATGGGAATACTGCCAAAACATTTACTTGAAGGCAAAAACTTATTTAATTCACCATTAAACAGAATGCCTATTGGAACAGGACCATACAAAATGAAAGAATGGATAACAGGACAAATAGTAGTTCTTGAAAGAAACAACAGTTATTATGAAGGCAAACCTTTCTTTGAAAAATTTATCACAAGAATAATCCCAGATCCTTCCACAATGTTTCTTGAATTAAGATTTGGTGGCATAGATTTTATGGGACTTAATCCTGCTCAGTATAAATATTATGGAGAAACCTCCTATTTTAAAAAATATTTCAATGTATACAGATATCCATCTTTTGGGTATACTTACATAGGCTACAATCTAAAAGATCCTTTATTTTCAAATAAAGGAGTGCGACAGGCAATTGCCTATGCAATAAATAAAAAAGAAATAATTGAAGGAGTTCTGCTGGGATTTGGCACGCCTTGTACAGGACCTTTTCCACCCTCATCCTGGGCATTCAATCCAAATGTAAAGGATTTTGAATACAATCCTGAAAAAGCAAGAAAAATTCTTTATGAAATTGGCTGGCGAACAGGCAGTGATGGAATTTTAATAAAAGATGGAAAAAGGTTCTCCTTTGTTTTACTCGTAAATCAGGGCAATGAAGCCAGGCTTAAGACTGCTCAAATACTAAAGGAACAACTTAAAAAAATAGGAATTGAGCTAAACATAAGAGTGCTTGAATGGCAAAGTTTTCTTGAACTTGTTACAAAAAGACAGTTTCAGGCAGTTCTGCTTGGCTGGTCTCTTTCCCGAGACCCTGATTTATATGATATTTTTCACTCCTCCAAAACAAAACCAGGAGAATTTAATTTCGTAAGTTATAGCAATAAAGAAGTAGATCACCTTATTGAGAAAGCAAGAGAAACTCTGGACAGACAAGAAAGAAAAAAACTTTACTGGAGAATTCATGAATTAATCACAGATGATCAACCTTATACATTTCTCTATGTACCTGATACGATAATTGCAGTAAACAAAAGAATAAAAGGAATTGAGCCAGCTCCTGCAGGAATATGGCATAATTATATTTTCTGGTATGTGCCAAAAAATCGCATGGATTGGTATAATTAAAATTATGAAACTTTTTAAAATGACAGTTTCAGTTATAATTTTTTTAGCTTTACTCTTAATTCCCTATATATCAAATGCTCAAAATGCTCTAACAAAGCTTGAAAATGCCTATAAAAATATAAATGATGCAAGAGGAAATTTCACTCAAACAAGCCATATCAAAGAACTGAATAAAACCCAGCAATTCAGAGGCAAATTTTTTATAAAGGGAGATAAAGTAAGATGGCAATATACTGGAGATTTCTCACAAACTATCTATCTCAATAACAAAACTCTCATTATCTATGACAAAAAAAGAAAACAGGCAATAATGAGTGAGTTTAGCGAAGAAAAATATGGTCAACTTCCACTGGCACTTCTTAGCAGAATGGCAAACTTAAAGAAAGATTTTGAAGTTAACGAAAAATCAGAAACCACTGTGATACTCATCCCAAAAAGCAAAATGGGCAATATAAAAAGCATTGAGATAACAATTGCAGAGGGCGATTTTCCGATAAAATCAATGAAACTAATAGATATGCTGTCTAATACAGTAAAAATTGATTTCAGCGATGTTAAAATAAATACCTCTCTCAAAAACTCTCTATTCAAATTTAGACCAAATAAAGATGATACAGTTTTAAAATATTAAAAAGTCCTATTCATCAGGAGGCATAAAATGGCAAAAAAAAGAGTTGCTATAACAATGGGAGATCCAGCTGGAGTGGGTCCAGAGATTATTGTAAAAGCATTTGCTCAAGAAGACATTTATAAAATTTGTAATCCTCTTGTTATAGGAGACAGAAGCATTATAAAAGAGGTAATCAAAGTCATTGGCATGGATTTCGATCCTGACAATATAGAAATATTAAATCTCAATGAAATACAAAATCCAAAAAAACTTATAAAAGGAGCACCTTCTCAGGAATCTGGCAGAGCCTCATTCTCTTACATACGGAAAGCTGTTGAGCTTTACAGGCTCGGAATAATTGATGCAATTGTTACATGCCCGATTACAAAGATAGCCCTGC
Source organism: Thermodesulfovibrio sp. 3462-1 (assembly GCF_040451425.1). Taxonomy (NCBI): domain Bacteria; kingdom Pseudomonadati; phylum Nitrospirota; class Thermodesulfovibrionia; order Thermodesulfovibrionales; family Thermodesulfovibrionaceae; genus Thermodesulfovibrio; species Thermodesulfovibrio obliviosus. Next base: position 1,007,178 of record NZ_CP144374.1, read on the forward strand.
GAATGGCTGGGCTGCCATGGCTTGGACACACAGACATGCTTGCAGAGCTTACTGAAACAGAAGATTATGCAATGGCTTTTTACAGTGAATCCCTGAAAGTAATCCTTACAACAATACATGTTCCGCTGAAAGATGTTCCACACTTAATAAAAAAAGAAAGAGTAATAAAAACAATATTTTTTGCAAAAAAAGCCTGCAATATGCTTCAAATAGAGAATCCTCGTATTGCAGTATGTGGACTTAATCCTCATGCAGGAGAAGAAGGAATTATGGGAAGAGAAGAAATTGATGAAATTACTCCTGCAATAAAAGAAGCAAAAGCTCTGGAAATAAATGTTTTTGGTCCTTATCCAGCAGACTCTGTTTTCTGGCGGGCATACAATGGCGAATTTGACATAGTTGTTGCCATGTATCATGATCAGGCATTAGCACCATTTAAACTCATTGCTTTTGACAAAGGAGTGAACTTTACAGTAGGGCTTCCATTTATAAGAACCTCTCCTGACCATGGAACAGCCTATGATATAGCATGGCAGGGAAAAGCTACGCCTACAAGCCTCATTGAGGCTATTAAATTGGCTACAAGGATGGTGATAAAGTGAAACTCTTCAGTCCATTTGAAATTAAAACAATTAAAATGCCCAACAGGATTGTTCGTTCTGCAACATATGAAAAAATGGCAGATGAGGACGGGTTTGTTACAGAACAATTGATAAATTTATACGTAACGCTTGCTAAAGGTGGTGCTGGGCTAATAATTACTGGAAATGCTCTGGTCCATTTCTCTGGAAGAAGTGCTCCGAAAATGCTTTGTATTCACAATGACTTTTACATTGACGGATTAAAAAAGTTAACCACAGCTGTTCATGAAGCAGGCGGAAGAGTTGTAATTCAACTTAATCATGGAGGAAGGCAGTGTGCTCCGCTTTTTCTTGGAGGAGCTCAGCCAGTAGCACCATCAGAAGTTTATGAGCCAGTTTATAAAGTAATGCCAAGACAGCTTACTCAGGAAGAAATATGGGAAATAATAGACTCCTTTGGTAAAGCAGCTTGCAGAGCCAAGGAAGCAGGATTTGATGGTGTGCAGATTCATGGTGCTCATGGATATCTTGTAAATCAGTTCCTCTCTCCCTATACAAATAGAAGAACTGACTACTGGGGTGGAGATGAAGAAAGAAGATTTCATTTTCTTGAAGAAGTTTACCTGAGTATAAGAGACAATGTAGGATATGATTGGCCAGTGCTGATAAAACTCAATGCCTGCGATTTTGTAGAAGGAGGACTAACCGTAGAGGAAAGTCTCAGAGTAGCAAAAAAACTTGAAAATATTGGAATTGATGCAATAGAAATTAGTGGTGGAATTGTACAGTCAAAACCCGAGGAAAGACCTGTTAGAACAGGAATTGACTCCCCTCAGAAAGAAGCCTATTTCAGAGAATTCTCAAGAGAATTCAAAAAAGAGCTCAAAGTTCCAATAATGCTTGTGGGCGGAATTCGCTCTCGCTCAGTAGCAGAAGAAATTTTACAGAAAAAAGAAGCAGACCTTATCAGTCTTTCAAGGCCTTTGATCCGAGAGCCTGATCTACCTAAAAAATGGATGGAAGGAAAAGAAACATCTGATTGTATCTCCTGTAACGGATGCATGAGATTTATAAAACTTGATTATGTTAAATGCACTCAACTTGAAAAAAAGAGGTAATTTGCTTTAATTTAATTGATAAAAATTTTTTTAAAAGGAGGTTTGGTTTGGAGCTTCATAAATTAACAGTTGCTGAGCTTGCAGAAATGATTAATCGTGGAGAAGTAAGGCCCCACGAGATTTTAATAGATGTTTTTAAACGAATTCAGGAGGTTGAAGGAAAAGTTAAGGCATTTATTACATTAACTGTTGAGAAAGCCTATAACATGGCAAAAGATGCTGAAGATGCTATATTTTCAGGAAAAAGGAACATTTTAACAGGCATTCCCATAGCAGTCAAAGACAACATCTGCACAAAGGGAATTCTTACAACCTGTGCTTCAAAAATTCTTTATAACTTTCATCCACCCTATGAAAGTACAGTAACCTCAAGACTTCTTCAGCAAAGATATATACTTGTTGGTAAAACTAATATGGATGAGTTTGCAATGGGCTCATCTACTGAAAACTCAGGCTTTCACATAACAAAAAATCCATGGGATCTGGAAAGAGTTCCTGGTGGAAGCTCTGGTGGAAGTGCTGCAGCAGTTGCTGCTGATGAATGTATTGCAGCACTGGGTTCTGACACAGGTGGAAGTATCAGACAACCAGCCTCATTCTGCGGAGTTGTTGGATTAAAACCTACTTATGGAAGAGTGTCTCGTTTTGGACTCGTTGCCTTTGCTTCTTCATTAGATCAAATAGGTCCCATTACAAAATGTGTTGCCGATGCTGCAATACTTATGAATGTTATATCAGGATATGATGCTATGGATTCCACCTCTGTTCCAATTGAAACACCAAATTTCACAGAATACCTCAATAAGGACATTAAAGGATTTAAAATAGGCATTCCTAAGGAATATTTCATAGAAGGAATGGACAAAGAAGTTGAAGAAAGAGTAATGGATGCAATAAAACATCTTGAATCTCTTGGTTGTATTCCTGTTGAGATTTCTCTTCCCAATACTGAATACACTGTTGCCACCTATTATTTGATTGCTACTTCAGAGGCTTCTTCAAATCTTGCAAGATATGATGGTGTAAAATACGGCTTGAGAGTGGAAGGCAGTGATTTACTTGACATGTACATGAAGACAAGATCAAGAGGATTTGGTTCTGAAGTAAAAAGAAGAATAATGCTTGGAACATACTCTCTTTCAGCTGGATACTATGAAGCATATTATAAAAAAGCCTTGCAGGTAAGAACCCTTATAAAACAAGACTTTGAAAAAGCCTTTGAAAAAGTTGATTTTATTATCACACCCACTGCACCAACGCCTGCGTTTAAAATCGGAGAGAAAATAGATGATCCTCTTCAGATGTATCTGTCTGATATTTTTACAATTTCTGTTAATCTTGCAGGACTTCCTGCAATTTCAATACCCTGTGGATTCAGCATAAACGGACTTCCTGTAGGACTTCAGATTATTGGTAAACCTTTTGATGAAGCAGGAATACTTCAACTTGCCTATGCATATGAACAATCAACTCCATGGCATAAAATGAAACCAATTTTATAAAGGAGTGAAAATGCAATACGAAGCAGTAATAGGGTTAGAAGTTCATGCTCAGCTTTTAACTGAAAGTAAAATATTCTGTGGTTGCTCCACTAAGTTTGGAGCAGAACCTAATACACAAGTCTGTCCTGTTTGTCTTGGAATGCCTGGTGTGCTTCCTGTACTTAATAAGAAAGCTGTTGAATATACAATTAAAACAGGGCTTGCCATGAACTGCAGGATTGCTTCATACAGTAGATTTGCAAGAAAAAATTACTTCTATCCAGACCTTCCAAAGGGATATCAAATAAGTCAATATGAGCTTCCTTTATGTGAAGATGGATATCTTGAGATAATAGTTGATGGTGAAAAAAGAAAAATCCGAATAAAAAGAATTCATCTTGAAGAAGATGCAGGTAAAAACATCCATGACCCTTCAGGATACAGCTTTGTTGACTTTAATAGAACTGGAGTTCCTCTTATGGAGATTGTTTCAGAACCTGACATAAGATCACCAAAAGAGGCTGCTTTGTATATGAAAAAATTAAGAGCAATTCTAAGATATCTTGGTGTCTGCGATGGCAACCTTGAACAGGGCTCACTTCGCTGTGATGCCAATGTTTCTGTAAGACCCTCAGGCTCTTCTGAATTTGGAGTGAAGACAGAGATAAAAAATATAAATTCATTTAAATTTGTTGAAAAAGCTCTTGAGTATGAAATAAAAAGACAGATAAAACTGCTGTCAATGGGTGAAAAAATTATTCAAGAGACAAGACTCTGGGATGCACAAACCGGGACAACCCAGTCAATGCGTTCAAAAGAAGAAGCCCATGACTACAGATATTTTCCTGAGCCAGACCTTGTTCCTTTAATTGTTTCAGAAGAATGGATTGAAGCTATTAAAAAACAGATGCCTGAACTACCAGATCAAAAATTTGAAAGATTTGTAAAAGAATATGGTTTACCTCAGTATGATGCAGAAATCTTAACAGAAGAGAAAGCTCTGGCAGAATGGTTTGAAGAAGCTGTAAACTCAGGAGGAAACCCAAAGGAAGTAGCAAACTGGATTATGGTAGAACTTTTAAGATTGTTAAATGAAGACGGGAAAGATATTACAGAATGCAGTTTAACTCCTTCTAAACTGGTAGAACTTCTCGCATTAATTGAAAAAGGAATAATAAACAGAAACACAGCCAAAGATGTATTTGAAGAAATTTATAAAACTGGAAAATCAGCAGAAACAATAGTTAAGGAAAAGGGACTTACACAGATTTCTGACAGTTCTGTTATAATTGAAACAATTCGTGAAGTTATGGCAAAAAATCCAAAAGAAGTGGAAAGATTTCGTGCTGGAGAAGAAAAACTTATTGGATTCTTCGTGGGTCAGGTAATGAAGCTTACCAAAGGTAAAGCTAATCCAAAGTTAGTAAATGAACTTATTTTAAAAATCTTGAAAGAAGAATAATATGCGTATCATAACTGTAATTTTAATATCTTTTTTCATTATGTCTGGTAATGTCTTTGCATTAAAATGTGATAAATGCCATAAAGATGATAAATCTCTTAATAAAATATTTCAAGAACGACAAGTAAAAACTAAACAGGAACTCTTTGACAAATTAAGAAAAGGACAAAAAGCAAAATTGCATCAACATTTAACTGACAAAGATATTAATGAAGCAGCAGAGCAGATGAAATTAAGATAAAATCAAACAAAGTCAAGCCAGTGTTGATATTTTGGAACTCTTCCATTAACTATATCAAAAAACAGTTCCTGTATCTTCTCAGTAACCGGACCACGACTACCTGTGCCAATTGTTCTGCCATCAACTTCTCTTATGGGAGTTATCTCAGCTGCTGTGCCTGTAAAGAAAGCCTCATCAGAAATATAAAGCTCATCACGGGTAAATCTCTCTTCTTTTACCTCAATCCCCAGATCCTTTGCAATGGTGATAACAGTATCTCTTGTTATTCCTTCAAGAATTGAAGTCAAAGGTGTTGTTTTAAGAACTCCTTTGCGGACTATAAAAATATTTTCTCCGCTTCCTTCAGAAACATATCCTTCTGTATCAAGCAAAACAGCTTCATCATATCCGCAGGAAATTGCTTCAATTTTTGCCAGTTGACTGTTAACATAGTATCCGGCAACTTTTCCTCTTGACATATTGGAATTAACATGATTTCTAATAAAAGATGATGTTTTAACTCTTATCCCTTTATGAAGTCCTTCTTCTCCAAGATAGGCACCCCAACTCCAAACTGCAATTGCAACCTGAATTGGATTGTTTTTAGGATAAACACCCATATTGCCATAACCTACAAAAACTATTGGTCTTATGTAGCAAGAACTAATTTTATTAACTCTTATAGTTTCTTTTATTGCTTCAAAAATTTGTTCTTCTGTAAAGGGAATTCTTAAAGTAAATATATGAGCAGACTTAAAAAGTCTTTCCACATGATCTTTTAATCTAAATACTGCCGATCCTTTCTCAGTATTGTAACACCTTATTCCTTCAAATACTGCTAAGCCATAATGAAGGGAATGAGTGAGAACATGAACCTTCGCATCATCCCAATCTACAAATTTACCATCCATCCATATCTTTTCTGTCTTAGGAACCATGACATATATTAAACACTATTTATAATTTCTAAGTCAAGTAGCTTTAAAAAGGAGTTTAGAGGAAAATTTTTTAAAGAGAGGTAATTTCAGAAGCTTTTTTCTTAGAAGAAAGCAAGCATATGAGCGGTTGTAAAGATATCCCATTTTGAGTAGATTTTTATATGAGGCAACGAATAGAATTTCGTATAGATTTTTAATGAGGCAATTCGTGGTCTTGACATAAAAAATTTTTTTAGATAAAATTTATATATCCAACAGAAGTTGGATTCACAAAATTAAAGCCATGAAGGTAAAGGGATGAACCCTTTGAACTTCATGGCTTTTCTTTTTTAGGCTCCCATACATGCCCCGCACCCCTTAGCCTGCCCCCTAAGGGGTGCCCCCTCCTTTAAAAAGTATATGATAAAATAATTAATGAACCATACTGAATCCATTCACAAAGCTTTAACAAAAGAGATAGAACAAATATCTTCGATAATTCAAAAAAACAATGAAATTTACAATCTTTCAATAACCTCTTTTGCACTTTTTCTTTGTTTTTATGAAAACTACATAGTTTTTGAAGAAAATGAAGAGCAGGCTTATAAACTTTATTCAACTATAAAAACTTTCTCTGAATTTTTTAATAATCATAATGAAGTTGTTTTCTTGCCATCTCAGGGCAGTGAAAGATTGGTAGCAATATTTAAAATTCTCTACGAAAAAAATAAAAAAATAATCACAACAGTTGAATCTGGAAAAATTCCATCTCAGATTGAAACTATTCACCTGAAAAAAGGAATCAGTATTGAAAGAGAAGTGTTAAGACAAAATCTTATTGCATCAGGATATACTCAAGCTGAATTAGTGACGCAAGAGAGAGAATTCTCACAACATGGATGGGTTTTTGATATATGGGGAATTGGAGAAGAATATCCAGTTAGAGTTGAATTTTTTGGTGATGAAATAGAGGAAATAAAAATTTTTAATCCTGATACACAACTCACATTTAAAGATAAAAACGAAATATGGATAATACCAGCAACAGAGAATAATGTTACAACGGAATTACTTGATTTATTTGAATTTGATAAGATTTTTACAGTTTTTAACAAAGTTGAAGATTTAAACATTGAGGCTGAGGATAGAATAATTAAAATCTCCCATTTACCTTTTAAATTTTCTTCTCAGTCAATTGATGGAGAAGACAAAACATTTTATGGACTTGGTATTTTACCAAATGATAGAAAATCTCTTTTTGATTTTCCGAAAAATCTAAAGCAACTTGGAATTCCTATAATTTTTTCTTTAAGCTCTCGCGGAAAAGCTGAAACAGTAAAAGAAATTCTCTTTAATCATGGTATTATTGCACCATTGATTAACAAAGCTGAGATTGGGAATTATTCTGGTAAATTTGCCATTACCATCTCTGATCTTCAGGAAGGATTTTATAGAGAAAACTTGATGATTATTACAGATTTTGAACTGTTTAGAGAAAAAGCAATCAAAAAGAAAAAGCTGAGTTTACAGAAAATTCCTGTTGATGGAGAGGAAATAAATGAAGGTGACTATGTAGTTCATAAAGATCATGGAATTGGAATATTTCGTGGTATAAAAAGGCAAAAATATGAAGGTACTGAAGAAGATGTGCTTGTAATTGAATACAAAGACGGAGACATTCTTTATGTGCCCACATGGAACATAGGAAAAATTTATAGATATTCTGCTCGAGAGGGCTTTATTCCACCTCTTGATAAACTTGGAAGTAATCGCTGGCAGAAAGCAAAAGAAATAGAGAGAAAAAAAATACAGGAGATTGCCGATAAACTTTTAAAACTTTATGCTCAAAGAAAAACTCCGCGAGGCTTTATTTACTCTGAGGATACAGAAATTCATAAAAATTTTGATGAATTTTTTCCTTATGAAGAAACCGAAGACCAGCAAGCAGCCATAGATGCTATTTTAAGAAAAATGAGAGAAACTCTGCCAATGGAAGTCCTTCTATGTGGAGATGCAGGATATGGAAAAACAGAAGTAGCAATGAGAGCAGCTTTCAGGGCAGTTTATGATGGTAAACAGGTTGCAGTTCTTGTTCCAACAACTCTTCTTTGTGAACAACATTATAGAACTTTCAGAAAAAGATTTGAAGCCTTTCCTGTAACCATTGAATATCTAAGTAGATTTCGTTCAGCAAAAGAAATTAAAGAAGTTATTGAAAATGTAAAATCCGGAAAGGTTGATATTTTAATCGGAACTCATATGCTTATTTTGAAAGAAGTAGAATTTTTTGATCTCGGTCTTTTGATCATTGACGAAGAGCAAAAATTTGGTGTAATTCATAAAGAGAAAATAAAGGAAAAATATCCAAAAGTTGACCTTCTCACTATAACAGCTACTCCCATACCCCGAACTTTACAGATAGGACTGAGCGGATTGTGGGATATATTTATAATACAAACTCCTCCAAAGGAAAGACTTGCAGTTAAAACATTTATTATCCATGAAAATGATTCAATAATTAAAGAAGCAATTGAAAAAGAAATTCAGAGAGGGGGACAAATTTATTTTCTTCATAATAGAATTCATGATATTGAACTGGTTAAATCAAAGCTTCAAACACTTGTTCCTTTTGCAAAAATAGCAGTTGCTCATGGAAGAATGAAAGAAAAAATGTTTGATAAAGTCATGATTGATTTTCTTGATGGAAAAATAGATATTTTACTCTGTACTTCCATTATAGCCTCAGGACTTGATATCCCAAATGTAAACACAATAATAATTGACCAGGCTCACACCTTTGGATTAAGTGATCTTTATCAAATAAGGGGAAGAGTTGGTAGAGCATCCATGCAAGCCAGTGCTTATTTAATAGTTCCTTCAGACGGTCTCAGTGAAAATGCTAAAAAAAGAATAAAGGCTATTCAGGAAATGAGTTATCTTGGAGCAGGCTTTCACGTTGCCCTGAAAGATCTTGAAATAAGAGGTGCTGGAGAGCTTCTTGGAGTTGAGCAATCAGGTATAAATAGATTGGGATTTGATTTATATATAGAAATGCTTAATGATGCAGTGAAAGAATTAAAAGGTGAAGTTTTACCAAGTTTAAAGTTACCTGAAATTAAATTGTCTTTACCTGCCTTTATCCCGGAGGAATACATAAAAGAAACTTCTATGAGAATAAGAATTTATAGAAAACTGAGCCAAATTCTGGAAGAAGATGAAATACAGAAACTCAAAAATGAACTTTACGACAGATTTGGAAAACTGCCTCAAGAGGTAGAAAATCTTTTTAAAACAGCACAAATAAGAATTATTGCATCAAAAATTAAAATTTCTCAGATGAAACAAAATAAAGATAAATTTAGATTTACAATGGAAGAAAATCTTGAAACAGATTTTGTAACGAAACTTATAGATGTATTAACAGGATTTAAAAATAAGGGCATAGTAAAACATTTAAAATTTTTTCCGGATGGTTTTGAAGCACAAATGAAAGGACTGGATGAGCTGATTTTCTTTCTTAAACGATTAATTGGAAAGCTTGTTGTGAAAAAATGATATACTATAAAACTATGAGGATAATTTTAAGCTTATTGATTTTTCTTCTTATTATTGCTTGCGCATCAGAAGAAAGAATAAGGCAAACAAATGAGTCATATTTTTATACTGCAATGGGATATGTCTATTATATTGAAAAAAATTATCAACTTGCCTTTGTGGAATTTCATAAGGCTCTGCAAATTGACCCTAATAATGAAAACGCACTTCATGGATTAGCCCTTGTTCATATGGAATTTCAGGAATATGAAACAGCAAAGGACTTATTTCTAAAAATTCTCTCAATGGCTCCTGATTATGCCGATGCTTGGTTTAATTTTGGAATTTGTTATCAAAGATTAAACATGCATAAGCAGGCAATAGAAGCTTTCCAGAAAGCCTTAGATAATCCTTTATTTATAACTCAGGATAAAGCCTTTTTTGGACAGGGACTATCCTATTATAGAACTGGACAGTATAAAGAAGCCAGGGATGCTTTCGATAAAGCAATAAAAAGAAATTTTCTTCTTATTCCAGCACATTTTTACATGGCGCTTACCTATCAAAAACTTAATCAGTACTCAGAAGCAGTTAAAACTTTAAAAAATGCTATAAGATTAGATTCGTCTTTTAAGGGTGATGTAGATAAGTTTGCCAAAACTCTTGAAGAGGAATTAAAAACAGGCCATTCAAATATGTCAAAAGAAGACATCCTTGATCTTCTTGAAATATTAAAATACTAAAATGGCAAAAGGTAAAATAGTTAAAGCAGCAGGAGCTATTTCCTTAGCAACTTCCTTTAGTAGAGTTCTTGGATACATAAAAGACATGATTCTTGCTAAGTATTTTGGTGCAACAGGACTGAGCGATGTTTTTTTTGTAGCCTTTAGAATACCTAATTTACTTAGAGAACTCTTTGCTGAAGGCTCCATGTCATCTGCAGTAATTCCTGTTTTAAAAGAATCTCAGATAAAAAATGGAGAAGAAGAAACAAAAAAAATTGTAAAGAGTCTTTTTACTTTTATACTCATTGTTGTAGGCATAATAGTCCTTACAGGCATTGTATTTAGCCCATTTATTGTAAAAATCATTGCTCCAGGATTTACCACCAATCCGGAAAAATTCAACTTAACTGTTTTACTTACAAGAATAATGTTTCCCTTTTTACTTTTTATAAGTCTTGCCGCACTCACAATGGGAACTCTTAATACGAATAATGTATTTTTTATTCCAGCCCTTGCTCCTTGTTTTTTAAATATTATGATTATCATAGTTGTAGTAGGCTTTAGCTCATTTTTCTTTAATCCAATAATCTCTGTTGCAGTAGGCGTTACTCTTGGAGGAATTGTCCAGTGGCTCATTCAGATTCCTTCTTTTTACAAAAATGGCTTTAGATTTGGTATAGCTCCCTATCATCCTGCTTTAAAAAAAATCGCTATTCTTGTAATTCCTACCACCTTATCAATGACAGTAAATCAAATAAATATCTTTGTAAGCACCATAATAGCAAGTTTTCTTCCAGAAGGAAGCGTTACATATCTTTATTACTCCATGAGACTTATACAGCTACCTATTGGAATTTTTGGAGTTGCTGTAGGTATGGCAGTTTTACCAACACTTTCAGGACATATTGCAGAGGGCAGAAGAGATCTACTTACGAAGGATTTTATTTTTGCTTTAAAATTTCTTTTTTTTCTAACTATACCGTCAACAATCGGACTTATTATACTTAAAAAACCTATTGTAAACACTCTCTTTCAAAGAGGTGCCTTTGATTTAAATGCCACAATTAATACTGCCAGTGCCTTATTCTTTTACAGTCTTGGAATTCTTGGAACAGTTGGTTCAAGAACAATAACAGCTACATTTTATTCTCTTCAGGATACAAAGACTCCTGTGATATGTGCAATCACAGGAATGTTAACAAATATTGGCATTTCTCTTATCCTGATGAAAACCATGAAACACAATGGATTAGCTCTTGCTTATTCTGTGGCTGCAATTGTGCAATTTTTAATGCTTGCAAGCTTCATAAAAAGAAAAATACCGGAGATTGCCTTTTCATCTATTGTTAAATCTTTTATAAAAAGCACTATTGCTTCTTTCCTTAGCATAGGAATTGCTAAATTAATTTGTGACATTAATCCCCACTTCTGGCTTTATAGTGGAAAAATGCTTTTAAAATTCCTCTGGCTTGGGTCTGCAATTGCTGTAGCCATAGTTCTATATTTTGTCTTTTGCTATTTGATGAAACATGAAGAACTAAGTTATATTTTAAAAAAGCTTAGGAGGCAGCAATGAAAATAAAAAAATTTGAGATTGGCCCACTTTTTGTAAATTGCTATATTTTATACGATGAAGATACAAAAGAGGCAGTTATTATAGACCCTGGAGATGAACCAGATTTAATTCTTGATTTCATTAAAGAAGAAGGATTAACTGTAAAATACATTATCTGTACTCATGGACATTTTGATCACATTGGAGCAGTAAAAGAAATCAAAGATGACACAGGTGCAAAAGTGCTTCTCCATGAAAAAGATACCGAAATTTATAGAAATTCACCTCAGGTGGCAGAGCAATTTTTTGGTATAGAAATAGAACCTCAGCCTGAACCTGATGAACTGATTGAGGATGGAAAAACTATAACAATAGGCAAAAGTCAATTAAAATTTATTCACACTCCAGGACATTCACCTGGAAGTATGTCCATATACATTGATGGTTATATTTTTACTGGAGACACTCTCTTTGCAGGTTCAGTTGGAAGAACAGACCTGGCTGGAGGAAGTATGAAGGATTTATTAAATTCTCTTAAAAAATTAGCTTCTCTGCCTGAAGAAACTGTTGTAATGCCTGGTCATGGTCCGAAAACAAAAATTGGCTACGAAATAAAAACAAATCCCTTTTATCATGAAATTGTTTAAACTATTAATTTTACTACTTATTCTAATCATTTCCTGCAGCAACACGAATAAAGAAAAAACTGAGCAGGAAAAACTTCAAGGGCAACCAATCACTATTGGAATTCTCTCTGAAGAGTCCCCTAAAACCATATATGAAAAGTTTTATTCTCTTAAAAAATTCATAGAAACCATCCTAAAAAAACCTGCATCAATCGACATTGCAAAAGACTACGCAGATCTTGAAAATAAAATAAAACAGAATAAACTTAACCTTCTCATAGTTGACCCTACCATATATTGTGAGCTTAAATGGTCCATGAAAAATAAAATCTATCCTCTTGTAAAACCTGAAGGAGGAACTGCTGAAACAAGAAGTGTTTTTGTAACAAAATATGGGAAAAACATAGATAAAATTTTTGATTCTCTTGGTAAAAAACTTGCTCTTGGAGATGAAAAATCATCATTCAGCTACTTAATACCGCTTTCAATGTTAAAGGATGTTGATATTTCACTCAAGGATTTTAAATCAGTGGATATGCTACAAAAGGAACAAAGAATTGCACTTTCAGTTCTTATTGGCGATCATGATATTGGAGCGATGAGTGAACTGACTGCTAAAAAATATTTGCATGATGGACTTAAAATTGTGAGATACTCTGAATCAACTCCAAGATTTTTAATTGCCTATGTTAACAATTTCCCACCTGAAGAGCTGAAAAAAATTAAAAACTCTATCCTTACTCAATCAAATATAGAAATACTTAGATCCCTGAGCATTGAAAAATTCTCTCATGCTGAAGACAGAGATTTTGATTATATAAGAGTATTAATAAGAAACATAAAAGGGAAAAATTATATTGAATATACTCCTAAAACAATAAAAGTTGCAATTCTGCCTCTTTATAGCCCTTTAACTATTTATAAAAGATATGACCCTTTAATGAGATATTTATCTGAAAAAACAGGTTATGAATTTAAGCTTGTAATTCCTAAAAATTTTGAAGAATTTATTCAACTTGTCAGCGAAGGGAAAGTGGATTTTTCTTATCAAAATCCCTATGTTTTTTCCATTGTATCAAAAAAATATCCAGTTAAAGCTCTTGCTATCACAATCGGAGAAGACTGTACCCAGGATGATGGTATTTGCGGAGACGAACGGTTTAGGGGAATAATTATTACCAAAAAAGATAGCAATATAAATAAAATAGAGGACCTCAAAGGTAAAAGAATAATGATTGTTTCTCCAACTTCTGCAGGAGGATTTTTATCGCAAAAGCTGTATCTTGAGAAAAAGGGATTTAATCTAACAAGAGATTTTAAACTTATTGATGCTAAAAGGCAAGAAAAAGTTATCATAGGCGTTTATAAAGGTGAGGCAGATGGAGGCTTTATAAGAGAGGCAGCATTAAGTGTATGGGCAGAGGAAGTGGATATTTCTAAAATAAAAATTCTTGATTACGGAGAATACCTTCCAAACTGGCCCTTTGCAGTGGTTAAAAACAAAAACCACGAACTAATAGAAAAAGTTAAAAACTCTCTTCTGAATTTAGATTCTACAATATTAAAAAAAGCCAGAATTAAAGGTTTTAAAGAGGCTACTGATGCAGATATCGCAACACTTGAAAAACTTAGCAATAAATAAAGTTTTAGATAAATTTCAAAGAATGAGTATTGTCAAAAAAATTTTTGTCTCATTTTTAATTCTTTTTATAATACTCATCCTTGCTGTTAATCTGCTTATTCTTAATTACCAAAAGAATTCTCTCAAAAGCCAGATTAATAAAAACATCACACTACTGCTGGAAAATCTGTCAAAGGATGCTATAGACCATATTGTTTTTTTTGATCCCCTGGCAATTGATGAACAAATCACACTTATTATGAATACTCCAGGCATTGATTACATAATGATTGCCGATAAAAATGGTAGAATTATCGGTCATAGCAACAAAAAGGAACTTGGAAATTTTATAGATATTGAGAAAGAAACTTTAAAAAAATGGCAGTATGTTGACAATGAAGAAATAAGACATTTAAATATTCCAATTATGGCTGGAGACACATTTATTGGAATTTTAAGGGCGGGAATTTCAGAAAATAAAATAAATCAATATGTCAGTGATGGTACAAAAGACTTGAAAAACTATATTTTTATTCTCAACTTTTTAGCCCTTGGAGTGACTATTCTTATGTCCTTTATGCTATCAAAAACTCTTATAAAACCCCTTCAAAGGCTTAAAGAAAAAATGTTCCATATCCAGGCAGACAAGCTTGAACTCTGTCAAAATCCATATATTGTCCTTTGCAAAGACATACTTTCATGCACAAAAACTGACTGCCCAGCCTATGGGAAAGAAAGATGCTGGTTAATTAAAGAGGCAAAGGAAAACTGTAAAGTCTGCCACAATATTGATTGTCAGGACTGTTATGTTTATAAAGTCTCCTGCGGTGATGAAATTGGATATTTGATTGAAACATTTAATGAAATGATAATAAAACTCAAACACTCCTTTGAAGAGCTTGACAAAGCTACAAAAGAAAAATTAAAGCTTGAAAAATCATCTGCAATGGCAGAAATGGCAATGACAGTTGCCCATGAGATTAAAAATCCTTTAAATGCTATAAAAGCATCCACCTCTTATATAAAATCTAACTTTGAAGGCGAAGTATTAAGAGAGTTTCTATCTATAATTGATAGAGAGACAGAAAGACTCAATGAATTAATAACAGGTTTTCTTTCCTATGCCAGACCACTTCCTTTAAAATATGAAAAAGCTGATCTAAACAAAGCAATTGCAGATGTGATAAAACTTATTGAAACAGAAGTTAAAGAAGAAGGTAAAATATTAAATATAGAATTTGACAATTCCATACCTGAATTTTACTTTGACAATCACCAGTTAAAACAGGCAATACTGAATCTGCTGGTTAATGCTATGGATGCAACAAAGAAGGGAGACAGTATTACAGTGAAAACATTAAAAAAAGACAGCAAAGTATTAATAACAATATCTGACACTGGTATGGGAATCCCTGAAGAGCTTTTAAATAAAATATTTGAACCTTTTTTTACTACAAAAACAACAGGTTCAGGACTTGGACTTGCTTGCGTTGAAAGAATTATAAAGAACCATGATGGAAGTATAACTGTTAACAGTAAAAAAAATGGTGGAACAGAATTTATAATAGAATTACCATTAAAATTATAAAAAATGGCAAAGATACTTTATATAGACGATGAAATCAGTGCCTTAAAAGCAATATCAGCTATCTTAAAAAAAGCAGATTTCAATGTTCTTACCGCAACTACAGCTGAAGAAGGAATTGCCATACTTAAAGAAAATCCTGTTGACTGCCTTTTGCTTGACTATCGTCTTCCTCAGATGGACGGAATAGAACTGCTTAAATGGCTTAAACTGAATGGAATCAATATACCAACAGTAATGCTTACTGCCTATGGTACCATAGAAAAGGCAGTTGAAGCCATGAAATTGGGTGCCTATCATTATTTAATTAAACCTGTTGATACAGAACTTTTAATAAATATCCTGAAGGAAGCAGTTGAAAAAACATCTATGTATTTTAAAGAAACTGAAAAATCAGTCAGTCCCTTCCCTGAAATTATAGGAAAAAGCAAAGCAATGCAGGAAGTTTTCTATATAATGCAAATGGTATCGGAAAGCAATGCAAATGTATTGATTACAGGCGAATCAGGCACAGGTAAAGAGCTTGTGGCAAGAGCAATTCATAAAAAATCACCAAGAAATACAAAACCTTTTATTATCATAGATTGCACAACAATACCTGAGGCTCTTCTTGAAAGTGAGCTTTTTGGACACGAAAAAGGAGCATTCACAGGTGCTTTAGATAGAAAAATCGGACTATTTGAAATTGCCAATGAAGGCACAGTATTTCTTGATGAAATTGGAGAATTATCCATGTCTTTACAGAAAAAACTTTTAAGGTTTTTACAGGAAAAGGAAATTCAAAGAATCGGCAGTAACACAAGAATAAAAGTTGATGTAAGAATAATATCTGCTACAAATCGGAATCTTGAAAAACTGGTAAAAGAAGGCACATTTAGAGAAGACCTTTATTGGAGGCTCAATGTTGTAAGAATTAACCTTCCTCCATTGAGGGAACGAAAAGAAGACATACCCCTGCTTGTTAATCATTTTTTAAATAAGTACTCAAGAGAAAACAATAAGCCCATTCCTCAGCTTGATCCTGAAATTATGAATGCCCTGATAAACTATGACTGGCACGGAAATGTTCGAGAGCTTGCAAATGTCATAGAAAGAGCTGTTGTACTTTCACCTTCCGGAATAATTTCAATGAAACATTTACCCAGAAGAATTCAGGAACAATCAGGATGGACATCTTTAAAAGAAAACAGTTTAAATCTCTTAGAAGTTGAAAAATCATTAATTCTTAAAGCGTTAAACTCAACTGGATGGAATCAAACAAAAACTGCCCAGATTTTAGGGATTTCAAGGAAACAACTTCGCACTAAAATGAAAAATCACGGTCTTTTACCAGACTCCGAAGAAGAAGAATAAAAAATTGTCATAGTCAACATTAAATCTTATATTTCCTGAATAACTTATTTAATTTATTAACACAGTCAACTATTGCTTTTGCAGAAATCTCCTCATAATCTAAAAGTTCTTCAGGTGCACCACTTTTTGGAGTTTTTCTGCAGGCAAGACTATAAACTCTTTCAGCCCCCACTTCAGATTTCACTGCCTCTGCAATGCCTCCAGCCGGATAATGGTCTTCAACTGTAATAATTGCTTCTGTCTCTGAAAGAGCCTCCTTTAGAGTTTCTACATCAAGGGGCTTTAAACTGTATAAATCTATAACTCTGATAAAGATTCCTCTGTTTTTAAGTTCTTCATATGCTTTCAGTGCTTCATGGAGAGTTATTCCTGCTCCAATAACTGTGAATAAATCTTTATCAGACTTTCTGATTACCTTTGAACCACCAATCGGAAACTCCTCATCATAGCTATAAATAACAGGGGTAGTAGAGCGAGTTGTTCTTATATAAACAATTCCTTTGTATTTTGCTGCCTCTCTTACAAGCTTTTCTGTAGAGACCGCATCACTGGGATAAAGTATCACACTGTTTAAAATACTTCGCATCATTGCAATGTCTTCAAGTCCCATCTGACTTGGACCATCCTGCCCAATAGAAACCCCAGCATGAGAGCCAACCAATTTTATGTTTACTTCACTGTATTGAGCCATTCTTATATGGTCAAAAGCACGTGTTAAAAAAGCTGCAAAGGTTGATACAAAAGGAATTTTTCCTCTAAGTGAAAGTCCTACAGCCATTCCAACCATATTTTGTTCTGCAACAAAGCATTCAAAAAATCTTTCTGGATAATGCTTTTTAAATATCTCTGCGTATGTAGAGTTAGAAACCTCTGCGTCAAGCACAACAATATCTGGAAATTCTGGAAATATTTTTACCAATGCCTCACCATAGGCACGCCTTGTGGCAACCATCTCACCAATGTTATATCTGTTTGTAAACTCTTTTATCTCCAAAGCTTGCTGTTTAGGCTTAAGACTATCAGGCTTTTTTATTGAAATCGTAAGTCTTTTTATCTCTCCAAGTTCTTTCAAAGCCTCTTTAAATTCAGCCTCTGAGAGAGCTACTCCATGTCTACCTTCTCTGTCTTCAAGAAAAGAGACTCCTTTACCTTTCACTGTTTTTGCAATTATCATTGTTGGTAACTTGCTTTTTAAAGCTTCATCATAAGCTTTAAAAATCTCATCAAAGTTGTGACCATCAATGCATATAGTTTTCCATCCAAAAGAAGAAATTCTTTTTTCATAGGCAGACAAATCCCATCCATACATTGTCTCACCACGTTGACCAAGTCTATTAACATCAAGTATTCCGATGAGATTGTCAAGTTTGTAATATGAAGCAAGTTGTATAGCTTCCCATACTGAGCCTTCAGCCATTTCACTGTCGCCAAGCAAAACAAAAACACGATAAGGGAGTATATCAATATATTTTCCATTTATTGCTATTCCAGCTCCTATTGAAAGACCCTGACCAAGAGAACCTGTTGCTGCCTCAGCATATGGAAATGCTCTTACAGGATGACCTTCAAGTGGAGAACCAAATTTTCTTAATGTTAAAAGCTCTTGTTCTGTTAATTTTCCTGCTACTGTCCATAAGGAATAAAGAAGTGGAGCTGCATGACCTTTTGAAAATATTAATCTATCGTTGTTTGGATTATCAGGATTATCTGCATCAAAATGAAAAAAGCCTCCAAAAAGGAGGCTTGCCATTAATTCCACTGAAGAAAGGCATGATGTAGGATGACCTGATCCTGCATTAGTTGTTGAAAGAAGAATGTAATATCTTAAAAGCTTTGATAATTCTGCTAATTCCTTCACTTTTTATTTTCTGAAGTTTCACTTATAAGCATTTTTAAAAGTTTCATCCTGCTTGGATGTTTAAGCTTTCTTAAAGCTTTAGTCTCAATCTGACGCACTCTTTCCCTTGTGATCGAAAGATATCTTCCAACTTCTTCCAGGGTATGGTCTCTATCTTCCCCTATTCCGAATCTCATTTTGATAACTTTTTCTTCCTTTGGTGTAAGAGTTTTTAAAATTCTCTGAATATGTTCACTCAGTTCTGTTCTTTCAGCTTCTGCAACAGGAGAAGGAGAAGTCTTATCTCCAATAAAGTCTTCAAGCTCTGTATCTTCATCTCCAATTGGCGTTTGGAGTCCTATTGGATCCTGTATAGCTCTGAAAACTTCCTCAACTTTCCTTACAGGAACGCCGAGTTTTTCAGCAATTTCTTCATTACTTGGTTCTCTTCCAAGTTGCTGTGTAAGTTCACGAGATGCTTTTGTAACCCTATTATAAAACTCCATCATATGAACCGGGACTCTTATTGTTTTTGTTTGATCAATTAAAGCCCTTGTGATCGCCTGCCTGATCCACCATGTTGCATAAGTTGAAAATTTGAATCCTTTTTCATATTTAAATTTATCAACGGCTTTCATTAAACCAATATTGCCTTCTTCTATTAAATCAAGAAGAGGAAGCCCTCTGCCTACATAGTTTTTTGCAATGTTAACCACAAGTCTTAAATTTCTGGTAATTAATTCATTTTTTGTTTCTTCAACAAGACATTTTGCTTTATATATCTTTTGCCAGATATTTTTCAATTCATCTATCTTAAGCCCTGATTCGTTTTCAATCTTTTTAATTTCTGTATGAACTTCTTTATAAAGATTCTCCAATTGTTTTGTATTTTCACCGGATTTCTTTTTTTCATTTATAAGTTTCCGTAATTCTTTGATAGAACCATATTCTTTAATTTTTTCTTCAATTTTTTCAATGTCATTAATTAAATTTTCCATGCGAATAATAGTTCTACTTAGTGCCTCTTCTGCTTTGTCTTCTTCAGTTAAAGTTTCAACATCTTCTTCTTTATTTATCTCATCTAAAATTTTTTGATAAAGAGTTAATCCCATTACTGTCTCTTTAATTATGCTCTTTCCTTCCTGAAGTTTTTTAGCAAGTTCAACTTCCTCTTCCTTGGTAAGTATTGGAATATCACCCATTGAATTAAAATAAGCCTGAACGAGGTCCTCTACATGCTCCTCTTCTTCAAGTTCTTCCTCTTCTTCTAAAAATACTTCCTCCTCATCTTCATCAACAACTCTCACTCCCATATCACTCAAAACATCAATAAGATCCTCTAGTTCTTCCGGAGAATAATATTCTGATGGAAGAGCTTCATTGATTTCATCATATGTAAGTTTTCCTCTTTTTTTCCCGAGATTTACAATTTCTTCAAAAATATCTCTTTCCTTCATATTAATCCTCTACAAAGTAGTTTATATTTAAATCTTATCAATTTTTAAAAAATTTTCAACTCTAAAAAAATAAAATAAAAAAGAGAAAGGGATTAACCCTTCCTCTTTTTTATAAAAATATTTTTTGACAAGAAGAAATAAAAGAGTAAGTCAAGACGCACGACCTATTAGTACTGGTAGGCTAAACACCTCACGGTGCTTACACCTCCAGCCTATCAACCTGGTAGTCTACCAGGGGTCTTTAGGTCCTG
>NZ_CP144374.1:1632500-1818996 GCF_040451425.1 Thermodesulfovibrio sp. 3462-1
GGACATTATCAAGCTTAATTCCTCCAAGAGCAAAAACTTTGCATTTAACAGCCTCTTTTACCTCTTTTAATTTCTCTATGCCCTGCGGCTTTCCTTTCATGGGAGTATAAAAAACAGGGCTAAAGGTTATAAAATCAGCCCACTCTGAAGCTTCCCTTGCCTCCTGAACTGAATGGGTTGATACACCTATGATGAATCTATCCTTCCATACCTTTCTTACAACATGAGCAGAAAATCCGCCCTGAGGAAGGTGAACTCCATCAGCATCAACAGCCATAGCTACATCAATTCTGTCATTTATGAATAGCAAAGCGTCATTTCTTTTTGTTATCTCACGCATTTTGTTTGCAAGAAAATAAAGCTCCTTTGCAGTCAAATCCTTTTCCCTTAACTGAAAAGCCTTAACACCTGCTTTAAGTGCCATTTCCACTGCCTCTAAAAAGGCTTCTTCCCGTGCAAAAAGCTTTCTGTTACCTATGAGATAAAGCTTATGCTTCATGTAAGCATTCCCTCAATTGGTGAACTTGCAGAGGCATAAAGCCTCTTAGGAATTCTTCCTGCCTTGTATGCAAGTCTTCCAGCAATACAGGCATGCTTCAGTGCTTGAGCCATCATAATTGGGTCTTTAGCACCTGCAATTGCAGTGTTTACAAGAACCGCATCACAGCCAAGCTCCATTGCTTGTGATACATCAGAGGCTGTTCCCACTCCTGCATCAACAATTACGGGAACATTTACAGTCTCAAGAATTATCTTTATGTTGTAGGGATTTCTTATCCCAAGCCCTGAGCCAATGGGTGCACCAAGAGGCATAACTGCTGCAGCACCCGCATCAACAAGTCTTTTTGCTGTAATGGGATCGTCATTTGTGTATGGAAAAACAATAAAGCCTTCCTTTGCAAGAATCTCCGTTGCCTTAAGAAGTCCGCATACATCAGGGAAAAGTGTTTTTTCATCACCAATTACTTCAAGTTTAATCATATCTGAAACACCTGCTTCTCTTGCCAGTCTTGCATATCTCAAAGCATCTTCTACTGTGTAACAACCTGCAGTATTGGGAAGAATTTTGTATTTTTTTGGGTCAATGTAGTCAAGAAGATTTTCCTTTGAACGATCTATGATGTTTACTCTTCTTACTGCCACTGTTACCACATCTGTTCCAGAAGCTTCAATTGCACGGGCAGTTTCCTCAAAATCTCTGTATTTGCCTGTTCCAACCCATAGCCTTGACTTAAACTCAATTCCCCTGATAATTAATGGATCACTCATTTTATCCTCCTCCAACAAAGTTGACGATCTCAATTGAGTCGCCTTCTTTTATTTTATACTCATTAAATCTATCTCTTTTAATTATTTCAAGGTTGACCTCAACAACAACCCTCTGAGGATTTATTTCAAGCTCTTGTAAAAGCTCTGCTATGGTAGTTGCTCTTACATCCATCTCGTTTCCATTTACTCTTACCTTCATAAAACCTCCAAAATAAAAAACCTCTATCCCTGAAGGATAGAGGCTGGTTTTAACTCAGTCTCTCCCTTTCCCTACGCCGGTATTACCCGGATCAGGTTCAAGGGGTCTTCCCTTATCGGGAACTCTCAGGTCCTTTGACCTCCCCCAGGGATTAATTAATTGTATAAATTTATAACTGACTCTGTCAAATATGTGTTCGTTAATTTGACAAATAAATCATTTTTTATTTAGAATTATTTTAATGATGCCAAAAATAAAATGGACACCGCAAAGGCTTGCTATTTTGAAATATCTTGATGGAAATAAGCAGCATCCATCAGCAGAGGAGATTTATGAAGCCTTATCAAAGGATTTTCCCACAATGTCAGTTGCTACAGTTTACAATGTGTTAGAGTTTTTAAAAAGAACTGGCAGAGTTAAAGAGATTCATGTGGATCCTGAAAAAAGAAGATTTGACCCTGATACAACAGAACACCATCATGCAATATGCGTAAAATGTAAAAAAGTTTTTGACATTTATCAAAAAGTTGAGCTTCCTGATTTGCATAAGTATCTTACTCAGTTTGATATTCTTGATGCTAAATTAACAGTAGATGTTTTATGTCCTGAATGTAAAAAGAAAAAGGACTTTAAATTAGGCCTAAAAGAATATAAATGCTCTCAATGTGGTTCAATTAGAACAGCAAAACACAAACCTCAAAAATGTCCTTCCTGCGGAAGCAGAGGCTCCTTAAAAGAAATTAAACAACATTAAAAAATTAAAGTATCAAAAAGGGAGGTGTTTTTATGATAAGTAATGAGCTTATGAATAAGTTGCAAAAAGCAGTTGCAAGAGAGCTCCAGGTAAGCATTCAGTACATGTGGCAACATGTTCTGGCAAAAGGAATTAAAGCAGAGCCTGTTGGTGCGCTTTTTAAACAGTTTGCGATTAATGAAATGCTTCATGCTGAAAAGATTGCAGAAAGAATAGCTTTTTACGGAGGCATTCCTACAACACAACCAGACCCGATAACAATTGGTAAGAACCTCACGGAAATGCTTCAGATTGATAAAAAAGCAGAGGAAGAAGCTGTTGCGCTTTACAAAGAAATTATCAAAATGGCTGAGAAAGAAGAAGACTATGTAACAAGGAAGCTCTTTGAACAGATACTTGAAGAAGAAGAGATTCATCTTGATAAATTCAGCTCACTTCTTGAGGAATAAAAAATGAAGCCAGTGGAATTAAAAAATCAGATTTACTGGGTTGGTGTTGTTGACTGGGCAATAAGGGATTTTCATGGTTATGAGACACCTCATGGAACAAGCTATAATAACTACCTTGTAGTTGATGACGAACCAGCACTGCTTGATGCAGTTCATCATGATTTTGTGAATATTTCAATTGAGAACATATCAAAAATCATTGATTCTAAAAAAATAAGACACATCGTAATAAATCACATTGAAAACGACCATGCCTCGGGTCTTGAAAAAATTCTTGAGATACTGCCAGAGGTAAATCTTTACATGACAGAAAAAGGTAAAAAGGGCTTAAGCAGATTTATGAATTTATCCAGATACAAAGTCAATATCGTAAAATCAGGAGATAGCCTTAAGATTGGCAAAAGAACCCTTCATTTCATTGAAACACCCATGATGCACTGGCCTGACTCCATGTTTACCTATATCAAAGAAGAAAAAATTCTCATAAGTCAGGATGCCTTTGGTCAGCATATGGCAACTATTGAAAGATTTGATGATGAGTTTGTTCAGAACCATTCAATGGAAGAGCTGGAAGATGCAGTGATTGATTATTATGCAAACATTCTGATGCCCTATGGAAATGTTATTAAGGCAAAAATTGAGGAAATAAAAAAGCTTGGCATTGAAATTGAAATGATAGCTCCAGATCATGGCGTTATCTGGCGTTCCCATATAGACAGGGTATTAAATCTTTATTCTGATATGGTTGAGGCAAAAGCAAAATTGAGCACCACGATTGTCTATGATACCATGTGGCACAGCACAGAACAGATGGTATTTCCAATTGCAAAAGGGCTTGAAGATGAAGGGATTCCTGTAAAAATAATTAAACTCAGGGCAACCCCAAAATCAGTGGCAGTAAAGGAAGTATGGAAGTCAAGAGGAGTTATTGTTGGTTGTCCTACATTAAATAATGGAGTTTTTCCATCAGTTGCTGAGTTTTTATCTTATCTTAAAGGTCTTAGGCTTAAAAACAGGTTATTTGCTGCATTTGGAAGTTATGGCTGGTCTGGTGAGGCAGTAAAGGACATGTATGAAACAGCTAAATCAATGAAACTTGATGTTTTTGAACCGGGTATAAGAGTTTTATACAAACCATCAGAGGAGGATCTGGCTAAATGCTATGAATTTGGCATAGCCTTTGGAAAGGCTTTAAAAAAATATCATGCAAAAATGGAGGTGTAAAAATGGAAAAAACACTTAAGAATTTGATGGAAGCCTTTGCAGGAGAGTCTCAGGCAAACAGAAAATATCTTGCCTTTGCTAAAAAAGCAGAGGAAGAAGGATATCCCGCAGTTGCAAAGCTTTTTAAAGCTGCTGCTGATGCTGAAACAATTCATGCAATGAACCATCTTAAAGCTGCAAATGGAATTAAAAGCACAAGAGAAAATCTTGAAGCTGCCATCAATGGAGAAACCTACGAATTTGAAAAAATGTATCCACCAATGATTAAAGATGCAGAAGCAGAAGGTGCTACTCAGGCAAAAAGAAGCTTTTACTATGCTAATGAAGTAGAAAAAGTACATGCTGAGTTATTCAAAAAAGCCCTTGAAAATCTTGATAAAAAATTAGATGCTGATTATTATGTCTGTCAGGGATGTGGGCATACAGTAGAAGGTGAACCACCAGATAAATGTCCTGTTTGTGGTGCTCCAAAGAAGATGTATAAAAAAATTGAATAAAACTAAAGCTCCCTCCATAATGGAGGGAGCTTTTACAGAAAGATGAAAATTCTTGCCATATTAGGCTCACCAAGAAAAGGAAACTCTGCAATACTTCTTAATGAAGCAGTGAAGCTGTGTAGTGAAAAAAATCATGCAATAAATCTCATAAAAGCCTGTGATTTAAACATCACAGGGTGTACTGCCTGTGATGGATGTAAAGATACTGGTGAGTGCATTATTCATGATGATATGGATAAAATTTATCCTTTACTCAGAGATGCAAACAGAATCATAATTGCATCACCCATATTTTTTTTTGGTGTTCCAGCTCAGTTAAAGCTTATTATTGATCGATGTCAGTGCTTCTGGTATGAAAAATATGTTTTAAAAAGACCGATTCCAGAAAAAGAGTTTAAAAGAAAAGCTCTCATTATGCTTGTTGGTGGAATGAAAAAAGGACAAATTGGAGTTACCTGTGCAGAGGCAACACTGAAAGCCTTTCTCAGAACGATCAATGTAAATGAGCACAGAACAATCTCTTACCTCGGATATGAAGAACCAGGGTCTTTATTGAAAAATTCCGAAGTAATCAATGATTTAAAAAATGCTATGATAGAACTACTGACAAATGATTGAATATGTCCAGTTTTTTCCCACACTAAGATGCAATAAAAACTGCGAATTCTGTTTTAATAGAGTAAATCGCTCTTTTGAATCTATAGAATTTCCTCCAGATAAAATTGAAGATTTTGTAGATATTTTAAAAAGAAATAATATTCTGCACCTTGATATCCTTGGTGGTGAGCCTTTTCTTTATAAAGCTCTTGAAAAGTTGGTGAAATCAGCCATTGAACATGAAATAAAAGTAACCATCAGCACAAATGGAAGTTTTGAGAAAAAAATAGAAAGACTGTTAAAACTTAATAAAAATGCCAGAGTACAAATAGGAATATCCATCAATGATGGAATAAATCAAAGTCTTCTTGATTTAATAAGAAAACATAAGTTATGGATTAAAAGCGTTATATCAAGAAAACAGACTCCTCACAGAGAAATCGTAAAATTTGCAAAAAGCAATGGGATTGATTATTATTTACTCTACATGGATGCTGTAACAGAAAAAGATTTAGAGCTATCAATGCCTTTTTATGAATTTATGAAATTAATTAAAGAATTAAGAAATCAGTATTCGGGTATAAAGCCTGTTTACTGCAAGGGATTTACAGGTGGAGATAAGAAATATCGTTGTCCAGCAGGAACGGAAAAAATAACCGTTATGCCAAATGGAGCAGTTTATCCCTGTTATCTTTTATCAGGATTTGATGAGTTCTGCATTGGTAATGTTTTTCAAAATTCTCTTCAGGAGATTGTCATGTCTCACAAACTTAAAATTTTTAAAACTCCCTTTAACAATTCATGCAATAATACATCATGTAACATAAAAGAAAAATGCAGAGGAGGTTGTGTTGCTCACAGTATTATTCACTATAATAATTTCAGTAAATCAGATCCAAGATGCAATACTAAAAATCACGAGGAATGTGAACTGTGATACAATATTTAAAACAAAGGAGGGCATTTATGGGAGAGATGTTAAAAGTAAAAAATCTCCATGTTTCTGTTGAAGGCAGAAAGGTTCTTGAGGATATTAATTTTTCCCTTGAGTATGGAGAAATAGCAGTTCTTTTCGGACCAAATGGTGCTGGCAAGACAACATTTATAATGACATTAATGGGATTTCCAAAATATAAAATTGAGAAAGGTAAAATAATCTTTAAAGGTGTGGACATTACATACATGGATATTTCTGAAAGAGCAAAGCTTGGAATGGGAATATCCTTTCAAAGGCCTCCTGTTGTAAGAGGTGTAAGTCTGAGAAAACTTCTTAAAATTGTGAGCAATGGCAAAAACACAGAAGATGAAATTCTAAAATATGCTGAAAAACTTAATCTTACAAATCATTTGGACAGAGACGTAAATGATGGTTTTTCAGGTGGTGAGGTAAAAAGAGCAGAGTTATTGCAATTACTGATGCAGAAGCCAGAACTTGTTTTTATTGATGAACCAGAAAGTGGAGTTGATCTTGAAAACATTGTATTAATTGGCGAGATAACTAATCATCTTCTTGGAAGAGACCAGAGAGTTAAAGATGTAAAAAGAAGCGCAATTGTAATAACTCACACTGGATATATTCTTGATTACATTAATGCTGACAGAGGGTATATACTTTTTAATGGGAAACTCATGTGCAGGGGTAACCCGAGAGACATACTCTCTGAAATAAAGAAAAATGGCTACAGGAGGTGCGCCACATGCCAGTAAGCAAGAAATACTTGGAGGAAATCCGAAAAAGAGCCGAAAAAGCCTTAAACAAAACAGCAATTTATGGAGAGGATATAGATTTAACAAAATTTCAAAAACATATTGAAAGAGGAAAAATAGAGTCTCTTGAGCTTCTTCCAGAGCTTGCAAAAGAAGCTGCTTTAATGGCAGGTGTGGATGTTGAGGAAAAAGAACGTTCAGGCTCTTATCTGCAGATAGACCACTCAGTAGTATATAAAAGGCTGAGCAAACTTTATGAAGGCAAGATTGAACTGATGAGCACAAATGAAGCAGTTGAAACTTATGAATGGCTTGAGGAATATTTCTGGAGAATTGTTCAGCCTGATACTGATAAATACACTGCCCAGGTTGCTCTAAATCCAACGCATGGATATTTTATAAGAATACTGCCAGGGCAGAAGCTTGAATATCCACTTCAAACCTGTCTGATGATTGCAGAGGGCTATATAAGTCAGAATGTTCACAATATAATCATCGTTGAAGAAGGAGCTGAGCTTCATGTAATTACAGGTTGCACTCTTTCAAGGTCTGATGCTACGGGAATACATCTTGGAATTTCAGAGTTTTATGTTAAAAAAGGTGGAAAGCTTTTTTTTACAATGATACATAACTGGGCTGAAAACTTTTATGTAAGACCAAGAACAGCAGTTCTGGTTGAAGAGGATGGAGTATATGTAAATAATTATGCTTTGCTTAAACCTGTTAAATCCATTCAATCATTTCCTACAGTTTATCTAAAAGGAGACAGAGCCTCAGCAAGATTTAATACAGTAATTTACGGACTTAAAGATTCCTACATTGACCTGGGCTCTAAAATAATTTTTGAGGGAAAAGATACAAAGGGAGAGTCTTTGGCAAGAACAATTGCTGATCATAAAAGTGTAATTTACTCTCGTGGTGACCTTATTGCAAAAACAGGTCAATACTGTATGGGGAGGCTTGACTGTAGAGGTATAATATTCTCAAAAGATGCATCAATATATGCAATTCCTCAACTTATTTCATATGGAGCAGACAAAGCAGACCTCTCTCATGAAGCATCAATTGGACCTATATCAGAAGAACAGGTTGAGTATCTTATGTCAAGAGGAATGACAAAGGATGAGGCAACAAGCCTTATTACAAGCGGATTTTTAAATCTTGATATACCTTTCCTACCCGAGATAATAGACAAACACATAAAGGAGGTAATACAAATAACATCTAAGGAATCAATGTAAAAAACATCTGATTAAATGTCCAGGACTTACTTCACGAAGACAAGGAGGCTCAAGTGAGCACTCCTTGCTTTTGTATTTACATCTTGGATAAAATACGCATCCATGAGGCAGGTTTTTAATGTTTGGAACATGACCCGGAATTCCTTCTATTTTTTTGCCTTCTGCCGGCAAGCAATCTAAAAGAGCTTTGGTGTAAGGATGCAATGGATGTTTAAAAATTTCTTCCACATGTCCCATCTCCATAATTCTTCCTGCATACATAACCATTACTCTGTCTGCATATTCACCAAGAATGTTCATATCATGAGTTATTAAAATCATAGCTCTTCCCTTTTCTTTAACTAAATAATAGAGAAGATCAAGAATTTCTTCCTGCACAGTTACATCAAGGGCTGTTGTAGGTTCATCAGCTATGATTAGTTCTGGCTCACATGCTATTGCCATTGCTATCATAACTCTCTGACGCATTCCACCTGAAAGCTGATGGGGATAGTTATTGATTATATGGGCTATTTTAAGTTCGTTGAAAATTTTATTAGTTTTTTCCATAGCTTCTTTTTTAGGCAATTTATAATGATAGATAAACATCTCTGCAACTTGATATCCTACTTTTATAACAGGATTTAAGGAAACCATAGGATCCTGAAATATGCAAGAAATATGTTTTCCTCGTATTTTTTGAATTTGAGACAGAGAAAAATTAAGAATATTTTCACCTTTAAATATTAACTTGCCATCAATACTGAAATAATCTGGCAAAAGATTTATTATTGAAAGCCCAGTAAGAGTTTTACCACTGCCACTTTCTCCAACAATAGAGAATATTTCACCTTTGTCAACATAAAAATTGATATCATCTATGATTGTAGAATTTTTATAAACTATTCTTAGATTTTGAGCCTGAAGTAGCACTTCATTGCCTAACAAAACCGCTCCAAATGATAAAATAAAACCATCTCACTTATTTAAAGCGTCTTTGAGAGCTTTACTCATTTTAAAATGTATTGCTCTCTGCGGTGGAACTTTAATCTTCTCACCTGTTTTTGGATTTCTTGCAGTTCTTTCAGGTCTTTGTTTTATTTTAAAATTGGCAAATCCTCTCATTTCAATTTTTTCACCCTTTGAAAGCGCCTCTTTCATACAGTCAAAAATCATATCTATTATTGTCTCAATCTGTTTTTTTGTTAAAATTTCAATTTTTTGAGAAACCCTTTCAATTAGTTCTGATTTTTTCATATCTGTCCTCCCTGTATGTTTAAATAGTTTTAATTAGTTTTGCAATGCCGGTGAATATAAATAATACACCTGTATGTAAGGTAAAATCTTTTTTATTAATGACTCAGTATCACTTTTTAAAAGTTCAATAAAAAGTGTTGATTTTTTTGTCACTATCTCTGGCTCTCCTTTTATTTTTCCAAGCTGTGCAGCTACCTTAATAGCATAATCAAGATCGCCTACCTCATCTACAAGCCCGAGTTCTTTTGCTTTTATCCCGGTGAATACTCTTCCATCTGCTATCTTTTTAACTTTTTCTAAAGGAATTTTTCTCCCTTCACTAACAGCTTTGATAAATTGTGCATGAACATCATCTATCAGTCTTTGTAATATCTCTTTTTCATCGCTCTGAAGAGTTTTAAAGGGAGATGTAATATCTTTGTATTTGCCACTTTTTATCACTTCTGCCTTAACTCCAATTTTGTCAAGTAAGCCTTTTATATTTGGTATTTCTATTAATACACCAATTGAACCTGTAAGAGTTCCAGGATTTGCAATGATTTTTGTAGCAGGGCAGGAGATATAATATCCTCCTGAAGCAGCCACAGAACCCATAGAAACGACAACAGGTTTCACAGAAATTGTTCTTTTTATTTCTTCATATATTTCCTGTGAAGGAACAACAGCACCTCCAGGGCTATCTACCCTTAAAACAATTGCTCTTATTGAAGGGTCTTTTCTGTATTGTTTTATTTCATCAATAACGGTTTTTGATTCAACAATAACTCCTTTAACATTAATCAATGCAATTTTACCACGGGCAACGCTGCTTTCCATCAGAGTAATGAAAAAACTTAGCAAAATTATAATTCCTATAACAATTAAAACAATTTTGAGTTTTTTATTTTTCATCTTCATTCGCTTTTTTCATGCTTAATCCGATTTTTCTTTTATCTCTGTCTACTTTTACAACTACAACCTTTATTTCATCTCCTTCTTTAACAGGTTTATTTTTATCGACTTCAGAATTATACACAAGTCCCTCAACAATTCCTTCAATATCAACAAATAATCCGTGTTCTGTTTTTTTAATCACCTTAGCATTGTAAACTTCCCCCACTTTAAATTTCTCTGGAATTTCTCTAAGCCATGGGTCTTCAGTAAGCTGTTTTACTCCTAATGAAAGTTTTTCCTTTTCAGGTTCTAAATTTAAAATTACAGCTTCAACTTTTTGCCCTTTTTTAAAGAACTCTGAAGGATGTTCCACATGTTTTGTCCAAGAAATGTCAGATATGTGAATAAGTCCGTCAACTCCCTCTGATAATCGGACAAATACTCCAAAATCTGTTATTGTTTTTACTCTTCCTGTAATCCTATCACCCACTTTGTATTTTTTAGCAACTAATTCCCATGGTTTGGGCTTAAGTTGTTTAAGGCTCAGAGAGAGCTTTCTTTTTTCCTTGTCAATATCAAGAACTTTTGCATTTATCCATTCATCAACTTCTGCATAATATGTAGGATGTTTTGGAGTTGTCCAGTCAAGTTCACTTATGTGAATCAATCCTTCAACTCCCTCTTCAAGTTCAACAAAAAGGCCAAAATCTTCAATTCTTGTTACTTTTCCTCTAACTTTCATGCCTGGCGTGTATTTTTTATCAATATTTTCCCATGGATCAGGCTTTTTCTGCTTATATCCAAGTGTTACTCTTTCACTGTCAGAGTCAAATTTCAATACAATAAACTCATATTCTTTACCTATTTCAAAAAATTGAGAAGGATGTTTAACTTTTCCCCATGATATATCTGAAATATGCAAGAAGCCGTCTATTCCTCCTAAATCAACAAAAACTCCATAATTTGTTATGTTTTTTACAATGCCTTTTATTTTTAAGCCTTCTTTGATTTTTTCAGATACTTCCTTTTTAAGATTTTCCCTTTCTTCCTCTAAGTAAGCTTTTCTTGAAAATATTAAAGAAGTTTTAATATTCCTCCATTGTCCATAAAGATTTTTTGGAGGCTCAATTTTTTCTATTTTTACCTTAAGAGTTTTTCCTATGTATTCATCAAGGTTTTTGGGCTTTCTAAGTTCAAGCAATGAAGCAGGAATAAATCCATTTATGCCGTAAAAACTTGTTAAAACTCCTCCTTTTGTTTTACCTGTAATTGTTACCTCAACAGGAATGCCTTTCTCATGGGCATCGATCAGAATCTCCCAACCCTTTATTTTCAATGCTCTTTCTTTTGATAGAGATATTATTCCCTGAGCATCATCTATTTTTTCAATAAAAACTTCTATTTCATCTGTGGCTTTAATGTTTTTCAATTCTTCTTCTGAAAATTCCTGAAGTGGAATAATTCCTTCAAATTTATATCCTACATCTACTATTACACCATCATTTCTTACTCCCATTATTTTTCCTTTTACAATTTCTCCTCTTTCTATATGAGAAAGTGATCCCTCGTAGAGACTTTCCAATTCTTGTTTTTCGCTAATCTCACTCTGCATGCTCCTTCCTCCTTAATTTGTAAACTTTTTAATTTTATCAATAACTTCATCAATTATCCATTGTGGAGTAGATGCTCCTGCAGTTACACCAATTTTTTTAGCAGATTTAACCCAGTCTTTGTCAATTTCCTGAGCATCTTCTATATGATATGTCATTACACCAATTTTTTTGCAAAGATTGGCAAGTTGAGTTGTATTTGCACTGTTTTTTCCACCTACAACAATCATTACATCTACTTCTCGGGCAACTTTCTCTGTTGCCTGAAGTCTTTTATGTGTAAAATTACAAAGTGTGTTAAAAATTCTTATTTCTTCAAATTCATTGAGAGAATTAATTATATTGTTCATTATCTCTTTTACCTTTGAAAGTGGCTGGGTTGTCTGCTGGATTATTCCAATTTTTTTATTTAAAACAGGAATTTCATCAGAGCTTATTACAGCAGCTTTTTCGCCCGCATAACTAAAAATTCCTTTAACCTCTGGATGTTCTTTGTCTCCGATAATGAGAACCTGATAACCTTCAGAGGCTAATTTTTCAGCAAGCCTCTGAGCTTTTTTTACAAATGGGCAGGTAGCATCAATGATTTCAATCCCAAGTTTTTTAAGCTCTTCAAATTTTTCTTTAGGGATTCCATGAGCTCTGATTATTAATGTTTTTATATTTTTTTCATTGATATTATCTATGGGATAAACTCCTAACTCCTTTAGTTTTTCTACAACTTGAGGATTGTGAATTATAGGACCAAGTGTAAAAACGCCCTGTTTATGTTTTTGAGCAATATCAAAGGCTATATCAATTGCTCTTTTTACACCAAAACAAAATCCTGCATTTTCCACAAGAACAATATTTTTTAACATACTGTTTTTGATAATACAAGATATCAGCCAGACTCTGCAACTTTTTTTAAAATAATTGAAATAACTTCTTGAGCTGTAAGCTCTGATGTATCAATGTAAAAGGCATCTTCACTGATTCTTAAAGGAGCATCTTTTCGGGATGAGTCTCTTTTATCTCTCTCAATAACATCTCTTAATGCTTCATTAAAGGTTATTTTTTTGCCTGATTGTATGAGTTGCTCAAATCTTCTGCGAGCTCTTACTTCTGCAGACGCATCAAGATAAAATTTTCTCCATGCATCAGGAAAAACAACTGTTGTCATGTCTCTGCCTTCAGCAACAGTATCCATTTTCTCTGCGAAACTTCTTTGTAGGGGTAGTAAAAAATCTCTAATTATTTTTTTAGCAGAAAGCTCTGATGTAGCAGCACCAACTTTGGGGTCTCTTATTAATTCTGAGACATCTTCATCATATAAAAAAACTCTGCCATTTTCATAGTAAATTTTTATATTTAAAAGTTCTTTTTCTATTTCATGCTCTGTTAACAGTGAAAAATTATCAATGTGCTGAAAATTCCTGAAAAAATAATATGCCACAGCCCTGTATAAAGCACCAGTATCAAGATATTGAAAGCCCAGTGCTTTAGCTACCTGTCTTGAAACAGTGCTTTTACCAGCACCTGAAGGTCCATCAATTGCTATAACCCGTTTCATCTCTGAAGCGTTTCAAGCAGATGATAAAATTCAGGAAATGATATGTCCACACAATCTGCATCTTTTATCACGGTTTCACCCTCTGCAATAAGTGCTGCTATGCTCAGTGCCATTGCAATTCTGTGGTCTTTATAGGAGTAAACTTGAGCTCCCATGAGTTTACATGGACCAGTAATTTCTACTCCATCATCCAATTCTTTTATATCAGCACCCATTTTACTGAGTTCTATGGTCATTGCTCTTATTCTGTCTGATTCCTTTGCTCTTAAATCTTTGGCATCCCTTATAACTGTAGTTCCTTCAGCCTGAGTTGCAACAACACACAAAATTGGAAATTCATCAATAAGTTTTGGAATAATCTCACCCTGAACAGTAACAGCTTTAAGAGCACTGGCGGTTTTCACTAAGATATCTCCCACAGGCTCACCTGCCTGTTGTTTTAAGTTAAAAATTTCAATTTTTGCTCCCATTAATTTTAAAACTTCAAGAAAGCCTGTTCTTGTCTCATTCAGGCAAACATTTTTAATCACCACTTCAGAGTCTGCAACAAGACAGGCTCCTGCAATAAAAAAAGCTGCTGATGAGAAATCATTTGGTATGGTTATATCAAAGGGATTAAGAGGATACTTTGGTGGGGTTATTTTTATTGTGTTATTGTTTATTTCAAGCTTAACCCCCATGCTTTTAAGCATCTTCTCAGTGTGATCTCTGCTTTTATGTGGTTCTGTGACAGAAGTTTCACCCTCTGCAAAAAGAGCTGCAAGCAAAATTGCACTTTTTACCTGGGCAGAAGCAATGGGCATATTATAGTTTATTCCTTTTAGACAACCTCCTTTTATCACAAGAGGTGGGAATTTGTTAGAATCTCTACCTAAAATGTGCGCTCCCATAAGATTTAATGGCTCGATAATTCGCCTCATTGGTCTTTGTCTTAATGATTCATCACCTGTGAGAATGCTTAGAAATGGCTGCCCTGCAAGTATTCCGCTAAGTAGTCTTATCGTTGTTCCAGAATTTCCACAATCAATGACATTGTCAGGCTCTTTCAGGGAGTGTAAACCCGTTGCATTAACTATGATTTCTTTTGTCTCTGTTATCTGAATATCCACTCCGAGTAATCTCATTGCATTAAGACTGCTGAGAGGGTCTTTTGCCCATAAAAAGTTTTTTATCCTTGAGGCTCCCTCTGCCAGAGAGGCAAACATAACTGCTCTGTGAGATATGGATTTATCTGCAGGTGGAGTTATCTGTCCTTTAAGTGCTTTCGCTTTTCTAATTACTTTCTCCATAAAGTTTTATTATAGCAGAAAAATTCTTTGTTTTTTGAGTTCAAGATTATGCGCCAAGAATACTTAAATCTGCAATCATTTTAGTTAAGCAGATTTTAAATCTTCCACTCCTTTGCCTTAAAAATCTCTTCTCTACTTATTATTTTACCCTTAATAGATATATTTCTTTTTTCATTTTCTAGGCTTTATTTTATATCTAAGGTTCAATATAAAACAGAGTGGCTATACCACCTCCTATAGCATAATCTGTGATAAACCCCTTTTTGTTTAAGTTCATTTATTACCTCAAGGGTTTTTCTCATTGTTTATATTACCTTCAATTATTTTAATTTCTTCCTCTGTTAAATCATAAAATTTATACACAAATTGGTCAATTTGAGCTTCAAGTTATTTTTTTTATTTTTTGATTGCTTTCTTAGTTGCTATTAGGGAAAGATTAGTTAACTTTGTTCTTTTTTATCAGGAGTTAACCATGAAGTTTCCTTCAATCCTTTCTTCAACCCTTCCCCTTTTTCCGTTAAAAGCGCAGCTTTTGCCCATTGTTTCTTAGAAAAATTGCATATTATATAACAAAAATCAGGCTTATCATAGTTATAACTTCGAAATATCGCTACTTCATCACCAGATTCCCAATTAGAAATAGATTTTTCGTCTTGGAGGAAAAATGTAGTATCATCTTCTAATGTTATGGAAAAATGCCACCAACGCCAACCTTTTTCTTTAATTTTCATTAATATTTACTTTTCGGGATATGCAGGTGGTAACCACGGAACTTTAAAAATTGATAAATAATCTCTTCCTTGATATACAGGTGTAAGTGATACTAAGTAACCTCCTTCGATTAAAGCGAAAGCCTCTTTAATTACTTCTTCTACTGCATTACGAATTTCTTCAAGAGAGATTGAAACGGATATGTCAAAACTCTCACGAGAAGGATGAGCAATATATTTGTCACAAATAATCCATAATTTACCAAATATTAGCTTCAAACAAATTAATTCAATAGATTTATTTATTGTATTTAAATTTGTTAATATGTTGTTATCGATTTCATCAAGTTTTTTCTTAATATCTGGATAATATTTATATAAACAAAGATCTAATGAGGTTTTATAATAAGCATCTCTCTCATTTTCAGGTAAATTTTCAGGCAAGATAACTTCTTCGGGATGTTCCTTTTCGACTCGCTCATAAAGATGTGTTTCTATAGAATTAAATAATCTTATCCTCTTTTCAATAATCTCTTGATATTCCTTTTTAGCGTTCTCAATTTTTTGTTTCAGCCCATCTATTTCTTCCAACTTCTCATTTAAATCTTTCCTATTTAAGTTCTCAAGTGACTCTATCACTTCTTTTAGTTTTTCTTTAAGATCATTCACACTTTTTCGAAAGTTGTCTATTTCATTTTTAAAAATTTTAGCAGTCTCAGGAGCGAAAATGTCAAAAATAAAATTCTCAATGTTTTCATGAGTTCGGCATTCTTCTAATATTTTAATTATATTCTCAATAAATTTTTTAATTGTGAATTCTCTTATTTCTTTAAATCCACACATCACATGTATTAAATTGTTAATTTCTTTATTATTGTTAATTTCTTTTTCTTTCTCCATTAATTTCTCCATTAATAAGATGGGTAAGTTTATATCACCATGTCTAAGGGATATTGCGGAGGGTTGTAGATATTTTCTTAATCTCATCAAAGCAGCTTCTATGTAGAATCTACGAATATGTTCAATAGGAGTAAGATCCATTGAGTGTAGGTTAGGATTATTTTTAAACATCCAAATAATATCATCTAAAATTTGCCAGCTAAAAAATGTATAAAATATGTCATTCCACATAATTTTCCATTTATCCAGCTTCTCATTCATGTTCTTCTCCTTCAATTATCTTTATCTCTTCCTCTGTTAAATCGTAAAGTTTATAAACCAATTGGTCAATCTGTCGTTATATAGATCTTCTTTTGAATCAGGAGCCGCATCATTTATAGATAAATTAAAAAGATCCAATCTTTCAAGTCTGGTATCGATATTAATATTATTTTTTCTTTCTTCTTTATAGGGCTCATATTTTTTATTATCGCCTTGCTCTCTTATTCAATTCTCCTCAAATTTGATTTATCGTACCATAATTTTTAACAGTTGAAAAATTGCGGCCTGTAAAACTTGCCAACATATTTTAGCTGTATGCTCATCGGGTTTAAATTTTGATACCTGTTGTTGATATGGATGAATATAATTCCTAAAATCTCTTAATACGTGACTAAACTTTTTAACATCTTCACCGAGTAAACCAATAGAGTGTGCAACATCAATAAAGTTTGCAAGTGTCCAATCTTGAAATTGCAAAACTTTGCCGTCTTTTTTGGGACTAGATGTTGATGAATTAAACTCTTTAGGCATTTTTTTAGCAATCCCTAGCAGAATCCCTTCAAGAGTGCTACCACATAAAAAAATTACTGCTAATGATGCTTTTGCATTTAAACATTTTTTTATTTCATCAATCCGTTGACTTAAAATTTCTGTAATTGAACTATCAAGGCCGAGTTTATTAAGCTGTATCTCCTCAAATTCTTGATTTAAAAAGACATCTTCGGTTATAATCCGTTGATTTATTTGTGGTATACCTAATAATCTGTTAGCAATTTTTTTGCATTCTTCGTAAAGTTTATTTTTTCCTTCTTCTATTCTTTCATTATTCAGTAGTGTCTTCGTCTTCCAATATTCCAATAAATCACTAATTAATTTCCCGACAATAGAATCTGATTCCTGTTCCCAAAAAGCGCGAAGTCTATTTGCCTTAGATCCACCCCTATAAGAGTATTTTTTATGGTATATATCTTTTTGAACACTGCTGAATACAAACTCTTGAAAAGTACGATTAGAAAAATCAAGCACATAACCGCTTTCCATCCGAAAAAGCCTTTCTAATTTTAGTTTATCAGAATAATTTAATGTTGCCATAAAGTTATCTGTTATTTTTTTTATTATAACTTGCTACAATTTTTATTTCTTCCTCAGTCAAGCCGTATAATTTATAAACCAGCTGGTCAATTTGGGCTTCAAGTTCTTTTACTTTTGCTTGCTTTGTTTGGTCTGTTTCATAGTCAGATGATTGGGTGAGGGAGAGGATTTGGGAGACAAGGGATTCTATCTGCTTGGCTTCAGGTTGTGCTTTTGTTTTCGTCATAAAATCTTCTTCCCTTTTCAGTTAATTCCCAGATACCCCGTGGAGAATCAGATCGCAACAAACCTTCATTAACCATAGTGTTCCTTGCCCATTGAGCAGTATTTTCCCATCGCTTCTGTTTCGAATTAGAAGGAAGGGGTTCATAATCATATTTATTTAAAATATTCTTCATTTTATCATGCACAAGTTTTAAAACATCTTTCATTTCTGCTTTTCCACCGAGTTCAATAAGCGATTCTAAAATGGGTATTACAAATTTATCCTCAGGGGTTCTCAAACCGTGTTTTAACTTACTTTTTACTCCCCTTTTTTGAACCTTCACAGACACTCTTTCACTAAAAATTGTCTGCCATTCCTTTTGAAGGGATTTAACCTTTTCCCTGAAAGATTTAAGACGCTCGCCATATTCAATAAGTGATTTTGCTTTATCAAAAGCTTGGGCTTTAAAAGCCTCTTCCCCTTCCTTGCTTATGACATTAAAGACCTCTTCAATCTCCTCAAGCAAGATTTCAAAAGCAGTGTTTACTTCGTTTTTATTCATAAAATACCTCCTCCTTCAATTATCTTTATCTCTTCTTCTGTTAAATTATAAAGTTTATAAACCAATTGGTCAATTTGGGCTTCAAGTTATTTTATCTTTTTGAAACATTATAACACCCATATATGTTTTAACATTTTCAATCTTAATATCTAGATAATTGAGTTTGAAAGATTTGATAAGTTTGTTTTCATTTAATGGTGGATGTTCTTCAAAAATGAAATTCAGAAAATTTCTGATTTCATCGCCGTCCGAATAAACCATAAAGAAAGGCATTATTATATTGAAAAACATCTCCATCTTTCTCTGAACACCAATACCATCAAAATTCATTATTCTCTTTACTGCATCTTTTGGTTCTTTATTATTTAGTTCCATTTTAATACGCTCTAAAAAGAAATGAACAATACCTTCTTCAATTGTTTCTGATAGAAGCATTGATATTCCTTTAATCCTTTTCTCAGGAAAGTTTGCTGGTCTTATAGCCTTATAGTTCCAGACGGATTTATCCATCTTTAAAGAAAAATCAAAATCCTCTGGCAATCCTTTTTTTATCATCTGTAAATCCTGCTCTATATAAAAGGGCTTTTTCTATAATTTGCCTTTCCTTTAATTTCTTTATTTCAGCATAAGGAGTAATGAGTGCAAGTTCTAAAAAATTTACCTTATTACTAGGATATCCAAGAGAGAGCATAATTTCTCTGTATAATGCTTCATCAGGCAGGGCAATTTTTAACAAGTTCTGCATCCTCTGTTTTTTCCGTTCAAGCCAGCGGTTGCCAAGTTGTGAAATATCCATCTTCATAATGTGCAATTATTGTGCAATTGATGTGCAATATGTGCAATCAATGTGCAATTTCATAGAACGCTCCCGCACCTTTTTTACCACTTTCTTTTAATATTCCTTTGACTACTAATTCTGATAGATCCTTATTTGCAGTGTTTCTATGGCAATCATTTATTTTCTGATATTCCTTATTTGTAATCTTTCCTTTTTGTTTTACATACATAACTGCCTTTATCTGTCTTTCATTCAAGCCCATTTTTCTTAAATTCTCTTCGGTGTAAATATCTTTATAGAAGATTACAGAAAAAGCTCCTATGCCTTGCTCATAATTGATGAAATCTGGTTCTGGCAATCCGCTTTCTTTACATAGTTCTACCATCTTTATAGTTCCTGAACCCCATGATTCTATCAAACCAGCGTAATAAAAAACAGTTGCTATTTGAGGGTTTCTTTGATTTGCCTGATGCTGTCTTTTTAAATCATCAGGAGTCAAAGGAGGCATCAGTTTTCCTAAATTCCAAAATTCAATTTTATCGTCAAAAATTTTGATTTGTATCGGAGCAGTTCCGAGGTAATCTTTATGAATTAAAGCGTTGATCACAGCTTCTCTTAATGCATCAAGAGGATATTCCCATATATCGCGTCTTGCAAGACCTTCAAGTGAAAAATCTTTGACAGAGGTATCAAATTTTACACTTATATGTTTTTTAATTGCTTCTACTGTGTGGTCAAGTTGCTCAAATAGGTTTCCTTCAATAATTATTGTGTCCAAAATATCTATTGGGGTTTTAAAACGACCAACCTTTGTGTAAGCAGATGGAAAATAAAACTGGGGATTTTTACCAAACAGTAATACTGCTCCACGGGTTAGCTTACCATCTTTTGTATATAAATTGAGTTTTTTGAGTAGTTCTTCTTTTGACTTGATACTTTTTATCAAGGGTAAGCGAACTTCTGCAAGAGAGATGAATTTTTCTATGGTTTCGTCATCTAAATCTTTCTCTTCTGCGTCAGAAGGGAGTTTATCCCATGTTTGCCCCGATTTTTCAAGCAGAAAGGAAGAAAGTTCCAAACCTGTGAGCTCTTGCGTTGTGGAGCCACTTCTTACAAATATTTTCCCTTCATAAAAAACAGGAAAGGTGGAAGGCAAAACTTCTATGACGATAACATCTTTCCCTTCTTGATTTTCAACACTTACAAAAGGTGTAATAAAGAGCTTGCTTTTTATTTTGTTTGGTATATCTTCAAGCAACTTTTTCGCA
Organism: Thermodesulfovibrio sp. 3462-1; assembly: GCF_040451425.1. Classification (NCBI taxonomy): domain Bacteria; kingdom Pseudomonadati; phylum Nitrospirota; class Thermodesulfovibrionia; order Thermodesulfovibrionales; family Thermodesulfovibrionaceae; genus Thermodesulfovibrio; species Thermodesulfovibrio obliviosus. The sequence goes on from NZ_CP144374.1 coordinate 1,652,774, forward strand.
TCGTTTACCCCAACAATTTTTCCTTTATCGTCTATCCCTATGTAGAGTTTCCCTCCCGATGAATTCGCAAAAGCACAAACTGTTTTCAAATTTTCATCAGACCATCTGGATTTCAGTTCTACATTTTGATTTTCTTTCTCAATCATTTCATCACACGCTCTTTGCTTGCTCTAATTTTGTTTTTACAAGTATGAAAACTGTCAATCGGGCTTCTTTTGTTCTCTTACTTTATTTAATACTTAAACAAAAATTGTAAAAATATTTCTGGATACAGCTAACGCTTTAACTTGATTATCTGCAGTAATTAAAATAGCGTTGTATTCAATACAGGTATTTATAATTAAATCATCCTTCTCTTGTGAAGTAAGCTTTTTAAATTTATCTGCTCTAAATTCTCCAACCTCTTTAAGTTTAATCCTGCCTATTGAAGCAAATTTCCCAAGTCTTTTAAATTCTTCTTTACCACCAGATGTATCACATTCAAATCTAACAATGCCAGGGATTAATATTGTAAAATCCTCAAAAAAACTTTTTTTATTCAAAGCTTTTGAAATCAAACCTCTATTAATTATATTGCTATCGGGGATAATGAAACCACAATAATATCTTAATGTAAAATCCAAATTTTCTATTGTATTATTACAACTATGACATTTAGGAATAAATCTATCATCTTTATTAATAAGTTGAACAGATCTTGAAGCCGTTCCACAATGAGGACAAACTACGGATAAAGCTCTAATATCTAATTTACCTAAATTAAATTGTTGCTTAAAACATTCAGTGAGAAGATCTTCATTAAGGGGGGGAATTTCTTTTCTTATTTCTTCTTTTTTTCCTTCAATTTCTCTGACTGATGAATATGAGCGCCTGATAAACCATAGCCAATCTTTACCAGATTTATACCATTTTTCAAGCCATTCAATAGTTTGCCCATCCCCAGCATTCCCAGAACCTATTGATAAATTTTCTATCTTAAACTCCTCTTTTTCATTTATGGTTTTAATTACCATTTCTCTATTCCTTTTTGCGATTAATGAAGCGATTCGTGCTTCTAAATATTTATCATCTGCTTTTTGAGAAACTACAATTTCCGCCCCTTTCTGTGCTAAAAAGTTTAGGAATCTTCTTAGAGTTTCACCTATGCCATAATCATCGATCACTATTCTACACTCTTCTATAAGAATATCTCTAAAAAATGTATTGAGTATCCTTTGATAAACTACATCCATAATTTTGTTAATATTATATCTATCTATATCCCATGGAGGTATTTTTTCCTCTATAAATTTCAATCCCTTGTTTTGAAAATTAGCAATTTGCCTGAAAATTGTATCCCAGTAGTCAAAATTGTGTTTTTTCTTTGTATCAGCAGTGGATATGATTCTTTCTAATTCTGAAAAGAGAATACTTGGAATAATTGCGCCAACCAAATGCATATGTCCGATAATTTCGCCTTTCCCAGTTTCATCAAAACCTATAAGAAATTTTTTTGTAGGTTGTGTAAAGAGAGAACCAACTATAGAGTCAATGTAATTCCAAACATTTTCCACTGCAGGATCACGGGAGTTTGAAGGGGTACTATAAAGAGTTCCTGTTGAATAAAAAGTAAAAGTACTATCCGAAAATCTTACTCTCCATTTTTCAGAGATATTCTTTACTTTTTCTTCTTCGCCACCCATTTTTAAGAGGTATTCTCTTATGTTTTCAGCTTTTTGGTTATCTAATTTCCATTTTCTACCATTCATTTTTCTTCTCCTTCAATTATCCTTACCTCTTCTTCTGTTAAATTATAAAGTTTATAAACTAATTGGTCAACGGCTTGTTTGAGTTCTTTGACTCCTTCCTTTTTTGTGGAATCTGTTTTGAGTTGACTATAAGGCTTTTAACTAAGTCATTAAGCTGAGTCTTTAAGTTATTTTATCGCCTGTTTTCTGAAAAAGCAGGGTTTTCATGTAGATTAGATTTCTAATTTTTTAGAAAGCTTCCTAGGAACTTCTGGGCTTTGAAGTTCTATTTCAAAATGAGATAGCCTAATCTTATTAATTAATGGATATAATAGCACTATTATAAAGGGTATTGTTATTAGTATTATAAGCAGTTGAAAATCTTTTAAATAACTGACCTTCCCCAAAAAATATATGCCTCCCCAAAATATGAGAGTCACAACTCCAATAGGAATTATTTCTCTCCAGTGTTCTTTCCCTAAAAACCTTTTACTTTCCTTTGGAATACACGCTTGTGCTATTAACTTTAAAGCTGTTTCATTTTTAGGATCCAACTCTAAGGCTTTTGTAATGTTTTCTATGTATTTTTCAGTATCTTCTAACTTGTAATAAAAATAAGCTAATCTAGATTTTAAATCTGATTTCTGTTTGTTAGATAGATAATTTTCTTCTGTGGTTAAGCAGCTTTCTATAACTTCTCTTGCTTTTTCATAGTTTTTCTTTAAATTATAATACTTAGACTCTAATAAAGCTAAATCATATCTTAAACTTGCTCTTTCATCCTTGAAATTATTGCGGTCTATAATATCTACTATGTTCCAAAGCAGATTTAAGGATTTTTTAATATCTGAATTTTTAGATATATCTCCTTTTAACAGATCTATATCACAAAGTTCATATAAATAGTCCTGGAAATCATCTAAAAAGTATATCACATTATCAAAATCTTTATCCTCTAACTTCACCCCTGTTGCATTTTGAAGTATTTCATATGCTTCAAGTAAATATTTTCTGGCACAATCGTATTCTTTTAAATCCTTTTTCAGAATCGCCAAATTGTAATAAGGATAACTTGCATTTATTGTTTTGTATCTATTGCATTCGATAATTTTTATATCTTTGATATAGTATTCCTCGGCTTTTTTCTTATTTTCACTTTCGTAAATCATCGCCCCTATTGTATTGAAAAAAGTCCAGTATTCAGTTTTTTCTATTTCCTTCTTAAATTTGTCTTGTACACTAAAAAGATAGCTTTTAGCTTCGTCTAAAGTATCTTCATTCTCAGCTTTTATGTCTATTATAGCTTCTAAAGCAAAAATATTTACCTTATAAAACAACGACTTTTCATAATACTGAAGAGCTTTACTTTCTAAATCTAAAGAGGAATAAACTGTTCCTATTAAATAAAAAATTAAAGATTTCCAAATTGCCATTTCATCATGGTCTTCTTTCTTATCCAAGTACTTATCTGCAATTTCCTGAACATCCTTTAATAAATCTTTTTTCAATGACAAATAAGATGAGCATTCTTGATCAAAAGCATATAACTTTTTTAATGTCAAGAAAGATGGAACATTATAAAAAAGCAGACAATAAGCATTTAATCTAAGAAAATCACAGAAAGGTTCATCAGGTATTTTATTAAAAAAATGAACAATATCTTTACATAGGCTCAAAAATTCTTCAAAATAATCATTTTTTTCATGCTGTGCAAATTTTAAGTAATATAAGCTTGGAATAAAGTTAAATATATATAACTTAAGGTTAAAATGTAAAAGCCTTTTTTCTAAGTCGTCTTGGAGTTTGTTCAATTCTTCTTGAAATTCATCAAATTTACATAGCTCTAATAAGCTTATAAAATAACAGATCTTTAGTAGGTCAGATTTTTGGAAATCTCTAACTTCCTTAATAAAATCACTAAATAAGCCCAACAAGAACTTATCATAATTTACTTCATTTTTTATCATATCGCAACTCCTTATATCAAAGCATTCAAGCTGCTTGCATTCTCATTTATAGCACCCAATTGAATAACTATCTTTTTAGCTCCCATATCATTATCTGCTCAAGTTTCCTTCAATTATTTTGATTTCTTCCTCTGTTAAATCATAAAATTTATAAACTAATTTATCTATTTCTTTTTCAAGTTCTTTTTAATATTCTTAAAATAACCTTCTTTGTCCTAACTTTTGTTCTTCATAATAAATTTCTCTTTTAGTATAAAACTGATTCATTAATCTTTTCACATCATTAGGTTTTGTTTTTTCTCTTGGGAAAAATCTAATCATAACTCTTTCTGAATGTTTATATCTACTATTTATATTTTCTGGTTGTTTTATCATTCTTTGGAATAGTGGTAAAAATAAATCAAGCAATTCTCTCTTGTGCTGTGAATTTTTGCTTTCATTTATGCCGTGAAGTAAACTAACACACATACCTAAAATTAAATCACACAATTGTATTAGATTTGATCTTTTATCTCCACCTTCACTTTCTCTATGAGATTTAGGAAGAAATGTTATTTCGCTACATTTAAAAGTAATATTCGGCTCTGTAGTTTCAATCTTATATATGCAATGCCAAGGAAAATATCTGTGATATTTCTGCTGTCCTATTTCGTGATATATATTTTTTACAATAATTTGCTTGTCTGAAAAAAAAAGTTTTCAAAGCATAAAGTAAGGCACTTCGGAAAAAGCGATTATAAATACTATTGAATTCATCTTCTGTGTCAAATTCCTCAATGTTTAACTTTGAAATATTTATCCCTAAAGCATAAAAGTAAAATTTATCCCCACTTTTTGATGGATCTAAGATGTAATTAATCCATCGTTTAGCAATATTCTTGCTATCAGCATCATTAATCTCTACCCAACTCATCTCTTTCTTATAATCTACACCTAATAATCTATAAATTAGAGATTCTCCTGGTAGCAAATCAGAACTAAAAATTCTAGCTATATAATTACCTAGAAGAGGAGTGGTTAAAAGTAAAAGACCAACAAAAACAAAAAACACAATTAAGTCATAAATAAGCATACGACACCACCAATCTTCATATAGAAAATAGAAAAACTACAAAGATTAAAAACCTACAACCCATTATTAGCCACTTATTAATGATAACAAAAATTTTATATCACAAAGTATTATATTTTCAAACTATCACTGCCAATACCATAAACTACTCATTAGCACAAGGAAAAATTGGTAAATATGTATTATCAAATGAAAATTTGGAATAAAAGGCAAACTAGTATCTTAGATAAAATTGTAAGTTTATAATTAAAAAATACAATCAAAACTATTCATAGAATAGGCATACAACAGATTTTATTGTATATACTCAAATATAATACTAAGTAAATTTTGAAAATTTTAAAACGAATATCAATAATATTGAAGTATGTTTAGAGAAAGAACAAAAAAGCTTAATAACATGATGGAAAATACAAATGGAAATTATGTTGTTTATTGCATGGAAGCATCACAAAGAGAAGATTTTAACCATGTCCTAGAGTTTAGTATACATAAAGCTAATACCCTCAAAAAACCAGTTATAGTCGCATTCTTCATAACAGATAAATACAAATTCTCAAACCAAAGATACTATAGGTTCATGATAGAAGGTATCCTAAAAACAAAAGAAAAAATAGAAAACAGAGGAATAAGATTCCTAATCTTAAAAGATGATTTTGTAAATGGATGCCTAAAACTCTCTAAAAACGCCTGTTTGCTCGTACTCGATAAAAATTACCTAAAAACCCAAAGAATATGGAGAGAAAAAGTATCAAAATTCTCTAATGTAGCAGTATATGAAGTGGAAAGTGATGTCGTGGTACCAATAGAATACCTCTTCTCAAAAAGCGTACCCTTCGCATATATCTACAGAAATGCCTTGGAGAAAGTCTTAGATAGATTCTTATTAGAGGTTAAACCTCTAGAACCAACTATCAAATCCAACAATCTAGATCTAAATCTAGAAAATCAAATGAACTTTAATACAGTTGAAGACTTTATTAAAAATCTAAATATCGACAAATCTGTCAATTCAGTCGAAAATTACTACAAAGGCGGTAGCGATGAGGCCGAAAAACTACTTAAGATATTCATAGAAAAAAAATTACCCTTTTACAAAGAAAAAAGAAGTGACCCCACAGTTGATTATACATCAAAACTAAGCCCATACCTCCACTTTGGGCAAATTTCACCTTTAAAGGTAGTATTAGAAATCTTAAAAAACTACGACAGAGAAGATGAAAATGTAAAAGCTTTTATAAATGAGCTTGTAGTTTGGAGAGAACTTTCAAGAAATTTTACTTGGTATAACCCTTTTTATAACCAATATAAAGGAATACCATCTTGGGCAAAAGATACTCTAGAAAAACATGCTTCAGATAAAAGAGATTACATTTATACCTTAGAAGAAGTTGAAGATGCAAAAACTCACGATGAGTATTGGAATGCGGCACAGAAAGAGTTACTAATTACAGGAAAGATACATAACTATATGAGAATGTATTGGGCTAAAAAGTTGATAGAATGGACCGACCATCCTAAAAAAGCTTTTGACATAGCTTGTTATCTAAACGATAAGTATGCCTTAGATGGAAGAGACTCTAACGGTTACGGTGGAATTTCTTGGTGCTTTGGTAATTTCGACAGACCTTGGCAGGAAAGGAAAATCTTTGGAAAGATTAGGTATATGAGTAGTAGATCATTAGAGACAAAATTTAATATGAAATTATACATAGAAAAATTTAAAAAGTCATGAGGATAAGATTCTGCATCATCTTTTTTTTCAGTTCAAGCCATCGGTTGCCGAGAATATTTAAATCGGGTATCATTTTTCTGAATGATTATCCAATTCCCATTTCAATGGATTGTTGATAATATATTCACGGATTTTATTTAATACCTGTTCATTACGGATAATGTGCTCGTAATAATTGCGTTGCCACAATTTGCCATCAAAAGGTTCCTATCCATTGTTTTTTACATCGCGAATGTTGGGCATAATTATATATTGGTCGCATTGGATATCAGGGAATTTATTTGGTAATTCAAAATACCATTTTTCAATCATTTTGCCTGCATCGTTTAATACCATTTTACCATTCACCACATCGCCAAATAAACATTTCCTATTTTTTGTGCAAATCGTAATAAAATATTTACCTGGTTGCGAATAATCATATCCTTTCAAACGGATAGAACGCCTGTGATGTTTATTAGGATCGTATTTCATCAATCACACGCTCTTTGCTTTTTCTAATCTTGTTTTTACAAGTTTGGCGACTGCCCAGTAGACCTCTTTTCGTTCTTCTTCCGTCAAGCCAAGGGCATCAAAAATTATATCGTCAAGGGCTTTTTGATAATTAATCTTTATTTTTATTTGTTTCATAAAATTTTCTTCCCTTTTCTGTTATTTCCCATATACCTTGTGGGGAATCAGATACTAGCAAACCTTCATTGACCATTGTATTTCTTGCCCATCGTGCAGTATTTTCCCAGCGTGTTTGTTTTGGAATAGATGGAAGGGGTTCATAATCATACTCATTTAAAATATTTTCCATCTTTGCGTGCACAAGTTTTAAAACTTGTTTCATTTCTGCTTTTCCGCCAAGTTCAATAAGAGACTCTAAAATAGGTATTACAAATTTATCCTCAGAAGTTCTTAGACCTTTTTTTAATCTACCTTTCACTCGTCTTTTTGGGACTTTAGTTGATATTTTTTCACTAAAAAGCGATTGCCATTCCTTTTTAAGAGATTTAACTCTTTCCCTGAAAGATTTAAGTCGATTACCATATTTAGTTAGTTCTTTTGCCCTGTCAAAATCCTTTGTTTTAAATGCTTTTTCTCCTTCTTTGCTTATGATATTAAAGACTTCTTCTATTTCTTCAAGTAGTATTTCAAAGGCTGTATTGACCTCATTTTTACCCATAATAGCCTCCTTTTTATATCTAATCTCCTTCAATTATCTTTATCTCTTCCTCTGTTAAATTGTAAAGTTTATAAATTAGCTTGTCTATTTCTTTTTCAAGTTCTTTAACTTTTGCTTGCTCGTTTGATTTCACTATATGAGTTTTAGATTGTATGCGAATAGAGAAAAATTTAATTCTCATTATTTTCTCCCCCTTCTTCATCCCCACTTAACCTAAATTCAATTTCATAGTTTTTAATAAATTCTACTTCCTCATTTGTTAAGCCATAAAGTGGACCAATTATATCGTCAATCTTATCTACCAAATGTTTTGACTTTGCTATTTTATATTCCTTAAATTCATTGATATTAGCATATCTTTTTGTTTTTCTTATATTCGCATGTCTTTCAATATCTTGTAAGTATTCATCATATACTCTTTCAAGAGTACCAATAATTTCACTATTTAACTTCTCTAAAGGTATGGGAAAAGATTCTATTTCGTAAGATTTTAAATCTAAATTATTTGAATAAATCTGGTACCACCAGAAAAATAAGTTGCTGCTTAAGATAGCACCAATTGAATTTGCTATCTCACTATCAAAGTAAATAGCTTTCTCTTTTGTAGAATTGGTTGAGTAATTTGTAATAACTTTAAAATACCTTCCTCCTGTAGTGCGATAATAAATTGGTTTTCCTTTTTTTCTTAATAAATCTTTTATTTTTGTTTTAATTTTAAATAACTTCTCCAGTATATCTTTTTCTATCTTTAAGGAAATTTTGGGGTATCTACCGCGTAATTTATATTCTTTGACATCAATAAATTGAAGATTATTTGAAAGATCTTCTAACCTAAATCCCTTACCTTTACGATACATTTTTGTAAGCAGAATTTTTTCCGCAGGTGTAAGAGTTTTTATAAAGCTAATAATTGAAGTATTTACAACAGCACTTTCAAATACAGGTTGTGGTCTTACTGCGTAGGATGAAATCTTTATAATTTTGCAGTTATTTTCCAGAAGTTCATGTAACGAAACCATGGAGTCTGAAGAAGTGACAGAAATTGGCGTTATAAAAATAAGATTTCCATTTTTCTTAAGGATGTTAAAACCCCTCTCTATAAATAAAGCGAATGTATCAAAAGAACCTTTTTTGTTTTTGCTTCCCACACATCGGTAAAATCGTTTAAAAAAAGGAATAGCTCTGTCATCATATTTTCCTCCATACGGCGGATTAGCAATTACTATATCAAAGCCACCTTTCTGATGAAAGACCTCTGAAAAATAAACCTCAAAGTCAAATTCTTTATGTCCATTCGTAATTTCAAAAATCAACCTATCAATTTCTTTTTTTAATTCTTGCTTTTTAGTGGGATTTATCTCATTAAAGTACTTTGATTTTAACTCTTCAAGTTTTCTAAATGCGTCAGCATTAAATAAATTCTTCTCAACTCCTAAAAGCGAATTTCCACATACAACCTTATAATCAAGATTTGGAAGTGGTTTTATGTTATAAAAATCTTCTTCATCAACCACAAGGGAAAGCCAGAATCTTAATTTACATATTTCAACTGCTCCAGGGTCAATATCAACGCCATAAAGGGAATTTTCAATACAATGTCTTTTGATTTCATATGTGTTTAATTTCCTTTTAAGATAAATGGAAAGCAAACTTCTTAATTTTACAATTTCATGCATCATACCTATGGGAAAGGCACCAGAACCGACCGCTGGGTCGCATACCTTTATATCAGCGAGTAATCTGTCAATTTCTTCGGCATTTTTAATTATGCTTTCAGGCATTTTATGTTCATACTTTGTTTCTTTCTGCTCACCTTTTTCAATTTTGTCTTTCTTTTCAAGGGCGGTTCTTTCATACTCTAAAATTAAATCTGCATATTTTACAAATTCCTCAATATCTTCCCTTCTTACTTTTCCACTTAGTTCCGTTTCAAGATAATTTATCAAACTCTCTTGGCACATATAATGGACAATCTCTCTTGGTGTGTAATAAACCCCATATTCTTTGTTAAATTTTGTCTCTTCGCCTCTACTCCCAGACTTCAAAACTTTTACATATTCATCAAAATTATCCGGACGAATGGCATTCAGTTTTTCATAGATTTTTCCGAGTAGTTCAGGGTCAAGGGCAACCTCTTTTTCAAGTGGTTCTTCTTCATTTACTGTAAAATTATATCTGTCAAAAACATCAAGGATGCCGTCTCCTACATCACCTTCTTTTGTTCTGTTTGAATTTGAGAAAAGTTCATTTGGTAAAAGAATATCAACATTAACCCAGTCAAAATTATTTGACGGGTCAAAAAGACCACCATTCAAAAAAGGGATTTTACAATTAAATCTGCTGTAATAATGATCATCTGCACTTCTATCTATTCTTAACGCTTCATAAAAAAGTGGTTCAAGAATGTCATTATAGAAGTTTTTGTAATCTCCAAATTCTTTATTAAATAATCTCCTTATAAAATCTTTTGGACCTTCTCCCCAAGGTTTTCCTCTTTCAACGCCAAACCATCCTTTCTTTTGTAAGAAATAAAGAAAAACAATTTGCCCGAGAAGTTTTTTAGCAAAATCAACTGTATTAATGTTCTTCCGCTCAAATTCTTCTTTTACTTTCTTGTCTCTATTGACAATTTTATCAAGCTCAAGCTTTGTTCTTATAAAAATGTCTCTATATTTTTCAAAAAACTCCTTTGTGACAACTTCAACATCAAAGGCTTTTTCTAAATCTTCAAGCGTGGGCTTCCAATTATCATTTTCAAGAATTGGCAAAAATCTTGATTGAGCGGTGTGACTCTTTTCATTTTTGCCAACTAAGAATGACCATCTTTTTGCAGGGGTGAATTCTTCTACAGGTTTTGGTTTGCCGGGGATTGCCTCTTTAAAGTGGTAATCAAGTTTTACAAGAGAAAACCGCCAATCCTCTTCATTTGGAGAAACAAAGGCAACGAGGGCTGCATCTTTTTCTGTAGTTGTTCCAAGTTTTCCTCTTAAATACTCAGCAACAAAGTTTCTCTGGGCAGTTCGTGCCCTGTAAAGAGATTGTCCTTTTTTTAGTTTTACAACCAATATGTCAATCTTTTTACCGCCACTGCCTTCATAGCGACCAATTCTTTCCCAAGAGCTGATGAAATCAAGGTATCTTTCGGTAATCCCCTGTGTTCCATATCTCGGCTCAAGGGCTTTAGTCCTATCATAGCTCTTAAATAGATTGGCAATGAATTCTACAAACCTTTCTTTCTTAAAAGGATTTTCAAAAGTTTCAATTATCAGATTTTTTGCCTGTTCTCTATTCATCGTTTAAACTTCCTTTTTATTTCAATTGCTCTTATTCCTTCTTTCTTCTTCAAAGGAAAATTGCCTCCTTTAAAATATGCCTACTTATATGTGGTTTCAGCCCCTTTTTCATCACGAGATCAACCTTCACCCCAAGTATACGCTTAAAAAATTTTCTAAATGTACAAATTCAAGTAACCCTATCTCAGCACTTTCATCAAATCCAACAAGTATATCCAGATCGCTTTTTTCCCTCTGTTCTCCTCTAACATAAGAACCGAAAATTCCAATTTCTTTCACTTTATATCTTTCTTTAAGATATGGCTTTAGTTCTTTCAATTTCTCTTTTATCTCTTCAAGGCTTTTCATTTTCCCCCTCTGTTAAATAAAGTGATAGAATAACCTCCCTTTTTCCTTCTGTTATAGCAGAAGTCTCTACATAATGGCTTTTAAGAAAAACAGGTGAGATCTCCCTTTGTAGGGTCCCAATAACTTTCAATGGATTTTGAATGTCTTTTCCAAGTTCACTTAAGGCTTTAAGGGCTTTCTGAACTGTCTTTTTCGGTAATGAACCTTCTTCAAGCCGGTTTATAAGTTTTTTAAGGTATTCTTCCTGCTCCTCTGTTAATTGTTTACTATTTTTCTGTGTCACTTTAAGGATTTTAAGAAGTTTTGTTGAGCTATCTCTACTTTTCTTAGAACGGATTTCTATTATTTCCTCAATTGTGGCATTTAAAAATGCAGTTTTATTCTTATTAAGGAGTTCGTAATATTTTTCAAGTGGGAGTTTTGCTTTTTTTTCATCTGGGGAACTTTCAAGAATCTTTGCAGCTGTCAAAAAGTCAAATTCTAATGTGGATTCACCGTCCGATAAAAAGAATTTCATCAGTTTTCCCTTTCTGAAAAAAGTGAGCAAAGAATGAGGGGTTACATATTCCTTCAGGCTTTCTGAAAACACTTTTGCTGAACGGGCTTTCTTAGGAAGGCGCTTTATTTTCTCAAAAAGCTCAGGATTTTTATCTCTTATATCTTCAATAATCCTTAAATACTTAAGCTCGCTTTCTTCTCCATCGTCTTCTGTAATGGTTTTCTTTGAAAGGAGTTTATCAAATAATTCGTGGGATGAAACTGGCTCACCCTCAGTGAGTATAGCGGAATCTCCACCAAGCATGGTTAAAAACGCCTCTATTTTTGAGCGTGCAATATTGGTAAGTGCAATCTCTGAATCTGCCTGCTTTGTTGGGAAAAAGTTGAATGTGTAGATTTTATCAAAGGGTGTATCAATACGATTAACTCTACCAACCCTTTGAATTAGGCGGGTTGGATTCCAGGGGATGTCATAATTTATGACAATATTTGACCTGTGAAGATTTACACCTTCAGAGAGAACCTCGGTTGAGACAAGGATTCTGTAATCATCTTTTTTGTTCCTTACTCTTGCATCAAAATTTTCTATTACTTTATCTTTAACATTTTCTGAAGAGCCACCATGAAAAGATAGTGCTATCTCTCCAAATTTATCATTTATATTTTTTGTCAAATATTCTGCGGTCTCCTTTGACTCTGTAAATATGATTATCTTTTTGTCTTTCAAAATTTTATTGTTCTTCAAGTTGTCAAGCAAGGTCTCGAGTTTTGGGTCCCTTGTAATGGATTCCCAGCTGGATTTTATTTTTTTTAAAATTTCAAGGTCTTTTTCAAGATCTTCCTCAAATTCAGGTTTAAAATCAGAACTTGAATACTTTTCTGCTTTTCCTTCATCAATAAGTTTCTGGATTGCCTCATCATCACCTTCTTCCAGAAGTTCAAAAATTTTATTTATATATCCCTTACTAATCCAAACATTCCCATTTTCGTATTCTTTAATAAAATTCTCATAGGAACGAATAAATCTATCAATAGTTTTTCTGAATGCATAAAAACTACTCTCAAGGCGTTTAACAAGAAGCACTTTCATAAAGCCACCCATATTTCTTTGGGACTGGGCTTCAAGAGGTGGGATCCCCCTCTTTAAATAAAGTAAAGGAGTATAACGAGCATAGGTAAATTCCTGCGTTATTAATCTAACTGTTTCCATAAAGATTCTGTCTTCCTCTTCACTTAGCTGATAAAAAAGTGGCTTTGGATCCTCTACTTCTGGAAATTTGACATTATTTCTTTCCAAATCCTCTGCAAAGTATTTTTCAATTTCAGTTCTTGTTCTTCTAACCATTATGTGTTTTAAAACTTTATCACGGATTTCTTTGGCAATATCTTTTGTTATTTCAATAAATTTGTCATAATCTTTTTGACGGTTAACTTTCTTTAACTTATTTTCAAGTCTTCCGAAAAAATCTTCAAGATCTGGAACACCGGGAATATTGCTTTTTCTTGGATTTTGAAAGATTTTAATCTGTGCAAGAATATCTTTTGGCGAGTTATTATAAGGTGTAGCAGAAACTAAAATCACCCTTTTCCCACGACAGATTTCTGCAATGTCTTCATAACTAACTGTTGTTTCAGTCCTAAAGCGGTGTGCTTCATCTATAATAATGTTTTTATATTCTCTCTGATCTGTTAATGCTTTAGCGTCATCAAGCTTACCAATAGAGACAAACTCAGCTGGTATATGAAAATCAGCAAAAACATTTGGCCAGGAGCCCGGGTTATTTTTATTAAGCAATGCTGGTGGTGCGATAACAATGGTTCTTCCATCAAGTTGCCCACAGAGCATAGCGGTAACATATGTTTTTCCAAGTCCAACTACATCAGAAATAAATACTCCTCCATACTCTTCTAATGTTTTCTTTGCATTTAGAACTGCTTGCTCTTGATATTCAAATCTTTTAAAGTTTTCGGGTAGATATTTTATGAAGACTTCGTCAGTTCTGCTCAATTCATCTTTAAAATATTCGTATAGAAATTTTAGATAAAGCTCATAAGGAGTGATATTGTTGTTTACCCAGGTTTTTCCTTTTATTGTCTGGACATAGTTTTCAGATACATCAACCGCTTTTTTCCATAATTCTTCAAATCTCTCTTTTGCAAACTCATAATCAGCACGATTTTTCAGTTCTACATTAAACTCAAGGTTATCCTGAAGCCCCGCCTGGGTAAAATTGCTTGAACCAGTTATTACGCGTCCTACATCTCTATCGCCTTTCTTAAAAGTGATAATATATAATTTTGCGTGAAGATTTTGAGAAGGATAAGCTCTTATTTCAACTTTTCCATCGTTTATCCATTTAATGAATTTTTGAATTCCAACTTCAACATCTATACTATCCTCCGAATTGTCCATTTCTTCTATAATTCTGTTTTCGACTATTTGCTTCGTTTCTGCATGAGATAATTGATGAGATTGCTTAATTAATTCATAGCTTTCTTTATCTATTCCTATTCCTATAAGGATTCTTATCTTTTCAGTGTTTTCTAATGGTTTAGACAATAACTTAAATCCAGTAAAATGAAAATAAGCAACTAAACAATCAAAAAAACGGGCATCTTTTATTAATTGGACAAATCTATCCAACAAAGATTGACCCGGCTCATTAGTTATAAATGTTAAATCAAGAAGGGGGTTATTTCCTTTGTTTTCCATTTTTCATCAAATTCTTAATCTAATTTTTAGCCAAATTATAGCATATCCTATCACTTTTATCTATCTTCTAAACCTTTAAGAAAGTTGTTTATGTTTTAGATTGATTTTTCTAGATGATTTGAAAATTAAGAGGTTAGCCAAAGCTCCCCTGATAAAACCTTTTTTGTTCCTTGCAAATTAAGTCTAATAGGATAATATCTCATTTTTAAGATTATCTGAGTTTATTGAGAATATATAAACTTCTGTTAAGATCAGCTTTTCCAATAGTATGAGGAACGATACATACATTAAAATTCCCATAAAGTGAAATATTTTGATGCACTAAATATAAACTTTCTTTTCTTTTTATACAAAGTTTTCCTTCCTCGTCCTTTCCGATATTTAAGTCTAAATAGGTTCTATTATCTAAAGTGCAGAGCCAGAGCCCTTCTTTTTCTTTATCTGTAAATTTATCAGTCATAACTTTTTTAACCTTTTTTCCTTTAGCATGGGCTTCGACTAATTTTTCAATCTCATAGGATTCTTGAACAGATAAATCATACCAATCCTCTAAATTTGGGTCCATTTCGAGATAACAAATCTTTAAACCATCTTGATTAATAAAATTTGCATGACAGACCTCACAGCGAACCTTCGAAAGAACTTTATTTTTTATGAAAAATATTATCCGATAAAATTTTATGACAAGTAAAACAGCTAACTTCCTTTTGGCCATTCATAATTTCATTCTTTCTATGACAGTCTATGCAAGAAAAATTTTTTTCTTTGTGAATATCTCTCTTTAAATTATAGGCCTCAATTCCATAAGGTCTCTCCGGGACTTTACCCTCAATAAAGGGTGACCGATAATCTATAAACCAAGGATGGGGAGAATAGCCATAATAATCCCATCCAACGCGTATGCTATAATGACAGGAAAGGCAAGTTTCATCCTTTGGTTTTAAGCCCTCATGAATTTTATGGCAACTAAGACATCCCCTTTTTCTCGTAGTTTTAGGATAATTTTCACCTTGGTTAAAGATATGACAGGTAAGGCATCTTCTTTTAAGAAAATCAATTAGGAGACCCGTTTTTGTACTAAAGTTCCCTTCAAGCTTAGAAAATTCATAAAAATTTCTAACTTTTAGAGAAATTCCAAAACCTTTAAAAATACTTTTTAATTCCCTTTCGTAAGTAAAATGAAGAGAATTTGTGAAATTTTTGACTTCTTCAGGGTGACAGCTTGCACAGCTCTTTTCAACCTCTTCGTAAGTGGTAAAGTTATTTAGTCCTTTATGGACCTCTTTTTTATTTAGAGTTCCTTCTTTTCCCCGTGACAAACTGTGCAGGAAATCTTTGCATGAGAAAAAGTCTCCTTTTTGTGGCAATCCAAACAGGTATACTTCGAAAAATTTTTGGATGTGCAGGCATTTAATGCTAAAAGAATACTAAAAAAAATTAAAGGGAACATAATCTCATAGCAACTCTGTCAAGTCTTTGAGCAACCTCTTCGGAGCTTTTTAGAGGAATACCTAAGACTTCTTCCCATATTCTCTCACTCTCCATACAAAAGTAATAGGTAATATCATTTAGTGTCTCTTTGATAAGTTTACCGAAGGCTTGGTAAAGAGCTTTTCTGATTTCAATATAATATCTTTTCTTTTGATCAAGCCCCTCAATAAATTCATAGGAATAAATAGTGGTATGAGGAAATCTCTTTTGGGCAATTTCTTTTAAAATTTTAGGATATCTTAAAGTTCCAAGACTTATCCAGGCTATTTTATTGTGAGGAAGGTTATGCAAAATAGTTGCAAGAACTTGAGGATATTCTGCTTCAGCTCCTGGATAGAAAATTATAGGATCAAAGTGGAAGGCCACACTAAATCCCTTTTCAGCAGCTTTTTTTGCGCTCTCAAGCCGTGCCCAAAGGGAAGCTGTTCCTTTTTCCTCAGTTGCAATGATTCTCTCTGTATTAACGGACCAAGCAAAAATTATGCGCGGATCTCCTTCAAATTTACTAAAAAACTCCTCTGTAAGAGCAATCTTGGTTTTCAGTTCAAGCACTCCATAGGGTGATTTTTCTTTCCAAAAATAGATTAATTTTTCTGAAAGCTGAGTGATTCTCTCAAGGGCAAGGCTATCTGTAAACTCTCCGGTTCCAATTCTTGTTATCTTCCCCTGATTTTTACGTAGCCTTAAAAAATTTTCGAGGACTTTAAAACCATCCTCTATAAGATTTCCCCATACTTTAAGTCCTGGTCTATTTAGATAAACTTGAAGAATGCAATAGGAACAATCAAGAGGGCAGCCCTCTCCTATGTGAAAGATATTATATCCACAACAAAGATATTTTTTAGTTCCCGGGCAGGGTTTAATAAAGTCTCCTTTAAACTCAAGGATAAAAAGTCTCTTTTTTCCCAAACTAACTAATTTTTCCTCAGGTAAGAATTCCCATTGGAAGGCTTCATAGGAAGGAATAATTTGATAGTTTGAGAATCTATTTATAATCGCTTGGGTGAGAGAGTAGGGTAGGGCCTTTTCTTCTACGAAGATTTGCAAGGCTATAAATACTTTTCAATTAAGACTTCCGCAATTTGCACAGCATTAGTGGCTGCACCCTTTCTCAAATTGTCTGCCACAATCCAGAGATTTAAGCCATTTTCAATCGAAAAATCTTCTCTAATTCTTCCCACAAAAACTTCATCTCTTCCTGCTACTTCAATTTGCAGGGGATATAGTTTTTGCTGAGGATCATCAAGAACTATTACCCAGGTGCCTTTCTTAGAATCTCTATTACCTCTTCGACCGACAATTTTTTCTCTGTTTCTACATTTACAGATTCAGCATGACCGTAAAAGACAGGAACTCTTACTGTAGTAGCTGTAACCCTAATACTAGGGTCTTCCATAATTTTTTTAGTCTCTTCAACCATTTTCATTTCTTCTTTAGTGTATCTATTTGGCAAAAAAACATCTATGTGAGGAATACAATTAAAAGCTATAGTTTGAGGTAGATGTTTAGCAGGAGGTAGAGGTTCTCCTGAACACCAAGCCTTAATCTGGCTTATAAGCTCATCAATAGCCTTTTGTCCTGCCCCTGAAACGGATTGATAAGTGGAGACTACAATTCTCTTAATTTTAGCTACCTCATGGATAGGTTTTAAGGCTACCACCATTTGAATAGTAGAACAATTGGGATTAGCAATGATACCTTCGGTTTTGTATTTGGAAATAGCATGAGGGTTAACTTCAGGAACTACAAGGGGGACCTCTGGATCCATCCTCCAGGCACTTGAATTATCAATTACTACAGCACCATCATTTGCAAATTTGGGAGCATATTCTAAGCTTCTTTGGGCCCCTGCAGAAAAAAGAGCTATGTCAATTCCTTTGAAACTTTTAGTCTCTTCAAGAACCTCAACATTAATTTCTTCACCTCTAAAAGGGATTTTTATTCCCTTTGATTTTGGTGAGGCAAATAATCTTAATTCTTTTACTGGGAAGTTTCTTTCTTCAAGGACATTGATCATCATTCTTCCTACAGCCCCAGTTGCTCCAACTACAGCTACTGTGTATTCCTTCATGAAAATACCTCCTTCCTTGAGATTTTAAGGAAAGTCTAAATTAGATCAAATGAAAATTACCACGATGAAATTGCTTTGACAAGAGTTCAAACTTTTTGCTGTAGGAGAATCCCAACAAGTTCCTGCAATCTCTGGGATAGTTTAAGAAGTTCTTCAGGGGGGATTTGTTTTATTATTTCTCCTGTGTCTTTTCTTATAACCTGAACCACAAGAGTTTCATATTTTTTATCATAAACTATCTTTGCATCAAGGTCAAAGAGGGTCAAAAATTCCTTAAAATGTTCGGCAATTTCCTTTAGCTTTTCCTTATCTATTCTTAGGGAGGGCTCTTTAATAATTTCTTTTTTATAACTTTCGTTGCTTCATTAGGAAAGTTTCCCTTTTGTGCTAAAGTTTGATCTAAGACCAAATTTTTATAGAGTTCGACTTTCATAATAGTCCCCTTTTTTAGAGAGTTTTTTATAATTTTCGGAAAAAATTTGAGTTACTTTAATTTAATAAACTCCTCTTTAATTCTAACCCACTTAGCATCTAATTTGACATTAAATTAGGATGTATTAAAATAATTTTTAAACTATAAGCTCACTTAGGAGGAACTTTCTATGCCTATTGGAAGAGAAAAGAGTGTGATTCTTGATCAGCAAGATAAAAAGGTTAGGGAACAGCTTTCTAAAATAAAACACAAAATTATGGTAATGTCAGGCAAGGGAGGGGTAGGGAAAAGCACCATAGCAGTAAACATTGCTGTAGGTCTATCCTTGCAAGATTTTATGGTAGGACTTCTTGATGTGGACTTACATGGACCAAGCGTTCCCAAGATGCTTGGGGCAAGGGATTTAAAACTTACCAGAAGACCTGATGGAAGGCTTGGGGCTATAAAATATTCCCCTAATCTTAAATTTCTCTCCATTGAACCTCTTCTTCCTTCAGAGGATTCTGCCATTATCTGGAGAGGCCCTATTAAGATTTCAGCTATTAAACAATTTATTGGAGATATTGATTGGGGTGAACTTGACTATCTCATTATTGATGCCCCTCCTGGTACAGGGGATGAACCATTAACAGTAGCTAAAACTATACCAGATGCTTATGCTCTAATTGTCACAACACCTCAAGAAGTTTCTCTAATTGATGTTAAAAAATCAATAAGATTTTGTCAAAAGGTAAAAATGAGGATTCTTGGACTTGTTGAAAATATGAGCGGGTTTATTTGTCCTCATTGTGGAAAACCCCTTGATCTTTTTAAAAGAGGGGGAGGACAAAAACTTGCTGAGGAAATGGGAATAAGATTTCTTGGGAAAATTCCTGTTGATCCACGCATCGTTGATACTGGTGATAGAGGTAAACCTATTGTAGGAGCCTATCCTGAGAGTGTGACAGCTCAGGCTTTTGAAGATTTAATAAGAAATATTGTTTCGGCAACGGAAGAAATGGTACGTGAGGTCCTGGAAGAAAAGTTTATGAGAATTGCCTGTCCTGTCTCAACTCCTCAAAAGTTTGAACCTAATATTGAAAAAATGGAGTTATTTGCCTTATACGATATTGAAAACAGTAAGATTCTTGTAAAAGATGTTGTTAAGAAACCTGATGATCAGGATTTAATTGATTTTTTGAAAGAACAAGTTGCCACTCATATAGTGTTACATAATCCACCAAAGGAGCTTGCAGACAAACTTTCAGCTAATCAAATAAGGGTTCTTATTGCAGAAACACCCGAGGCAAATCCAGACAATCTAATTCAGGAATATCTCCAATCTAAGGTCCAGTAGATGGAAGACTTTCTTAAGTGTAAATATTGTGGAGGGAAGGCAATTATTACTGGAACCTGAGCAAAAGGCAAGGTAAGGTGCCTTACCTGTGGAATTGAAAGACCTGTAAAAGAATACGAAGAAGAGATTGAAGAGTTAAAAAAAAGATGATTAATAATTTCATTAGCTGTAGCCTTGAGGAGGAATCCCATGAATTACCTCAAAAAATTAATAAAAAAAGATAAAAAAGTTAAAATTATACTTATTGTGCTTGATGGAGTAGGAGACCTAGGAGTAAGAGAGGGTAGGACACCCCTTGAACTTGCTTCAACTCCTAATCTTGATAAGATAGTAAAATTTTCTGCTACAGGTTTACATATACCTGTTGATTATGGAATTACTCCTGGAAGTGGACCTGGACATCTTGGCTTATTCGGATATGAACCTTTGAAATTAGAAATTGGTAGAGGAATTCTTGAGGCTTTAGGTGTAGGACTTGAGGTAAAAGAGACAGATGTGGCTATTAGGGGAAATTTTGCTACTGTAACCTATGAAGCAGGAAAGCCTATTGTCGTTGATCGTAGAGCAGGAAGGATATCTACAGAAGAAAATAAGCGTTTGATCAGGTATTTATCAGAAAATATTAAGAAAATTGATGATGTTGAAGTGATTTTATGTTCAGGTAAAGAACATCGCTTTTCTTTATTGCTAAGATTTCCCTATAAGCTTTCACCTCTTGCTGAAAAGATAAATGATACAGATCCTCAAGCTACAGGTAAAGAACCCTATTTACCTAAGGGTGAAAATGAAGAGGCCCAAAAGGTAGCAGAGATTGCTCAAAAATTTATTGAAATTACAGGGGAGCTTTTGAAAAACGAACCCAAGGCTAATTATGTGCTTTTAAGAGGTTTTTCAGTAAAACCTGACATAGAGCCTTTCCATGAGAGATTTGGTCTTTCTAGTCTTGCATTGCAGTATACCCTATGTATAAGGGCCTTGCAAGGCTTGTAGGTATGGATGTTATAACCTTTGAGGGAGAAACCATTCAAGATGAAATCAATGCCTTGAAAAAATATTATAATGATTATGACTTCTTCTTTATCCACATTAAGAAAACCGATTCCTTTGGTGAAGATGGAAATTTTGAAGGGAAAATTTCAGTAATTGAAGAATTTGATAAACAATTTCCAGAAATTTTATCTTTAAAGCCTGATGTCTTAGCCATAACAGGTGATCATTCAACTCCCTGTTCGATGAAGTCTCATTCCTGGCATCCTGTTCCAGTTTTAATATATTCTCCTTATTGTTTAGGAAACTTATCGCAAAGATTTACTGAAAGAGAGTGTTTGAAAGGTGAACTTGGTATTTTCCCAAGCTTTAAATTAATGCCTCTATTGCTAGCTCATTCTGGAAAATTAGCTAAATTTGGCGCATAAAACTAAATAGTTAGCGCATAAAACTAAGCAGTCATTGGAGCTCTATAAAAATCGATTTAACTTTTGAGGAAATTAACAAAAAAGTTGAACTTAATTACAATAATCGTGCTATATGGCCTTAACCTTGCTATTGGGTTGGCTGATTATTTTATTTTTATGAAAAGTGGGAAAATTTATCATATGGGAGACTCCTCCATAATTGAACCTTCCCTTTTAAAAAATGTCTATGATATAAATGTAAAAATAATAGAAGTTGAAGGACGAAAGTTTGTAATAGCATATTCTTAGTGGACAAGATTATCTATCTGTTATAATTTTTCATGCTCTTATATAGACAAATAAACTTTAAACTGAAAAAGTATTGAGGGAAATGGACGGATTAAAAAGGATTAATCGAGATGAATTTATTAACAACAAAAGAAACTATCTTATCGCAAAACACTATTTAGGAAGAGCTCTGGAAGGCATCTTGATGATTGGTAATCATTTTCTTTCAAGGCTGGGAGCAAAAACAAAGGATTATCAGGAGATAATATTAAATTTTGGCTAAAATGGTCTTGTTCCTATGGAATTGGCTGAAAAGAATAAAATCTTACAGTATACTGTAACAGACTTGTTTATATTTATTGGATATTTATTGGGAAGTAACACTAAAGGAGCTTTAAAAAGTAATAAATCAATCTTGTAATGACATTTTCAATTTCTATTAATATTACACAGAAATACTTAAAAATTCCAAAAAGTTTGGATTCTATAATAGAACATGATAGGAAATTAAATTTTTTGCTTTAACATTTCAACCCAAGAAGGGTAGATTAGTCAAGTAGGCCGTGCAAGGGAATTGTATCCCTGGCACGGCTTTTTTTATATAGTTAGGCTAACGAAGAGGCTATGCCTTTCAAGCAAGGAATATTTAAATTTTTAAAAATAAGTCTTGATAAATTTAAAAAATTGTGTTACGATTGTTATTAATAAAAAATTATGATTGTAGTTATAAATATAAATTTAAAAAATGTATTATAAATTGTTATCAATTAAAAAATATAATTGTAGTTATTAATAAGAAAGGAGGGGATATAAAATGGTAATACGAGATTGGAACAAAATTACTAGGGCTTTAAAAGAGACATTAAAAATGGATATTGAATTAATTAAAGATCTTACAAGGAGTAGATCCTGGAAAAATTTTTTAAGTAGGGGCGTAGAAAAGAGTTTTCAGACTCTTTCATTTATCATGTTTGTTTTAAGCCCTATTTTACCTGTTTTTGCAGAAGAAAAGGATGCAAAGCTCGAGGAGATTGTGGTTACTGGAAAGAAAATAGTTGTTCCTACAAAGCAAACTGGTGAGACAGTTTACACAGGCACAGAAATAACAACAAAGGGAATAGAACTTTCTGGAGAGAGAGGGAAAACAAATGTATACGAGGCAATTTCAATTCTGCCAGGTGTAGTTTTTGAAAGTGCTGATGCTAATAATTTAGCCACAGAGCAGGCACAGATAAGAATCAGAGGAGTAAGAGGCGATCTTGGTGCGATGACTGTGGAAGGTATTCCTAATTATGGTGGAAATCCAATGGGACCACGAGCGTATATTTATGACCTTGAAAACTTTCAAAGCATAGCGGTTTACAAAGGAGCAGTTCCTGCTGATTTAGGTTCAGGTGTTGGAAATAGAGGTGGTGCCATTGAGTTGAGACCACTTTGGGCTCAAAAAGAGATGGGGTTAAAGTTATCCCAATCTGTTAGTTCTTTTGAGTATAGAAAAACTTATTTTAGATTTGATTCGGGAGAAATAAAACCGATTGAGACAAGATTTTCTCTTTCCTATTCTTATACAGACCAGGATAAATGGAAAGGTCCTGGAGAAATTGGACCCAGAAACAATATAAATTTTACTTTTGTTCAGCCAATTGGAAAAAACATAGAGATTAAAATCTGGGGAAACTTCAATGAAATAAGACATCATAAGTATCGTTATTTAACTTATCAACAAATAAAAAACCTGGATAGATACTATCGTCTTGATTTTAACAGTTCAATAACCGGCAACCCGAGTCAGGATTATCTTTATTACAAATTTAACGAGGAATATCACAAAAACAGAGATCTTTTTATGTCAATTGCTGCAAAAATAACGAATAACATGAAAATTATTTTGAAGCCCTACATTTCAAAAGAAGATGCCAAAATATGGGATGGTTCTAACAATATTCAGGGTCAGCCAGGTGTTCAGAAAAGAACAAGAGATATTGAAAGAGAGGGTATCATAGCAGAGATTGCCATTGATTTTAATAAAATTAAAGCAACTGCAGGATATCACTATGAAGCAAATGATATGAATATTTACTCTGAAAACTACCGGATTAATCCAGGTGGTAGCCTGAAGTACGAAGGTTATGGAGTTATGGCAACTACTGGAAAAACCTATGTTTACAGTCCCTACTTTAAAGTTGCAGGAACCATAAATAAATTCAACTGGCAGGCAGGTATTAAATATTTTAAATTTAAAGATTCAGCCAGTGAGGGATATATAACTGAGTTTGATAATAGAGGCAATCCTGTATTAAAAAGAGCGCCATACCTTGATAGAAAAGCAGAGACATATGATATATGGCTTCCAACAGCTGGTGTATCCTATATTTTTAATGAAAACATAGAAGTATATTTAAGTTATGGCAGAAACTATATAAGACCATATGCCTATATGCCAATTATAAATACATATAACAGACTTTACAGGCAATTTGTAGCTGCTGGGATTCCTTTAAGTGAATTATTTAAAAATAGAGACATTGAAAAGTCTGACAATATTGACATAGGCTTAAGATTTCATATGGATTTCATAGAGGTAAATCCAACAATTTTCTTTTCAAAACATAAAAATCTTTTGACTACTGTTTCAGATCCAAGAGTGCTGGATGCTGGCAAACCTGTAAACTATCAGCAAAACATCGGGAAAGCAAAGGGATATGGCTTTGAAATAGGAACCACTGTTTATGTCTCCGACTGGCTCACATTTTATCTTAATCCCACCTTCAATCGTTTAACCTATGATGGGGATATAACTTACTCAGGTCAAGTGTTTTCAACAGACGGTAAACAGGTGGTGGATGTTCCGAAATGGACTGTTATAGCAGGTATTATCGCAAAATATAAGGACTTTGAAATAATTCCACAGATGCGTTATCTTGGAAAAAGATATGGAAATGCTGAACATAAAGAAAAAATTCCCTCCTATACCGTGTTTGATTTGAAATTAAAATATGTTAAGGAGAAAGTAGGGATGCTCAAGGAATTGAAAATATCTCTTGAGTTTGACAACATCTTTGATAAAAAATATGTTTCTATAATCAAAGCAATGGATGATACTGTATCAGGCACAACTTATGGAGTGGGTGCTCCATTTACAATGAGGAGTTCTATATCATTTGCCTTTTAAGGAGGAGTAGGCAATGAAAAAGATTGCGGTATGTGGGAAAGGTGGCGTTGGTAAAAGTTTTATTGTTTACGCACTTGCAAAAGCTTTTTTAAAGAGAGGAAAGAAAGTTATTGTTGTTGAGTCTGATGAAAGCAATCAAACACTTTACAGGCTTTTTGGTTTCAATGAACCTCCCTCTTCGTTTATGGATTTTCTTGGAGGTAAAAAAAGTGTGCAGCAAAGTATGATCAAGAGATTTCAGTCTGGAGTAAAAGAGCCAAAAATGAGCTTAATTGAGAAGGATACATTCAGCATTAATGATATTCCAGCAGAATTTATCAAAAAAGATGGCAATCTGGCTATAGTTAGCATAGGAAAGATTAAAGAACCTATGGAAGGATGTGCTTGTCCAATGGGAGTCGTAAGCAGGGAGTTTATTGAAAAAATTGAGTTAGAGGATAATGAAGTTATGCTTGTTGATACAGAAGCTGGTGTGGAGCATTTTGGAAGAGGGATAGAAAAGGGGATTGATACAGTTATAGTAGTTGCAGAGCCCTATCTTGACTCTATTGAAGTTGCTGAGAAGGCAATTGGACTTGCTAAAAAGATGGGTAAAAATGTTTATTTTATTATCAACAAAATGCCTGCTAACATTGAAAATAAGGTTAAAGAAATAATTCAGAAAAAAGGGTTGCCTCTCTCAGGCATAATACACTTTTCACCTGATGTTTATAGTTTTTCAATTGATGGAAAAGTTCCAGAAACTTCAGATGCCTTCAGAGAAGTTGAGGAGTTTTTAGAGAGTATTAATATAGGATTATAAATTCAGATTAATTGAATATGTAAGGACAAAAGCAGAAAACCTGCTAAGACACTGGAGTGTCTCTGATGTGGAGGGAGAAATTGTTCTTGAGCCAGAATACAAAGCTCGGCTTAAGGAATATAAAGGCAGGAAACAAAATGGTTGTCATATTAGGCTTTCACAACTCTAATGCCTCTGGCCCTGAAAAACCTATTCAAAAGCTATCCTATTTGAATAAAATAAGAGGAGTTTTTAGCACCTCTTCAACTCACAGACAAAATTCAATAAGACTTTCTGTGCTTAAGTTTCTTGATGTAACAGATAACATAGTCAGATTAAGAAGACTTGATTTGTATGATGAAAATCCCATTCTTGATATAAAATCCTATATTAAATACAAACCAGAGGGACGGTAAATGAAAAAAGTTTTATTAATGATAGGTTTTATTTTTATTTTTGCATCTTATATTAGTGCAAAAGAAATGGTCACAATAACTGATATGGCTGGAAGAAAGATTACAATCCCAAAAAAGGTTGAGAGAGTTGTGGCACTATCTGGTTCTTTGCGCTATATTGTTTATCTTCAAGCATTTGATAAGATTGTAGGAATTGAAGGGATAGAAAAAAAGAGAGTTATGAAAGGCATTCCTGCGACAGGAAAGGCTTACTGGCTTGTAATAAAGGATAAGGTGCAGAATATTCCTTCAATTGGTGAAGGTGGGCCTGGCAAGCTTCCTGATTTTGAAAAGCTTATCACAGTTAAGCCTGATCTGGTCATAACCTTTCAAGTTGACGATGCAGAACTGATTCAGAAAAAAACAGGGCTTCCTGTTGTAGTTATTCGGTTTGCAGAAGCAGGGGGTTTAAGAATTGAAGATATTCTAAATACCTTTACATTTCTTGGAAAGATTCTTGACAGAGAAGAAAGAGCAAATGAACTTAACCAATACATTCAACAATGCATTTCGGACCTAAAAAAGAGAACAGCAGGTTCAGTCAGACCAACAGTTTATATAGGAGGAATAAGTGCAAGGGGTGCGCACGGAATAACAAGTACTGTAGCCAATTATCCCTCACTTCAGTGGCTTAATGTAAAAAATGTTGTTGATGAAACAGGCAGAAAGGGTCATGTTTTTATTGACAAAGAGATGCTTTTAATTTGGAATCCTCAATATATTTTCATTGATACAGGCGGACTTTCTGTTGTGAATAATGATTATTTAAAAAACAAAGAGTTTTATAAAAAACTTAAAGCAGTAAAGGAAGGAAATGTTTATACTGTTTTTCCCCATAATTTTTACAGAACAAATCTTGAAATTATATTTGCTAATGCCTATTTTATTGGCAAAGTTATATATCCAAATAAATTCAGTGACATAGAGATAAGAAAAAAGGCAGCAGAAATATTTAAAAAATTTCTTGGAGTGGATGTTTACGATGATTTAAAAAGTGTATATAAAGGATATGGGAAAGTCTACTTTAAAGAATCAGGCATTACCGTCTACTAAGATTTCGATAAAAAAACAGTATCTTAAATCCTTTCATTCAAAGATTTTTTTCTCTTTTATTTTACTAATTTTACTTGTAGTTGTATCACTGATTTCTGTCTGCACGGGCTCAATGCACTTATCTTTGGCTGAAGTTTTCAGAGCTATATATGCTAATACGGAATATTCATATATTATATGGAATATTAGAGCACCAAGGACAGTTGGTGCTATTCTTGCAGGTGCCTCTTTAGGCGTTGCAGGTGCTGTAATGCAAAATGTATTTAGAAATCCACTGGCTTCTCCTTTTACTCTGGGAGTTTCTCATGGCGCTACCTTTGGTGCAGCCTTTGCAATAATTATTTTGGGTGCAGGACAAACTCACAGCATCGGAACAGAGTCAGTAACAGTTTTTAAAAGTTATACGGTTATTATTTCAGCTTTTATCGGTGCTCTTTCCACTGTGGTTTTAGTTCTTTTTCTCTCATTTCTCAAAAATGTGACTCCAGAGGCCATACTTCTTGCTGGAGTGGCATTGAGCAGTCTTTTTAGTTCAGCTACTATGTTTTTACAGTATTTTGCCAGTGATGTTCAGATAGCAGCCACTGTGTTGTGGACTTTCGGAGACCTCGGAAAGGCTGGCTGGTTTGAAAACAAAATTATGTTTATTACCTTTTTGCTTTGTTTTATTTATTTTTTCTTGAATAGATGGAATTTTAATGCTCTAATATGGGGAGATGAAGTTGCCAAAAGTCTTGGTGTTAATATAAAGTTTTTGAGAGTTTCAGGAATGTTTTTCAGTGCCCTTGTTGTCTCTGTGTGTACTGCCTTTCTCGGGATAATAGGATTTGTAGGATTAATATCTCCTCATATGGTAAGGCTTATTATTGGAAATGATTACAGATTTTTAATTCCTTACTCAGCGATTTTTGGTGCAGTCTTACTTTCTCTTTCTGATTTGATTGCAAGAACAATAATTTCTCCGTCTGTTTTACCTGTTGGGATTATAACTTCCTTTCTAGGTGCTCCCATGTTTTTTTATTTGCTAATAAAAAGGAGAAGATTTTAAATGCTAAGAATAGATAACCTCTCAGCTGGATACGAGGCCAAAGAAGTTCTTAAAGAAATTAATCTGGAATTTAGTAAAGGATTTATCTATGCTATTTTAGGCCCTAATGGTTCAGGAAAATCAACTCTGTTGAGAACAATTGACAGGATTTTAAAACCCAAAACAGGAACAGTTTATTTAGGAGATATAGATATAAGAAATCTTTCAACAAGAGATATCGCTAAAAGAATTGCCTATTTACCTCAATATTCTAATTCGACGCCTTACATTTCAGTTTTTGAGGCAGTACTTCTTGGAAGAAAACCTTATATTGCATTTGAACCATCTGAAAAGGATCTGGATGTTGTTGAAAAAATTATAAAAGATTTTGGGCTTACAGATTTTGCCTTCAGAAAAATTAACGAATTAAGTGGTGGAGAGGTTCAGAAAGTTCTTATTGCAAGAGCTCTTACTCAGGAACCAGAGGTGCTTTTGCTTGATGAACCAGTAAATCATCTTGACCCAAAAAATCAGATTGAAATACTTCAACTTTTGAGGAAATTAACAAAAAAGTTGAACTTAATTACAATAATCGTGCTACATGACCTTAACCTTGCCATTGGGTTTGCTGATTATTTTATTTTTATGAAAAATGGGAAAATTTATCATATGGGAGACTCCTCCATAATTGAACCTACCCTTTTAAAAAATGTCTATGATATAAATGTAAAAATAATAGAAGTTGAAGGACGAAAGTTTGTAATAACACTTGCTTAATGGAAAAGACTATCTATCTGTTATAGTATTTCAGAGAGAAACTTCAGGTTCTTAAAGTAATGGCAAAATTGATTTTTGGTTCTTCAGTTGAGAGGTCTGAAAACACCTTTGCTGAACGGGCTTTCTTGGGAAGACGCTTTATTTTCTCAAAAAGCTCAGGATTTTTATCTCTTATATCTTCAATAATCCTTAAATACTTAAGCTCGCTTTCTTCTCCATCGTCTTCTGTAATGGTTTTCTTTGAAAGGAGTTTATCAAATAATTCGTGGGATGAAACTGGTTCTCCCTCAGTGAGTATAGCGGAATCTCCACCAAGCATGGTTAAAAACGCCTCTATTTTTGAGCGTGCAATATTGGTAAGTGCAATCTCTGAATCTGCCTGCTTTGTTGGGAAAAAGTTGAATGTGTAGATTTTATCAAAGGGTGTATCAATACGATTAACTCTACCAACCCTTTGAATTAGGCGGGTTGGATTCCAGGGAATATCATAATTTATGACAATATTTGACCTGTGAAGATTTACACCCTCAGAGAGAACCTCGGTTGAGACAAGAATTCTGTAGTCATCTTTTTTGTTCCTTGCCCTTGCATCAAAGTTTTCTATTACTTTATCCCGAACTATTTCTGGAGAATTGCCATGGAAAAGTAGCGCTATTTCACTTCCGAACTCTTTATTTATATTTTCAGTTAAATACTCTGCAGTCTCCTTTGATTCTGTAAAAATAATTATTTTCCTATCTTTTAATATGGGATGGTTTTTGAGATTGTCCAACAAAGTTTCAAGTTTGGGGTCTCTTTTTATTGATTGCCACATTTTTTGTATGTCTTTTAAAATTTTGAGGTCTTTTTCTAAATTTTCTTTAAATTCCGGTTTAAAATCAGAACTTGAATACTTTTCTGCTTTTCCTTCATCAATAAGTTTCTGGATTGCCTCATCATCACCTTCTTCCAGAAGTTCAAAAATTTTATTTATATATCCCTTACTAATCCAAACATTCCCATTTTCGTATTCTTTAATAAAATTCTCATAGGAACGAATAAATCTATCAATAGTTTTTCTGAATGCATAAAAACTACTTTCCAGGCGTTTAACAAGAAGCACTTTCATAAAGCCACCCATATTTCTTTGGGACTGGGCTTCAAGAGGTGGAATCCCCTTCTTTAAATAAAGCAGAGGAGTATAACGAGCATAGGTAAATTCCTGCGTTATTAATCTAACTGTTTCCATAAAGATTCTGTCTTCATCTTTACTTAGCTGATAAAAAAGTGGCTTTGGATCCTCTACTTCTGGAAATTTGACATTATTTCTTTCCAAATCCTCTGCAAAGTATTTTTCAATCTCAGTTCTTGTTCTTCTAACCATTATGTGTTTTAAAACTTTATCACGGATTTCTTTGGCAATATCTTTTGTTATTTCAATAAATTTGTCATAATCTTTTTGACGGTTAACTTTCTTTAACTTATTTTCAAGTCTTCCGAAAAAATCTTCAAGATCTGGAACACCGGGAATATTGCTTTTTCTTGGATTTTGAAAGATTTTAATCTGTGCAAGAATATCTTTTGGCGAGTTATTATAAGGTGTAGCAGAAACTAAAATCACCCTTTTCCCACGACAGATTTCTGCAATGTCTTCATAACTAATGGTTGCCTCGTTTCTAAACCGATGTGCTTCATCTATAACGATGTTTTTGTATTCTCTAAGTTCGATTTCCTTCTTTGCTTCATCAAGCTTACCAATAGAGACAAACTCAGCTGGAATATGAAAATCGGCAAAAACATTTGGCCAGGAGCCCGGGTTATTTTTATTAAGCAATGCTGGTGGTGCGATAACAAGAGTTCTTCCATCAAGTTGCCCACAGAGCATAGCAGTAACATAGGTTTTCCCGAGCCCAACTACATCGGAGATAAAAACACCTCCATATTCTTCTAATATTTTCTTTGCATTTAGAACTGCTTGCTCTTGATATTCAAATCTTTTAAAGTTTTCGGGTAGATATTTTGTGAAGACTTCATCAGTTCGACTCAACTCATCTTTAAAATACTCGTATAGAAATTTTAGATAAAGTTCATAAGGGGTGATATTTTCATTCAGCCATGTGTTTTGTTTTATTGTCTGAACATATTTTTCAGTGACATCAACAGCATCTTTCCATAATTCTTCAAATTTCTGTTTTGCAAACTCGTAATCGGAAGCGTTTTTAAGCTCCACATTGAATTCAAGATTATCCTGAAGTCCAGATTGAGTAAAATTACTTGAACCTGTGATGACTCTTCCTATATCTCTGTCTCCTTCCCTAAAAGTGAGAATATAAAGTTTTGCATGGAGATTCTGTGAGGGATAAGCTCTTATTTCAATTTTTCCAGTATTTATCCATTCAATGAACTTCTGCACGCCTGATTCAACATTTTCGCTATCTTCTGATTCAGCCATTTCCTCTTCAATCAATTTTTCTATTTCCTGTTTTGTCTCGTAATGTGATGGTTTTTCTTGTTCTGCATTCTTTACCAGATTGTAGGATTCTTTTGAAATGCCAATTCCTACAAGAATTCTAAGCTTTTCAGTATTTTTCAGTGCATTATAAATTAAATGAAATCCGCTTACATAAAAATAAGCTACAAGGCAATCAAAGAATTTGCAGTCTTTTATTAGCTGTTCAAAACGGTCTTTGAGGCTTTTACCATCTTCATTTACTATGAATGTAAGGTCAAGATTCATTCCCCCATTATAAATCAAGCTCCTGCCTTAACTTTTTTGATTCTTCTATAAATTTTTTGACTCCTTCAAACTCTTTTCTATAAAGCATCTGTTTAACCTCTTCAAGCTTTTTTGCGAAAATTTCAAGGCACTGTAAAACATTTTTATCATTCATTGCAAAAATATCAGCCCAGAGTTCTGGTGAGCTTTTAGCAATTCTCGTTGTGTCTTTAAATCCAGAACCAGCGTATTTTATAAATTTTTTATCCATTTCTGCCACAGTGTTTACAAGGCAGAATGAGACTAAATGAGGAAGATGACTTACAAGAGCATAAATCCTGTCATGCTCAGAAGGAGTCATGAACTCCACCTGGGCTCCTGTTTTAGTCCATAGTTTCGCAACTCTTTCCAATGCAGATCTGTTAGTGTTTTTTGTTGGAGTAATGATGACCTTTGAGCCTTCAAAAAGTTGAGCTTTTGCATACTCAAATCCTGTCCTGTCTGAACCAGCAATAGGATGTGTTCCAACAAAGTAAACGCCTTTCGGCATTAATCTTTCAAGTTTATTAACCACTTCTTCTTTAACACTTCCCACATCAGTAACCACTGTGTCTTTTTTTAGATAAGTAGCCATTTCTGAAGTGATTTTTTCAAATACTCCCAGGGGGGTTGCAAGAACAATAAGTTCTGCTTCACAAACCTCTTTAAGGGAATCAGTATATGTATCTATTATGCCAAGCTTAAAAGCTTTTTTAAGCCTTTCCTTATTTCTTCCATATCCGATAATTTTTTCAGTCAGTTTTTTTTCTTTTAATGCTAAGGCTAAGGAACCTCCGATTAAGCCAACTCCAATGATTGATACAGTTTTAAATCCATCCTCCATTATGCTTCCCTGCCAATAGCCTTAGCTACAGCTTGAATTTTTTTCATCATATTTTTAAATTGCTCAGGAGTCAAAGATTGCTCACCATCAGAGAGAGCTTCTTCAGGATTTGTATGAACCTCAATCAAAAGCATGTCAGCACCAGCAGCAACTGCAGCAACTGCCATTGGCTCAACAAGCTCACGCTTTCCAACACCATGACTTGGGTCAACTGCAACTGGTAAGTGACTGAGGGATTTAAGCAGAGGCACAGCACTCAGGTCAAGAGTATTTCTCGTAGCTGTCTCGAAAGTTCTTATACCTCTTTCACAGAGTATGACCTTTTCATTACCTCTTGAAAGAATATACTCTGCTGCCATGAGAAGCTCTTTTATTGTTGCAGACATTCCTCTTTTAAGCACAACAGGCTTGTCAACTGAGCCAACTTCCATAAGAAGTCTAAAATTCTGCATGTTTCTTGTGCCGATTTGAAGAATATCAACATAATCAAGCATTACATCTATGTCTCTTGGATCCATTATTTCGCTTATCACAGGAAGCCCAGTTCTTTCCTTTGCTTCTTTGAGATATTTAAGTCCTTCAACACCCAATCCCTGAAAGGAATAAGGAGATGTGCGTGGCTTAAAGGCACCACCTCTCAAGAATGTTGCGCCTGAGGCTTTGACTTTTTCAGCAATATCAAGAAGTGTAATCCTGTTTTCAACAGCACATGGACCTGCTGCAATATGTACTCTTTTGCCTCCAATCTGGCAATCATCAACCTGAATTATAGTGTCTAATCTTTTGAAGTCTCTGCTTGCCAGTTTGTAGGGTTTGAGGATTCTTACAACATCTTCAACACCTGGAATTGCTCTTATTGCATTTTCCTCATCCTCTGTTACTTTTGAGGTGTCTCCAATTACTCCGATAATTGTTCTTTCAGTTCCCCTTGAGACATGGGGTTTAAGTCCCTTTGCCTCAAGTTTTTTCACAATTTTTTCAATCTGCTCCTCAGTTGCATCTGGTCTTAATACAATAATATCCATCGTTTAACCTCCAAAAAATTTTTTTAAACTTTCTATAAAAGTTTTATTTTCTTCAGGCAAACCAATTGTAACTCTTATCTGTCTTGGTCCTACAGGTCTTATAATGACTCCCTGCCTGAGAAGCGAGTCAAAAACTTCCTTAGATGAAATACTCTCAGGCAGTATTATGTAAATGAAGTTTGTCTGTGTGGGGAGATATTGAATTTGTTTTATTTTATCAAGCTCAGAATAGAGATATTGCTTGCCTTTTTCGTTAATTTCAATCACTTTTTTTAAATGCTCCTCATCTTTTAAAGCAGCCTCTGCAGCAATTTGAGCAATGGTGTTTGTGTTAAAGGGTTCTCTTATTCTGTTCATCTCTGTAATGATTTCTTTTTTTGCAATTCCATAACCTATTCTCAGGCTTGCCAATCCATAGGCTTTTGAAAAGGTTCTTAAAATCAGTATATCCCTTCCCTCTTTAAAATATCTTAAAGTATCAGGATAATCTGACTCTGTAACATACTCATAATAGGCTTCATCTACCACAACAAGTATGTCTTCTCGGAGAGCCTTCATGAAGCTATCAAATTCTTCTCTGTAGTTCATTGTGCCTGTTGGATTATTGGGATTAGCTATGAATACGATTTTTGTTCTGTCTGTTATCTCCTTAAGCATTCCTTCAAGGTCATGTCTGTAGTCTCTAAGTGGCACTTCCTTTGCAATTCCACCCTGTGCTGTCACACTCATTGCATAGACAACAAAAGAAGGAGTAGCCATAACTGCTTCGTCCCCTGGACCAATGTAAGTTTTTACAGCAATATCAATAAGTTCATTTGAGCCATTGCCGAGAATTATTTCATCATGTGTAAGATTTAATCCTCTTTTGGCAAATAATTCACATAAAGCATTCTTAAGATAAAATCCGCTTCCTTCTGGATATCTTGCAAGCTCAGAAGGATTTGAGAGAAATTCTTTGATAGCCTGTACAACCTTTGGTGAAGGACCCAGAGGATTTTCATTGGATGCAAGCTTAATGCATTGCTTGATGCCAAGCTCTCTTTCCACCTCTTTAATTGGTTTGCCAGGAATATAGGGCTGAATCTTTTGAACATAAGGCAGCGGTTTGACCATAAAAGCCTCCCTTTTATTCAAAAATTGGATATGATCCGAGATGAACAAGCTCTATACAGTAATCTTTTACTTTTTCAAGGGTTTGTTTTACATTTTCGTCTTCAATGTGCCCAATAAAATCAACAAAGAATATATACTCCCACTTGCGCATCTTTGCTGGACGTGATTCTATTTTTGTAAGATTTATGTTGGCATCCTTAAAAGGCTGTAAAGCATTATAAAGAGCACCAGGTTTATCCTGAAGGGAAAACATGATAGAGGTTTTATCTGATCCTGTTTTCTTAGGAAAAGTTTTTCCAAGTATAAAGAATCTTGTGTAGTTGTTTTTGTAGTCTTCAATGTGTTTTGCAACAAACTTGAGTCCATACATGTTTGCAGCAAAATCGCTCGCAATTGCTGCAATTTCTGCATCCATACAGGCCTGCTTTGCTGCCTCAGCAGTGGAGGCAACATCATACAGGGGTATATCAGGCATATTTTTTCTCAACCATTCTCTGCATTGAGCCCTTGCATGAGGATGAGTGTAGATTTTTTTTACTTTTTCCTTTTCTCCTGTAAGAGAAAGAAGATGAAGGGTTATAGGAATTATTATCTCCCCCGAGATTTTTACTTCATGCTGCATAAACATGTCAAGAGTATAGGTAACAGTTCCTTCATTTGAATTTTCTATTGGAACAACGCCAAACCGGGACAGTCCCTTTTCAACAGATTCAAAAATAGATTTAATGCTATCCTGAGGCTCAAAATGAGCAAAACTTCCAAAATATTTTATTGCAGCAAGATGGGTAAATGTGCCTTCGGGTCCAAGATAACCCACTTTTTGTGATTCCTGAAGTGCCAGCGTGGCTGAAAGAATTTCCCTGAAAAGAGTTTTAATTACATCATTAGAAAAAGGTCCTTCATTTATTTTTAAAACTTTATCTATGACATTTTTTTCCCTTACAGGGTCATAGAATGAAAGTCCTTCAGCTTTCTTTATTTGTGCTATTTCTATGGCAATTCTGGCTCTTTCATTTAAAAGTTTGAGAATTTCTCTATCAATCCTGTCAATCCTATCCCTTAGATTTTTTAGTCTTTCATTTTCCATTTTTTATTCTATCATAGAATATGATAAAATTTTAAAATTATGAAAAACACACTTATGGACAGAGTTCTAAACTGGATAGCCTCTCATGATGATGAACCACCTTATCTTCTTATTGATAGAGAAACCCTGAAAGAGAAAATTTCAATGATTGGTAAGGGAATTAAGAATTCAAAAGTTTTCTATGCAGTAAAAGCTAATCCAGATATAGAGGTATTGAGATTTCTTAATACCTTCAATATCGGGTTTGAGATAGCTTCAGAGGGAGAGCTTGCAATTCTTAAACAGCTTAATGTTGAACCTGAGCGAATAATAACGAGTAATCCAATAAAAACTTTTAAATTTCTTAAAGAAGCAGTGCAATATGGTATTGAATATTATGCCTTTGACTCACAAGTAGAAGTGGATAAAATGGCAAAATATGCACCTGAAAAAAAAGTTTATGTAAGACTGTCTGTTCCAAATGAAGGAAGTGAATGGCCCCTTAGTAAAAAATTCGGAGTTGAAATGGAAGAAGCTATACAGTTACTTATTTATGCGAAACACAAAGGGCTTCACCCTGTAGGTATTACCTTTCATGTTGGTTCTCAATGCAGTAACATTTATAACTGGCACACTGCTATAGACAAGGCAAGGCAGGTAAAAGAACTCGCTAAAAAGGCAGGAATTGATATAAAAATGCTTAATATTGGAGGTGGATATCCTATTGAATACACAAAGAAAGTTCCTTCCATAGAAACAATAGAAAGTAAGATTAATTCACTTCTTGAGGAATATTTTCCTGATACGGAGATTTTTATTGAGCCTGGCAGGGCAGTGGTGGGAGATGCTGGAGTTTTTGTCTCAAGAATTATTGGTAAAGCTCAAAGAGGAGATGAAAACTGGCTTTACATAGATGTGGGTGTTTTCAATGGATTAATGGAAAGCATAGGAGGCATTAAATATCAATATGTAGTTGGAAGCAGAGGAGAGCAAAAACTGTGGACAATTGCAGGTCCAAGCTGTGATAGCTTTGATGTCATAGACAGGGAAGTCCTTCTTTCTGAACCAGATGTGGGAAGCCTTATACTTATTCTTTCTGCTGGAGCATATACTATATCCTATGCTTCAGAATTTAATGGATTTTCTGTACCAAAAACATTTTTAATTTAGGAGGATACTATGATTAAATTTTTTGAGAAAGACCCCTATGCACCGATTCAATATGTGTATGATGTAGAAAAGGTGCTTTATAGAGGGAAAAGTAAATTTCAGGAAATTATGGTTTTTGAAAATGCCTATTTTGGAAAAATTCTTGTTCTCGATGGCGTTGTTCAACTCACTGAAAGAGATGAGTTTATATATCATGAAATGTTAACCCATGTCCTCATGCACGCTCATCCAGAAGCAAAAACTGTTGCAGTTATAGGTGGTGGAGATGGTGGAGCAGTAAGAGAGGTTCTTAAGCATGACTGCGTAAAAAAGCTTTATTTTATAGAAATTGATGAAGAAGTGATAAATGTTTCAAAAAAATTTTTCCCCTCTGTATCTAAAGCTATAGATGATCCAAGAGTAGAGGTAAGATGCATGGATGGAGCAGAGTTTATAAAGGAGATGGAAAATTGCCTTGATGTTATAATTGTTGATTCTACTGATATAATAGGTTTTGCTAAAAGTCTTTTTACTGTTGAGTTCTTTAAATCAGTCAGAGATGCCCTTACTCAGGATGGAATGTTTGTAACCCTTTCCGAATCACTCATCTTTCATAAAGAGCTTGTTTATGAAGTTCAAAACTCAATGAAGCTTATTTTCCCCATTGTTGACCTTTACACAGCTTCTATTGCAACCTATGCTGGCAATTGGTGGAGCTTCTCAGTGGGCTCAAAATCCTTAGATCCCCGCGAAGTGAGAAAACATGTAAAAATATCGACAAAACTTTACACTGAGGATCTGCACAGAAGCTGTTTTCTGCCAAAAGACATTTATCAGAAACTTTTAAACAAAGAACTTGACTGGTAGAATATTTGACTTTTTTAAAGTTTTCATGATAATTTTTAAATGTTAGCACTTAATAATGGAGAGTGCTAAAATGAAAAATATAATGTTTGATGAAAGAACTAAGAGAATACTTTGTGCAGTTGTAGAGAGTTATATTGAGAAACCAGAACCAGTTGGTTCCCGTTATATTATGAAAAAATACGGATTTGATGTTTGCTCTGCAACTATAAGAAATATAATGTCAGACTTAGAAGATGCTGGTTTTCTCGTACAGCCCCATACTTCAGCAGGAAGAGTACCAACAGACAGAGCGTACAGGTTTTATGTTGATTACATATGTCAGCAAGCCTTAGTTATCAATTCATTGGAAATTAAAAAATTAATAGAAAATTTAACAAAAAAACTGAGAAAACTGAGAAACAATATGAATTCACTGTTTCTGGAGGCAACTCAGAGTTTGTCTCAGGCTACCCATTATTTAGGACTGGCTGTTTTACCGGCAACTGAAAAAACTGCACTCCAGAGGGTGGATTTCATAAAGTTTAAAGATGATCTTGTAATTGCAGTTGTTGTAAACGATAAAGGAATTGTTAAAAATAAAATAATAAAAGCCTATCCTGAAATTACTCAAAACGAACTTAACAGCCTTGCTGATTTCGTCAATAGAAATTATCAGGGAAAAACAATTGATGAAATAAGAGAAGACCTTCTTGTAAGAATAAAAAAGGAAAAAATTTTCTGGGATAAACTGATTACTAAGATTTTAAAGATGTGTCAGGAAGCATTGTATTTTTCAATGGAAGATGTTTATGTGTCAGGACTTTATCATATAATGCATTTGCCTGATTTTTCTGATATAGAAAAGCTCAGAGAAGTTGCAAAAACTATTCAGGACAAACATCTTTTGCTTAAACTCTTTGAAAACATTTCAGAGGATGATGATATAAAAGTTATAATAGGAGAGGAAAATCCTTTGGAAGAATTCAAAAACTTCAGTATAATTGCCTCACCATATAAAGAAAAAGATAAATCTCTCGGTGTTATTGCTCTTGTTGGTCCAAAGAGAATGAACTATCAAAGAGCAATCATGTTAGTTAATGCCTTTGCACGGGTGTTGACAAAAACACTTTCAGATTAGGAGGAGAAAAAATGGAAGAGATAAAAAAGGAAGAGGTACCTGAAAATAAAGAAACCGAAGAAATTTCCTATGAAGGCTCCGCCCTTGAAGACAAGCCAAGGGATATTATTGAAAACCTTCAAAATGAGCTAAATCAGCAAAAAGAGAAGTATTTGAGATTGTATGCTGAGTTTGAAAACTATAAAAGGATGATTCAAAAAGAAAGAGAGGAACTGATAAATTATGCCAATGAAAAACTGATTAAGGATTTACTGCCAGTCATAGATAATTTTGAACTGGCTATTAAACATGCAGGGAATGAACTGAATTCGCAGTGGCTTGAGAGTATGAAACAGGGTGTTGAAAACGCTCTTAAAGAATTTTTACGCATTTTAGAAAAATACGGAGTAAAGCAGATGGAAACAATTGGACAGGCTTTTAATCCTGAACTGCATCATGCAGTCTCTACAGTTGAAACAGCAGATATGGATGATAACATTATCGTAGAAGAATTGCGAAAAGGATACATGTATAAAAACAAACTTTTAAGAGAACCGCTGGTAGCTGTTTCTCGCAAATGTAAACCCTCGGAAAAGGGTATGCACCCCTCGGGTGCTCAAGACACAAATAAAAAGGAGGATTAAACAATGGGAAAAGCAATAGGAATAGACCTTGGCACAACGAACTCTGTTGTTGCAGTAGTTATTGGTGGTGAGCCAGTTGTAATACCAAATCAGGAAGGACAGAGAACAACACCTTCTGTGGTTGCCTTTACTGATAAAGGTGAAAGGCTGGTAGGACAGGTTGCAAAAAGACAGGCAATAACAAATCCTGAAAATACAATATTTTCCATAAAAAGATTGATGGGTAGGAAATATAACTCCCCGGAAGTGCAGGAAGCTAAAAAAAGACTCCCCTATAAAA
Source organism: Thermodesulfovibrio sp. 3462-1 (assembly GCF_040451425.1). Taxonomy (NCBI): domain Bacteria; kingdom Pseudomonadati; phylum Nitrospirota; class Thermodesulfovibrionia; order Thermodesulfovibrionales; family Thermodesulfovibrionaceae; genus Thermodesulfovibrio; species Thermodesulfovibrio obliviosus. Next base: position 1,692,394 of record NZ_CP144374.1, read on the forward strand.
TTGTTGAAGCTCCAAATGGAGATGCTCATGTGGAAATCATGGGTAAAAGATACTCTCCACCTGAAATCTCTGCGATGATTCTTCAGAAGCTTAAACAGGCTGCTGAGGACTATCTTGGAGAGCCTGTTACAGAAGCAGTAATTACAGTGCCTGCTTATTTTGATGATAGCCAGCGTCAGGCAACAAAAGATGCAGGCCGTATTGCAGGATTAAATGTCCTGAGAATCATCAATGAACCAACAGCAGCAGCTCTTGCATACGGACTTGAAAAGAAAAAGGAAGAAAAGATCGCTGTTTATGACCTTGGTGGTGGAACCTTTGATATCTCTATACTTGAGATAGGAGAAGGTGTAATTGAAGTAAAAGCTACCAATGGTGATACCTATCTTGGTGGTGATGATTTTGATATAAGAATTATGGACTGGCTGATAGAGGAATTCAAAAAGCAGGAAGGGATAGATCTTCGTAAAGATAGAATGGCACTTCAGAGGCTTAAAGAGGCTGCCGAAAGAGCAAAGATTGAGCTAAGCTCAGCAATGGAAACAGAAATAAATCTTCCCTTTATAACAGCTGATGCATCAGGTCCGAAACACCTTCTTATGAAGCTCACAAGAGCTAAACTTGAACAGCTCGTTGATGATTTAATACAGAAAAGCCTTGAGCCATGTAAAAAAGCTCTTGCAGATGCTGGACTCTCTCAAAATCAGATAGACGAGGTTATTCTTGTTGGTGGGCAGACAAGAACTCCAAAGGTTCAAAAAGTTGTTCAAGAATTTTTTGGAAAAGAGCCTCACAAAGGTGTTAATCCCGATGAGGTTGTTGCAATTGGAGCAGCAATTCAGGCAGCAATTCTTAAAGGTGAAGTAAAAGAAGTTTTGCTTCTTGATGTTACACCTCTTTCCCTTGGAATTGAAACGCTTGGCGGAGTATTTACAAAAATTATTGAACGTAATACTACAATACCAACAAAAAAGTCTCAGATATTTACCACAGCTGCTGATAACCAGACTGCAGTCACTATAAAGGTATATCAAGGTGAAAGAGAAATGGCTGCTGATAACAAGCTTCTTGGAGTATTTGAACTTGTTGGAATTCCTCCTGCACCAAGAGGAGTGCCACAAATAGAAGTTACTTTTGATATAGATGCCAATGGAATTCTTCATGTTTCTGCAAAAGATCTTGCAACAGGTAAAGAACAATCAATTAAAATTACAGCATCAAGCGGACTTACAGAGGAAGAAATTAAAAGAATGATCAGAGAGGCTGAAGCTCATGCAGAGGAAGACAGGCGTAAAAAACAGCTTGCGGAGGCAAGAAATGAAGCTGACAACATGATATACACTGTTGAAAAAACATTAAGAGACATGGGAGATAGAGTTTCAGAGGAAGACAAAAAGAGGATTCAGGATGCCATTGAAAAATGCCGTAGAATTAAAGACACAAGCAATGATATCAATGAAATAAAGTCTGCTATAGAAGAGCTTGCAAAAGCCTCACACAAAATTGCTGAAGAACTTTACAGGCATGCAGGTGCATCACAGGCAGGTGCTGGTACTTCTTCAGAGACTAAAAAAGAGGAAGATGTAATAGAAGCTGAAGTAGAGGACAAAGATAATAAATGAAGGACTATTACAGTATTCTCGGAGTAAGCCGGGACGCCTCTCAGGAAGAAATAAAAAAGGCGTTCCGGCGCCTTGCAAGACAGTATCATCCTGATTTAAATCCTGGCAACAAAGAGGCAGAAGAAAGGTTTAAAGAGATAAATGAAGCTTATGCATGTCTTAGTGACCCAGTAAAAAGAGCAAACTACGACAGATATGGCACAGCAGAAGGAGCCTCTACAGGATTTGGATACGAAACTTATACAACCTTTACAGATATATTTGAAGACATATTTGAAGGATTTTTCGGTAGCTTTGGATTCAGGAAAAACAGACCTAAAAGAGGAGCTGATTTAAGATATGATATTACAATTACCCTTGAAGAAGCAGCTAAAGGCGTTGAAAAAGAAATTAAATTCTTCCGCTGGGAAATATGTGAAACCTGTAATGGTTCTGGAATAAAACCAGGCAGTGAGCCAATTATATGCTCATCCTGCGGTGGAACTGGATATATCAGATACAATCAGGGATTTTTCTCAGTATCAAAGACATGTTCAAAATGTGGTGGAACTGGAAGAATTATTAAAGACCCATGTCTTGATTGTTCTGGAAATGGTAAGGTAAGGATAGAGAGAGAGTTAAAAATTCATATTCCTCCTGGTGTTGATACAGGCACTAAATTGAAGGTTAGTGGCGAAGGAGAAATGGGAGAATTTGGCGGACCCCGTGGTGATCTTTATATTTATGTCAATGTTAAAGAGCATGAGTTTTTCAAAAGAGAAGGAATAAATCTTTACTGTTCCATTCCCATTTCATTTGTCAGAGCAGTTTTTGGTGGAGAAGTTGAAGTTCCAACAATTGATGGCAAAGCAAAGATAGAAATACCTGCGGGAACACCCTCTGGTAGAGTTTTTAAACTCAAGGGTAAAGGACTTCCAAGAGTAGGAGGTACTCACAGAGGAGATCAGATTGTAACAGTTTATATAGATGTACCTAAAAAGCTTAATGAGCGGCAGAGAGAACTTCTTGAAGAATTTGCAAGAGTCTCTGGAGAAGAAATCAAAAAAACTTCAAAGGGATTAAAAGATAAAATAAAAGATATCTTTTCGATGTAGGAGGTCAAAGAATGAAAAGGTTTATAATTTTTTTGTTTGCTTTATTAATTTTTGTTTCATGCTCACAACAATCTGAAAAATCCGAATTTACGGTTTATACAAGTTTTTATCCTATTCAAGAATTCACAAAATGGATAATTCCAGAGGCCAAGGTTTATAACTTAATTCCTCAAGGAGTAGACCCTCACCACTTCGAACCTTCTTTAAAGGATATTCAAAAACTTTACAAGGCAAACATGATAATTTATCTTGGCAATACAGATATTGACCGATGGATTGACAAAATAAGAGATGAACTCAATCAAAAAGGAGTAAAAGTAGTAAGGCTACAGGATTATATCTCTCTGCAAAAGTACTCCTCAGGTGATGAAATAGACCCTCACGTGTGGTTGGATCCTTTAAAGGTTTTGGAAATTATTAAAGTCATAAAAGACAAGGCTCAGGAAATTACACAAAAAAAGGATGAATATGAGAAAAACTTTTTAATTTATAGCGACAAACTAAAAAAACTTGATACTGATTACAGGCAAACTCTATCAAACTGCCAGTTAAAGGATGTGATAGTGACTCATGAATTTTTAAATTATCTTAGTCAAAAATACGGATTTAAATCTCATTTCATTGTCCATGATCCAGAGCAAGAACTTTCTTTAAAGAGAATTAAGGAGCTTAAAGATTTTATAAAGAAAAATTCCATTGAATACATAATTTCAGAACCAGAAGGAGATAGGATTGCCAAGGCTCTGGCAGAGGAAACAGGGGCAAAAACAATGAAATTTAACACATTTCATCAAATTTCACAGCAAGATTACTTTCAGACAATGAATGAAAATCTTAAAGTTTTAAAAACTGCATTAAAATGTAAATGAATGCAATAACCTTAAAAAATGTTTACTATGCCTTTGACAGCATTTTTGTGCTTGAGGACATTAATCTTGAGATACCTGAAGGCTGTTATCTCGGAATTATAGGACCAAATGGAGCAGGTAAAACAACTCTGCTAAGGTTAATACTTGGCATAATAAAACCTCAAAGAGGTCAGGTATTGATTTATGGAGTGACTCCAGAGGAATATTTAAAATCAGAGTCTATAGGATATCTACCTCAGAGAATATCCCAGACAATATATGAGTTTCCATTTACAGTAGAAGAACTTGTTAGAAGCGGGCACGAAAAATTTAAAAAAGACAATATTGAATGGGCACTGGATGTTTTCAAAATTTCCCATTTAAAAAAGAAATTAATCAGGGAACTTTCTGGCGGTCAGCGGCAGAAGGCATTTCTTGCAAGAGCAATTGCTTGCAGACCAAGAATTTTACTGCTTGATGAACCAACTACAGGTATTGATCCTTATTCAATGGATGAACTGCTTCAGATACTTGAGAACCTTAACCAGAATTTTGGAATTACAATAGTTGTGGTTACTCATGATATAGCAACTTTTGCCCATGAAGCAAAATGTATTCTATGTCTGAATAAAAGAGTTGTCTGTCTCGGAGAGCCGCAGAAAATTCTTAAAGATGAATATATGGGCATGTTATATCCTGAACATACTGTTTTTCCCCATAAAAATGCTTGAAATATTTGAGTTAAGTCTTATAAAGAGAGCTTTCCTGGTTATAACCTTTGTAGCTCCACTGGCTCCTGTGTTTGGAGTATTTTTACTTTTGCGTAGATATGCCTTTTTTGCTGATACCCTTGCTCATGTTGGATTTTTAGCTCTGGCATTAAGCCTTTTTTTAAAGATAAATTCCCTTGTTTTGCTTATTTTATTGAGTCTTATTATCTCTATTTCTGTTGAGCAACTTAGAGCAAAAGACAAGCTTCCAGCAGAGGGTTCTCTTTCTTTTTTTCTTTATGCAGGTGTTTCACTATCAGTAGTTTTTATAGCATTATCTGGTAGCACAGGTTCAATAATGAATATACTTTTTGGAAGTCTTTCTACTGTAACAAAGGGGGATGTTTATCTTATTCTTGCCGGTGCTTTAATTTGTGGAGCTTTCCTGCTTAAATATTATAAAAAAATATTAAATCTCTGCATTGATGAAGAAATTGCTCATGCCTCTGGAATTAATACAGCAGGAATTAAAATACTTTTTGCCACTGCAGTAGCACTGTCAATTTCCATATCAATAAAAACAATGGGAGCACTTTTAATTGGTGCTCTTATGATTATTCCTCCTCTAACTGCAATGCAGCTCTGCAAAAGCCTTAAAACTACGGTAATATTATCAATTATTATTTCTATTTTTTCATCCTATTCAGGAATTTTTCTTTCCTTTTACTCAGGAATTCCGCTTGGAGCATCAATCTCAACAATTTTAATCTTTTTCTTTTTAATTTCCACTGTTTTTAAAGCCTTTAAATGATCTTTTATTTTTCATTCTTCTTTTCCTCTTCTTTTTCCTTCTTCTTAAACAACTCTGACATCTCATCAAGCTTTTTCATTACAAAATAGTTTATCGTTCCTTCTGGATATGTTCCATCCTGCCCTAACTCACCTGCTGGCATATCTGTAAGTATTTCAAGCCCTTCCTCTGCGTAATCAATGGCATAAATATGGAAAGCACCATCTTTAATAGCTTTTTGAATCTCCTCCTTTAGCATCAGATGTTTCATATTTCTTCTTGGAATGATTACTCCGTGAGTTCCATCAAGTCCTCTGATTTTACAGAGTTCAAAAAATCCTTCAATTTTTTCATTTATTCCACCAACTGGCTGAACTTCTCCTTTTTGATCCATTGAGCCTGTAACAGCAATATTTTGCTTGAGAGGTATCTCAGCAATACTGCTTAAAAGAGCATAAAGCTCTGCACAGGTTGCACTATCACCTTCTATCATTTCATATAGTTGCTCAAATGTAAGGGAAGCACTCAGACTTATTGGTTTTTTTATGGCGTATTTACTCCATAGATAACTTGAAAGAATCATAACTGCCTTTTCATGAATCTTGCCCGACATCTTTGTTTCTCTTTCAATATTCACTATTCCAGCTTTACCAAGATAGACTCTTGCAGTAATACGGGAAGGCTTGCCAAAGCTGTAATCTCCAAGATCAATGACAGCAAGTCCGTTAATCTGTCCTACTTTTCTGCCAGATGTCTCTACAATCAAAACATCTTCAAGAATCAGCTCCCTTAGTTTTTCTTCTATGCTTGCTGATCTGTAAACTCTCTGTTCAAGGGCTTTATTGACATGTTCTTCATAAACCTGGTTCTTGCCATCTTTTTTTGCCCAGAAATGGGATTCTCTTATAAGATCTGCAATGCTACTGAATTGAGTTGAAAGCTTTTCCTGATGCTCTGCCAGTCTTGAACCATATTCAACAATTTTTGCCACAGCTGATTTATGAAATGGAAGAAGTCCTTCTTCTTTTTGACAAAGGGAGACAAACTGAGCATATTTTTTTATGTTCTCTTCAGTTCTTGGCATTCTTATATCAAAATCTGCCTTAACTTTAAAGAGTTCCCTGTATTCATCATCATAGTTGTAAAGTATGTAATAGAGAAACGGTGTTCCAGTAAGAATGACTTTAACATTTAATGGAATTGGCTCTGGTCTTAAAGTAGTTGTTGTTATGAGTCTGTATTGCTCCCATACATCTTCTATGCGGATTTCTTTACTTCTTAATGCTCTTTTTAATGCATCATAGGAAAAAAGATTTTTTATTAAAGCCATAGCATCAATTACAAGATAACCACCATTTGCCTTATGAAGTGAGCCAGGCTTAATCATTGTAAAATCAGTAATTGCCATTCCGTATTGAATTTTGTATTCTATTCTTCCAAAAAGATTGAGATATGTTGGATTTGGTTCATACACAACAGGTGCTCCCTCTGTAGCAGAGTTGTCAACCAGAATATTTACGCTGTATTTAGAAAAAGAAACCTCTCTCTGAATCTTCATAAATGGAGGCATTGGAGGAACAGTCTCCTCTTGAATTTTAAAATCCTGAATGTTGTTAAGAATATCTTCTTTTACAGCATCAAGATATTCTATTATTTTTCCATTGAAAGAGTATTTTTTCTTGATCTCTTCAATTGGCTGTTCTATAACATCAAGAGCAATCTGACGTTCAAGTCTTATAAGCATGTCCTTTACCAATTTTTCTGCTTCTTTCACAGCTCTTACAACATCATCAAGTTTGTCCTGAAGCATTTTACCAAGTTCATCAATTCGTTTTCTTGTATCAGGATCAAGAGCCTGAAACTCTTCTTCTGTAAGGGGCTCGCCATCTCTTTTTACAGGAACAATTATTAATCCTGCAAGAGCTTTACGAATTGCAAAGCCTTTTGCCTTTGCTTCCTCTTCAACTGTGGAAAACCATTCTCTCTGTTTTTGCTGAAAATCTTCAAGGATTTTATTTCTCTGTTTGTCATATTCTTTTGACTCAAAAGCTTTCGGAATTTCTACTTTTAATGTATTTACAAGATTTTCCATGTCTTTCTGAAATTCTATTGCCCTGCCTGCTGGTAAACTAACAGCCACTGGAGCATCAGGATTTTTAAAGTTATAAAGATAGCACCAGTCAGGTGGTACAGGTTCTTTTTTTACCTTTTCAGAAAGAAGAGTTCTTATTGCACGCATCTTACCTGTGCCCTGTTCGCCAAGAGCATATATGTTAAAACCTTTAGCTGGCAGATTTAAACCAAACTCCAAAGAGGCAATTGCTCTGTCCTGCCCGATTGTTCCTGCAAGAGGTTGAAGCTCTTCAGTTGTTTCAAAGTCAAATATATTGTGGTCACATTTTTTATAGACTTCATCTGCCTGAAGCTTTTTCATAATCTGCCTCCTTTATATATTTTTCAATATATTATACGAGACTGGTTAAAAACTTACAACCTCTCCTCATCGTTTCATTCCGAGGGAGTCGATGCCCTAAGGAAGATTAACTTTTTAATTAAAATGCATTTTAATGTAATCGATATAAAAATTTAATGAAAAAGTAGAAAACTTGACCTCATTTAAAAGGGATTGCAACATGATTCTGAGGAAAATCAATTGTCAGAAAGAAATGAACATTTTAAGTTTTGATTGCCTTCAAAAGAGATTCTGGTTCTGAATTAATTTTTATTGCTTTAATCTGTAAAATCTTTTCAATATCACTTATTGTTAAATTGTCTATGAACATGTCTTCAGAATCCTTCATTGTGACATCGGGGATCAAAAGAATGTCTCCTGTTTCTATATATGAAGCTAATCCTTTAATTATGTCTTCGCCAGTTAAAAGCCCTGTTACTGTTATTGTTTCTCCGAAAAGGTTGTTTTTTAAAGGATAAACATCAATTGGGATGTTTTTTTTCTTCAGTTTTTCAATAAAATCAAAAAGATAGGGATAAAATGATGTTCCTGTAAAAGTAACAAATCTTTTTTTTAATTTCATTGATGGTATAGTCAGCTTTGCTGCTTTGTGCATAAACAATGGAACCATCCCAACTCCGTTTTCAATCTGAGGAAGGTCATCGTAGTTATTTAAATCAGGAAATGTTTTTTCAGCTTTAATGTAAAACTCATCGGCAAGATAAACAAAGCTGACTCCATGTTTTTTTCTGAAGCGTCTCTGAAATTTTTCAACAGTTTTTATTACTTCTTCAGCTGCGTGTTTTGTTACAGGAGTAAGTGCATTTTTATGATATTTTGTAAGTCCCACGGGAACAATGGCTACTGAAGATACATATGGATAAAGTTTGTAAAGGTCTAAAATTGATTTTTCAAGTATTTCTCCGTCATTGAACCCTGGACAGAGCACTATCTGAGTATGCATTCTGATTTTGATCCTCGCAAGTTTTTTTAACTCCATCATAATTGGTGTAGCATCGAAGTTTCCTAAAAGGGTGTTTCTTATCTTAGGGTCTGTGGCATGAACAGAGATATAAAGAGGGGAGAGTCTCATTTTTTTTATCCTTTCATAGTCTTTCTGAGTGAGATTTGTCAATGTAATATAGTTTCCATAAAGAAAACTTGCTCTGTAATCTTCATCTTTAACATAGAGAGACTTTCTTAATCCTTTTGGAAGCTGCTCAACAAAACAAAACAAACATTTATTTATGCATCTTTTTATTCTGAAAGGCTCTACTTCAATTCCAAGGGGCTTTGTTTTCTTTTTAATATTAAAACTTATTTTTTTGCCATCTCTTTCAACTATAATTTTGAGAAAATCTTCTTCGCCATAGAACATTAAATCAAGCGCATCCTTGACAGAATGTCTGTTTATTGATAGTATTATGTCTCCTTCTTTTAATCCTGCTTTTTGGGCAGGAGTTTTAGGATGGATGTATTCAATCTTAACTCCTGATTTTACCATCTTTAAATCTTATAAATACGTATTGAAGTAGTGATGTAATTGCAAGAAAACTTACCAAAAAATATCCAACTTGAGGTATTGATGGGATGTTAATGTTTGTAGAAAGAAGAATATAGCCAAATATAATTACCTGTGAGGCATTGCTTATTTTCCCAAGCAGTGTTGGTTTTGTTATTTTCCTTTTTCTTAAGTAAATTTCTAACCATCCAGTGGCTACAAGAGTATCTCTTATGAAAACCAGTATTATGAACCATTTTGGTGCAAGTTCATTGATGTAAAAAGTTACCATGATACTCAGAAGAAGAAGTTTATCTGCCAGAGGATCAAGAAATACTCCAAGTTTTGATATCTGATTAAATTTTCTTGCAATAATTCCATCAAGGCTGTCAGTTAAACCTGCAACAATTACAATTTTTAATGCTGCTGAGTAGTCCTTTGAATTCATTGCAATAATGAAAAAGGGTACAAGAAATATGCGGAGACAACTTAGTATGTTTGGAATTGTTATTATCCTTGTATTTGTCATCATAAATTATACTCTATGGAATATTATAAGGCAAAGAATATTTCCCGTTAAGTAAAGCCTGAGCATATTTTCTCTCAAGGGCAAAGTCTTGAATTTGAGCGTTTTGCCATGCTTCATTGAAATATTTTACTGCCATTTTTTTCTTTTTGTTTAGATACTGAATCATTCCTCTTTGAAGTTTACAATATATTAGTCCTCGGGGGTCTTCACACTTTTTGAAATTTTTTTCAGCTTTTTCAATATATTGCAACGCTGTTTTATATTTTCCTTTCAAGATATACACCATTGCCATACTCCATAGAGTATAGGATGAACTTACAATATCACCGATTTTACTGTAAATATCCAAGGCTTTTTTAAAATTTTCTTCAGCTCCTTTAAAATCATTCATCATTCTAAGGGCATTACCTATGCCACAAAATGAGTAAGCAATGCCAAATTTATCTCCAATTTTATGAAATATTTCATTAGCCATTTTGTAATATCTCATTGACTCTTCATAATTACCATAAATTCTTAAGCTTCCACCAAGTCCGCAGCAACTGTAACCAATTCCTTCATTGTCTTTGATTTCTTTGAATCCCTCAAAAGCTTTATGAAAACTATCAATAGATTTTTTAATTCTTCCACCCCATCTCCATATAGCTCCTTCTGCCCACAGGGTAAAATATATTGCTTTGTTATCATCAGAAGATTCATAAATTTTTCTTGCTTTTTTTAAAATTTTTAGTGCTTCTTTCCACTCTCCTGTTGCTTTTTTGCAAAGGCTTATTCCAGTTAGGGCATCTGCCTCTGAAAGTTTATTTCCAACAGCTTGAGCAATCTCACAGGCTTCTTCATAATAAGAAATAGCAATTTTAAAATTTCCAATGATTCTGTTTAAGTCTCCCAAGGCAATTAAAGCATCTGAGGTTAAGGCAATGTCTGCCTTTTTTAAAGCTTTTTTATATATTCTTTTCCATAGTTTCAATGATTCTCTAAATAAACCCGCAGTTCTTAAATGTTCAGCTTTTTTAATAATTTTCATCTTCATTTTTACCAAGACTCACAATTAGTTTTATTGCTTTTCCTCCTTCCTCAGGCTCTGGTGATTGGGCTATAACTGTATTTTCAGGATACATCTCTGAATGAATTTTAATAATTTTTTCCACTGGAATTCCTTTTTCATTCAAAATTTTTTCAGCCTCTTCATAGCTCAGTCCTCTTACATCAGGCAAAGTTGTAAACCGCAGACCTTTACTTATTACTACTCCAATTTCTCTTCCTTTTTTAACTTTTGTTCCTGCTGGTGGAATTTGTCTTGAAACTGTTCCTGCAGGTATTTCTGAATATTCTTCTCCATCAATTCGTATGTAAAGTCCCTTTTCTTTAAGTATTTGATTTGCCTGAACAATGTCTTTTCCTCTTAAATCTGGAACTTCTATAGTTCCTCCTGAAACAAAGATGGTCAAAGAAAAATAACCTGCTAAAAAGCCTCCAAATATTGCTCCTGCTATGTATAAAACTCTTCTCATTTGATTCTTAAAAGCTTAGCCATGAAAAATCCATCCATTCCGTCTGTGTGCGGATATGTTCGTAATTTTTTTATACTACTAAATTCGTCATGTTTCTGTAAAAAACTTTCAATTACTTCTTCTGCCTCATTGGGTTCTGTTGAACAAACAGAGTATAAAAGAATACCGTCTTTAGCTAAAAATTGTGCAACCTTTTCAATCATATGTTTTTGAATTTCTGAAAGCCTTTTAATTTCCTCTTCATTTACTCTATATCTTACATCAGGATTTCTTCTAATAACTCCTGTAGAAGAACAGGGTGCATCAAGAATAATTCTGTCAAAGGAATGTTTAAACTCTATCTGATGAATATCTGCAAGCTGAGGCTTTATTTTTACATGAGGGACAAATTTTCTCAATCTGTTAATGTTTTCCTGCAAGATTTTAAATCTTACCCTGTTATTTTCAACTGAGATAATTTCTCCCTTTTTCATTAATGCTGCAGTAAGAAGTGTCTTACCTCCAGGGCTTGCGCAGGCATCAAGAATTCTTGCACCTTCAAAGGCTTCTAAAAGAAAACATACAAGCTGAGAGGCTTCATCCTGAACAATCCAGAAAAAAGGTGCTTGTTGAAGACTTTGTCTTATTTCGTAGCCCTGTCCCTGTATTTTTAATCCTGACGGAACGATTTCTGAAAATTCTACTTTAAATCCTTTTTCTGTTAAATACTCTGCTACAAGGGCTCTTTCTTCAGGTTTTACAGCAATACTAAATGGTGCTTTTTCATTGTTTGCTTTAAGAAGAGATTCTACCTCCTCTAATGGAAATCTTTTAAGCCATCTTTTTACAAGCCACTCAGGATGAGAATATTTTACTGAAAGAGATAAATTGCTATTAAAAATTTCTTCCAGACTTTTACCAGAATAATTTTTTATAAAATTTCTTAATATGGCATTTACAACAGAGGGTTTCCCATTGAAGCTTTTTTCAACATTTACAGCCTCGCAGGTTACAGCATATTCTGGAATTTTCATAAAGAGCAACTGATACACCGCTGTTCTTAGATTGTTTATTGTAAAGGCAGAAAGCCCTTTTTTATTTTTAAAGAAGCCTTCAATTAAATAGTCAATCAAATGTAAATTTCTCAGAGTACCATATAAAACTTCTATGAGAAATGCTCTATCTGACTTATTAAAAGAGGAAAGAACTTCATCAGTAAGCAGAGATTTCAGAGATTTCCTCTGGGACAATACTCTGGTTAAAATTGCTACTGCTGTTTTTCTTGGCGATTTATAAACCATTTAATTGCATCCTCAACGCTTTTTAAACAAACAGTTGTATCAATACAGGGTCCAAAAGGTCTTTCATTAAGAATTCCAATAACAGGAATTGGATAGGTATCAACTATTCCGCTTGAAAGATCCCTTTCGCAGGCAACTGCAACAATTGCATCTGGTTTAACCTCTTTTACTACTTTTCTTGCAATAGTTCCACCTGTTGCTATAGCAATGGATATATGGTAAGTTTCTGCAAGCTCTATTAAATCTTTAATTTTACACTTTCCACATCTGCGGCATTTATAAACATCAAAGGTGAGTCTTACATCGCATTTTGAGTTTTGAATGCAATGTGGAAGCAGAAGGAGTATTTTTTTTGGATAAAAACTGTCCCGCATTACAAGAAGATTATTAAGCCTTACAATGTATGCCTGAAAATCAGCTTTTTTAGATTTTAAAAAGGCTCCCACAAGCATTAAAACTGGATAAAGAACTTTAAGAACAAAACCTCTAAGAAAATGAATCCATGGTTTCATTTATTTTTCTTCCAGAGAGAAATTCTTTTGCTGTCATTACTTTTTTCCCTTCAGGTTGAATAAGAAGAATTTTTAATAAGCCATTGCCTGTTCCCACAATTAATTCATCTTTTGCTTTAACAATCATGCCTGCAGGTGCCTTGCCAGCAAGAGCCTCTGCTTTAATTATTTTTACTCTTTCATTTTTTAAAAAACTGTATGCACATGGCCATGGATAGGTTCCTCGAATAAGATTTACGATTTCCTTAGCTGGGGCATTCCAGTTAATTTTGCCATCTTCTTTTTTAAGCTGGGGTGCATAGCTTGCCTCGCCCTCCTGAGGCTTTGGTTGTATTTGTCCCTTTCTCATTTTTTCAATTGTTTCAATAATTAATTCTGCACCAACTATAGAAAGCTTATGTGCAAGACTCTGAGCATTGTCTTCATCTTCTATGGGAACTTCTTTTTGTAAAAGCACTGGACCTGTATCAAGTCCTTCATCAATAAGCATGGTTGTCACACCGGTTATTTTTTCTCCTTTTATTAATGCCCATTGGATCGGTGCTGCTCCTCTGTATTTTGGTAAAAGCGAGGCATGTAAATTTATGCAACCGTATTCTGGTATTTCAAGAACTTCCTTTGGAAGAATTTTCCCGTATGCAACAACTATCCCGAATTCAGGATTTAATTCTTTTAACATCTTTATAAAGCTTTCATCTTTCAATTTTTCTGGCTGTGCCACATTAAGCCCGAATTCTACAGCAATTTTTTTAGTCTCACATGGTTGAATAATTTTCCCTCTTCCTTTTGGTTTGTCAGGCTGTGTGATTACAAGGAGTATCTTTTCTCTTCTTTCAATTAAAGATTTAAGCGTAGGAACTGCAAACTCTGGAGTGCCAAAAAAGATTATCCCTGCTGGCATGACAATGCTATTTCTTTGTTTTTAAATATTTTCTTCTGAAAAGTTCTCTTTTAAGAGGACTTATCCTATCAATAATAAGAATGCCATCAAGATGGTCTATTTCATGTTGCAGTGCTCTTGCAAGAAGTCCTGTTGCTTCAATTTCTACTGGATTACCTTTTCTGTCCAGCCCTTTCACAAAAACTCTCTCATTTCTTTTAAGCCTCGTTATAAAACCAGGTAAACTCAGACATCCTTCTTCAGAGAGAATTTCGCCCTCTGAATTTATTATTTCAGGGTTTATTAAAACAATAAGAGATTGATTTTCTTGTCTTGCAGATGTATCAATAACAATGAGTCTTTTTAAAACTCCCACCTGCGGAGCAGCTAGTCCAACCCCATTGAAATTATACATGGTTTCAATCATATCATCAATTAGTTTTTGTAAATCTCCACTAAGATCATTGACCAATTCAGCTTTATTTTTTAAGACTTCATCGGGATATTTTTTTATATCAAGAGTCGCCATAAAAAATTATAACTAAAATATGCTAAATTTGAAAAATTTTTTCGGCTCTTTCTTTATTTCTTCGATGAGTTCCTTAAGCTCCTTTATGCTTTGTTTTAACTCTTCAGCCACTGTTTTGTCTTTAATGAGCATTTTAAGCGTTCCCTGAGAGCTTTCAATTTCTTGTAGAAGGCTTTCAAGCCTTTGAGAATTTTTAAGAAGACTTTCGTAAAGAGAGGGATCATTTATCATTTTTCCAAGTGTGCCCTGTTGTGAGGATATCTTGTTTGAGGCTTCTTCAAAGTTTTTCAAAGCTATTGAAAGTCTTTGATAAGCCTCCTTATCCCTTGAAAGCATCCCTATACTACCAGTTCTTATTTCTTCAACTGTTTTTTTGAGCTCCAAAACTGTTGCATTTAGATTATTATAAAGGGTTGGGTCATTGATCATTTTTGGAATAGTTCCTTCAGCTTTATCAAATTTTGCTACTAATGAGTTAATTTTTTCAATCAATCTTTCAATTTTTGTCATTGTTGAAGCTGCGACTCCGATTATTTCTCTTGCTTCTGTTTGAGGATATCCAGGCATGCCTTTTGATATGTCAAAGCTTTCTTGAGATTCACCAGGAGATATCTCAATGTATTTATCGCCAAGTAATCCTATTGTCTGAACAGTTGCCTTTGCATCTGATCTTAAATAGCTTAAAACACTCTCATCTATTGAAACTTTTACAACTGTTCCATATTCTTTGCTCAGTTTTATTTCATTTACAACTCCCACATCAACTCCTGCCATTCTTACAGGAGCGCCTTTACGCAGGCCTTTTACATCTGATATGTAAATACTTAATGGAACTCTTTTTGTAAAAATAGATTGTATTCCACCTGAAAAAATTATCACAAAAAATACAATGAGGAGTGTAGCTGTTATAACAATGCCTGCTTTTAAAGAAGCCCATCTAAGCTGTTTTTTTCTATCAAACATTATATTCTTTTTAAAACCTCTGCATATTTACTTACCATTTCACCTATTTCTCTTTCAATTCTTTCATCAGGATTTCCAATTGAAACAGGCCCGTAGTGTCCAAGCCTTGTAAAACCCAGGCATATACATCCATGAATTAAAAATGCTTTCAGAATATCAAGACAAACTGTTTCTCCTCCTCCACCAATCATTCCAGTTGATGTGAATGCTGCTACAAGCTTTCCCTCAATTTTTCTGTAATATTTAACAGACTCATCAATAAATTTTTTCACCTCAGCTGCCATTGTTCCGAAATAATTTGGTGAGCCGATTATATAGCCATCATAATCTGGAAGACTGTCAACACTTGCTTGTTCAACTTTTTTTAAATCAACATTTACACCCTTATCCGCAAGACCCTGAGCAATCATTTTAGCCATTTTCTCTGTATTTCCAGTTTTTGAATAATAAAGCACCAAAACTTTTTTCATGTTTTCACCTCCATCAGTTTATTTTTTTCATTTTATCATAGTATCCTTAAATTTGCCATAGAAAATTGAGACTGCATAGCCTGATTGCTCAGGCAAAACACTTGTGAGTTTTTAAACACTCTCTGATATTTATAAGAAGAGGCTGCACACTTATTGATTTTCAAAAGATTGTGATGTTTTGACCAGTTCAATTTGATATAATTTAATAAAAATAAAGCAGAAGGAGTAAAAGTATGAAAAAAATTGGAATTTTCACTGTTGGTGGAAGCCCTGTGCCCATTATAAACTCCATAAAGGAAGATGAGTTTGACTTCATCTATTTTATCTGTTCCTCTGGAAAATCTGAGGTGGCATCAGAAAGACTGGTTGATGGTAATCCCTTGAAAGAGGGTGATAAAATTATTGCAAAAGAGTGCAATCTTTCAGAAGAAAAGTATGAAAAAATACTTCTTCCTGTGAACATTATAGATGACTTAGATGAAACCTTTAAAGAGCTTGAAGGAAAATTGCTTCCCAGACTAAAGGAGAAGTTTCCAGACAAACAAGGTATCAGAGTCATTGCGAACTATACTGGAGGAACGAAAACCATGAGTGTAGCACTTGTGATTCTTAGTATTCTTCAGGATGGATGGGAGCTTCAACTTAACACTGCCCACAGAACAAATCTTATTAAAATTGACAGCGGAGATTGTCCCATACCAATAACTAAGAAAAATCTCCTTTACAAAATTGACAGGAAATACTTTGATACTTTAATGCAGAAGTACTATTACGAGGAAATCATTGAAAAAGCTAAAAACTATCTTAAAACTCCCATTCCAAGGGAAATAAAAGACGAAATAATGCTACTAAAGGACATACTTAATGCCTTTGTTTTATGGGATAAATTTTATCATCAGTCTGCTTTTGAAGAGTTTGAAAGAATAATTAAAGCCCTTCCAAAGGACAGCTCTGTTCAAAAGGCAATAATTAATCATTATCTCTGGCTGAAGCAAATTCTCGGGAAAAAATCATCTCATGGTTATGAGAAAGTTATTGACCTTATTATGAATGCTGAAAGAAGAGCTAAACAGGCTAAGTTTGATGACTCTATTGCCAGATACTACAGAGCCATTGAGATGGTGGCACAGCTCAGGTTAAAGACTCATGAAATAGACAATTCAAACATAAAATGTGATGAGCTTCCTATGCTTAATGAAAAGGCTGTGACATTTTTGCGAACAGAGTGTAAAAAGAATAGTGAAAACGGTGTAATCAAGCTTCCTCTCATAAAGAGCTATGAACTCCTCGCTCATATGGATGATGATTTAGGAAAACTTTATCTGGAAAGAAAGAACGAACTTCTTGAATGTCTCAAATTGAGAAACAACTCCATACTTGCTCATGGATTGGAGCCTATACTAAAAGAAAAGTTTGAACGAGTAAAAAGCACATTTCAAAACTTCATACAGGAAGCATTAAAAGTTGCAGGAGTAGAGACCTTAGAATCACCAATACAATTTCCCAAAAGCCTGAGGGATATAGGATTTTAACTTTCCTTCACAAACCCTTGATTTTATTGGCGGGGTGGACGGGACTTGAACCCGCGGCCTCTTGCGTGACAGGCAAGCGTTCTAACCGGGCTGAACTACCACCCCACAAACATGGGCGGAACAGGTATCGAACCTGTGACCTCAGCCTTGTAAGGGCTGCGCTCTCCCATCTGAGCTATCCGCCCATCTTTTCTAAACTACTATAATATTTGAGAATTTGTCAAGAAAATAATGGAAAATTCTAATATTTTTAACTACTTAACAGAAATCTTAAAAATTTTAACAGGTTGTTCTTTCCCCTTTACTGATATCTCACCAAGTTCTTCTACATCTATTGCACCAAAAAAACCAGTCTCAATCTTTTCCTGCAATTTTTTAAATGTAAATTCAGATATAATTATTTCAGAATTAAACTCCTTATTTAAACCTTCAAGTCTTGATGCCAGATTTACACTATCACCAATTATAGTGTAATCCATCTTTTTACCCTCTGCACCAATATTACCAACAAGAGCTTCTCCTGTATTTATACCAATGCCAATTTTTAATTGAGGTTTACCTTCTTCATCCCATTTTTTACATAAAGCTCGCAGCCTTTTTATCATCTCTATTGCGCAGTTCAGGGCTCTTTGTTCATGGTCATTCTGTGGAAGTGGTGCATTCCAGAAAACCATTATTGCATCACCTATGAATTTATCAAGTGTTCCTTCCCATTTGAAAATAATCTCAGCCATCTGAGCAAAATACTCATTGAGAAGTTCAACAACCCTTTCAGGAAGAAGTTTTTCAGACAGAGTTGTAAAACCTCTGATATCAGAGAATAATACAGTAACTTCTCTTCTTTCTCCACCAAGTTTTGCCATTGATGGGTTTTTAATAAGTTCATTAACTACTTTTTCTGTAACATAGCTGGAAAATATTTTCTTTATTCGCCTCGCTTCTTTTTCAGAATATGCATACCTTAATGTGATTGTTGTCAGAAAATGAATTAATAAACCTCCTGAAACATAAATAACAGAAAGCCATGTACCCTTTGTAAATAAATAGAAAGATGAGATAAAAACTCCGCTCATTAAAATCAGCAAAACAATTAAACAATATCCTGCTTTCAATCTCTGATAAAGAAATATTGCTAAAAATACTGAAACTAAAATCAATAAAATAACAATATAGTTAGAAACTGGAAGGATGCTTTTTCCTTCTATAAGTGAAGCAATTACATTTGCATGTTTTTCCACACCTGGCAAAGCTGAACTCATTGGAGTTACTCTTAAATCATAAATACCAACAGCAGTAGCACCAATAAGGATAATTTTGTCTTCCAGCTCCTCTTTTTTAACTCTGTTTTCAACTATATCAGCAATTGAAATATATTTGAAAGTTCCATTATCTCCGTAGTATGGAATTAAAATTTTCCCCCAGGGGTCAGTGGGAATGTATCTTCTGCCAAGATAAACTCCTTTTGTCGCATCAATCAATTGCTTTTCCGGAGGAATTCCGAGATACATTGCTGCTGTTTTAAGAGAAAGTCCTGGTATCATATATCCGTAGTAGTTAATAAACAAAACTTCCCATCTTATTGTTCCGTCAGAATCAGGAAACATGTTTATATGTCCAAATCCTGCTGCGCTCCGAGAAAGGATACTTTCAGGAACAAGAACGCTTTTTGATGAAACAGGTTGATATTTGTTAAATCTTTCAGGATTTAAAATATAAAAAGCTGACTCGGTTATTTCAACTTCTTTCGGTGCTTCTTCCGCTTCAAAAAAGAAAACAACAGGTAAAATAACATTACCTGCTCTGGATATACTTTCAGCCAATAAACGATCATTTTTTTCAGACTCGCTAAAAATAATATCCACAGCAATAACAGCAACTCCATATTCTGAAAGCTTATCTATAAGTCTTGCTATCTTGTCTCTGCTCCATGGCCATCTGCCAAGTTTTTCAAGAGAAGCTTCATCAATTGCTGCAATAACTATGTTCTCAGGAGGTTTTTCTCTACCACGAACATGGAAAAATAAATCATATATTTTCATATCAATGATTTCAAGTGGTCGGGGTTTTATATAAAAAAGACACAAGAAAACAACAGCAATAAATAAGGCGGCTATGAGTTCTTTATTTTTAACCATCATTAAAACTTTATTATTTCTACTCCCTGAAGAATCTTTATTCTGTAGTCAGGAAACTTCTTTAGTTCTTTCTCAATCTGTTTTCTGTAAAAAGGCTTTATATGGGTTATAAAAATTTTTTCGGGTTTGTACTTGAAAAATTTTAAATCTTCAAAAAGAAGCTCTGCAGTCAAATGTCCTGTTTTTATTGCAAGTTCTTTCATTTTATCCGGGAGAGAAACTTCAATTATTAATGCATTTAATTTCTTGTCTAAAAGCTTTTTCCAGGAATTCTTCAGAGGTCCTGTATCTCCCGTATAAAAGAAAGCTTGACCATCTTTTTCGACGAGATAGCCAACTGATGGCACTGTGTGATTCATTCTGTAAGCTGTTATTTTATATCCATCTATTAAAATTGGGTTTTCTTCTTGGATCATCTCAAGTTTTAAAATTGAGTTCTGAACATCTGGAATAACTGTAAAATCTGGCCATAGTCTGTGATTGAGCAAATGTTTTTTTATATCCTCAAGAACTTCCTTTATGGAATAAATTTTTATACTTTTCCCTTTACCGCTCACAATCAGATTATCAGCCAGAAATGGGATATCTCTTATATGGTCAAGATGAGCATGAGTTATAAATATATGCTCTATTTTCTGTTGATTTCTAAAGCTTAAAGAGCCTGTAATACCTCCTGCATCAAAAAGTATTTTATTGTTTAAAAGAAAAGATGAAAGATGATATCCTGGAAGATCAGAGCCAGAAGCACCAAGAACTTTTATTCTCAAAGCTCACCTCATTTTATTTAATGCTTTCAGAAAGGCTTCAACCACCTCAGAATCAAATTGAGTTCCAGCATTATTTTTCAATTCTTGTATTGCTGCCTCAATGCTCATCCCTTTTCTGTAGGGTCTATCTGTTGTCATTGCATCAAAAGTATCAGCCACTGCAATAATTCTTGCAATTAAAGGAATCTCTTGCGCTTTTAGTCTTTCAGGATATCCTGAGCCATCAAATTTTTCATGATGATATTTTACTCCAGGAATAATGTCTTTAAGCTGTCTTACATGTTGAAGAATTTCTGCTCCATAAATTGCATGATTTTGTATTATTTTATACTCTTCATCTGTTAATCTTTCGGTTTTAAGTAAAATTGAATCTCTTATACCAATCTTGCCTATATCATGTAGTATTGCTGCGAGCTTGAGTTTTTCAATTTCTTCTTTACCAAGCCCCATCTCAATCGCTATCGCAACAGAATAATCCATAACCCTTTTTGTATGACCTGCTGTATAGGGATCTCTTTTTTCAATGGTATCTGCAAGGGCAAAAACAATTTCATAAAAAGTTTGTTTAAGTTCGTCATAGAGTCTTGCATTTTCTATTGCCACTGCAACCTGACTGCTTAATGCCTTGAGTAACTCTAAATCATATTCATTAAAAAAACCGTTCTTTTTATTTATTGCCTGAATCACTCCAAGAAGCTTTTCTTTAATCATTACTGGTAAACAAATCATGGTTTTTGTTGTAAAACCTGATTTTTCATCTCCTCCTCTGAAAAATCTTGGATCGTTCTGAACATCATTTATTATAACTGCCTGTTTTTTCTGGGCAACCCATCCAGCAATACCCTGTCCCAATTTAAGTCTTATTGTTTTTACTTTATGAGCTTTTTCTCCAAGAGCAACATCAAAATAAAGCTCTTCTGATTCCTTATCAAAAAGCAGAAGACTTGCAGCCTCGCAATTGACAAGAGCTATTATTGCTTTGCAGGCTCTCTTTCTTATTTCTTCAATTTCAAGAGATGAATTAATTATTGCTGAAAACTCAAGAAGTGCCCTAAAATGCTCTGAAAAAATTTCTTTTTCCATTAATCCTTATATTTTTCTTTTATTTCAATTATTTTTTCAATATTTTCAAAGAAAACATCAACAATCCTGGGATCAAAAGCTTTTCCTTTCATGGCTTCCATATAACTGACTGTCTTATCAATGCTCCATGATTCTCTGTCATCTTTATCTGTTGTAAGGGTATCAAAGTTGTCAACCACACTTACAATTCTTGCCCATAAAGATATTTCATTTTCTTTTTTACCAAATGGATAACCCTTTCCATCCCATCTTTCATGGTGTTCCAGAGCTATTATGGCTGCCATCTGTAGAAGTTCACTTTCTTCATCGTAAAGAAGCTCATATCCAATTATTGGATGTTTTTTCATTATTTCCCACTCATCAGGTTCCAGTCTGCCGGATTTTTGAAGAATTTTATCTGGAATCCCGATTTTTCCGATGTCATGCATTGTTGAAGCTAACATTAATAATTCACATTTTTCTTCATCTATTCCGAGTTTTTCTGCAATTAAACTTGAAATTAACCCAACCCTTAATAAATGACTCAGGCTTTCAGGGTCTTTGTATTCTGCTGCTTTTGAAAGTTTTATAAGAGCTTTTTTATTTATTTCCTTTATTTTTTCATAAAGCATCCTCATTTCAATGGCTGCTCCAGCAAACTCTGCAATAAGTTTCATTAGCTTAATGTCTGAGCTGTTGAATTTACCAGATTTGTTTATCGCCTGATACACACCAATTACCTTGCCTTTTGAATTAATAACTGGAACAGCGAGAATATTTCTTGTTCTGTATCCCGATATTTTATCAACTTCTGGATTAAAAAATTTGCTTTTGTAAGCATCCTCAGTAACATATGTTTTTCCTGTTTTTACAACATGCCCTGCAATCCCAGAAGTCAATGGGATTCTAATTTCCTTTACTCCATGGGCAAATATTGTATAAAGCTCCTTTTTTGGTTCATCTATGATAAAGAGACTACAACGGTCAACCTCAATTATCTCCTTTGCAAGATTAGAAAGAATCTCAATAAGATTATTAAGGTTTTTCTCTCTTGTTATCTTTGGAGCAGCTTTAAGCAATATCTCAAGCTTGTCCATCAGTCCTCCACAGTAACTCTTAAAACTTCTTCTATGCTTGTTATTCCTGCCATTACTTTTCTTATTCCCGACTGCCTTAAAGTAAGCATACCAAGTTTTATAGCTTCTTTCTTGATCTCACTTGCAGAAGCACCTGTAAGAATCAATTCTCTAATTTCCTCTTTTATAGGCATCACTTCATAAACTGCAATTCTTCCACGATAACCTGTTTGATTGCACTCATGACATCCTTTTGCTTCATAAATTTTT
This sequence comes from Thermodesulfovibrio sp. 3462-1, assembly GCF_040451425.1. Classification (NCBI taxonomy): domain Bacteria; kingdom Pseudomonadati; phylum Nitrospirota; class Thermodesulfovibrionia; order Thermodesulfovibrionales; family Thermodesulfovibrionaceae; genus Thermodesulfovibrio; species Thermodesulfovibrio obliviosus. The sequence goes on from NZ_CP144374.1 coordinate 1,714,930, forward strand.
AATCCATCAAGCCTGTCCTCAGGAAATCCGAATTTTATTAAAGAATCTTTTGAATACTTTTGTTCTCTTTTACAGTTTTCACATAGTTTTCTTATAAGTCTCTGGGCTACAATCAGAATTACGGAAGAGGAAATTAAAAAAGGCTCTATCCCCATGTTTACTAATCTTGTAATGGTGCTTGGTGCATCATTTGTATGAAGTGTGCTTAAAACAAGATGCCCTGTGAGTGCTGCTTTTACAGCAATCTCAGCAGTTTCAAAGTCTCTTATCTCACCAACCATGATTATATCAGGATCCTGTCTTAAAAAGGACCTCAATACCTGAGCAAAGGTTTTTCCTATTTCTTCCTGAACCTGAACCTGTGTAATTCTCGGAAGGGTGTATTCAACAGGATCCTCAACAGTCATAATATTTACCTCTGGTCTGTTAAGTTTCATTAAAGCTGAATACAATGTGGTTGTTTTACCAGAACCAGTAGGACCTGTCACAAGTATCATCCCATATGGTTTACTTAAAGCTTCAAGGAAAAATTCAAGAGATTCTTCTTCAAAACCAAGACGCGTAAGATCAAGCTGAAGAGAGCCTTTTTCAAGGATTCTTAATACAATTTTCTCGCCAAACATTGATGGAAGAGTTGAGACTCTAAAATCAACTTCTTTTTTACCCACTTTCATCTTCATTCTTCCGTCCTGGGGAAGCCTTTTTTCTGATATATCAAGATTTGATAGGATCTTTATTCTTGAAGTCAGATTTCCTTTTAATTGTGCTGGCAAAGTTAAAACATCATGAAGGACTCCGTCTATTCTGTATCTTACATATACACTGTCTTCAAAGGGCTCTATGTGAATATCGCTTGCTCTTTTTGAAAGAGCATTCAACATTATCTGATTGACAACTCTAACTAAAGGACCCTCTGCTTCTGGTCGAATTTCCTCTTGTGGCTCTGCTGAAGAGGGTTCCTTAGAGACTATTTCAACAAGTTCGTGAATATTCTGGGAAGCATAAATTTCATCCTGTTCTCCAAAAAATTGATTTATCAGAGTTTTAAAATCTGAATCCTTTCCTATGTAAAAAATTATTTTAAAACCACTTAAAAAGAATTTAAGCTGTTCCAGAGCTATTTCATTAGCTGGATCAGTTGTAAGAACCTTTACTATGTTACCTTCTCTATAAATTGGCAATATCTTATACTTTCTTATTACATCCTCTGGAAGAAGCTTAATTACTGAATGGTCAATTTTGTGAGAATCCATTTTAAATACAGGGAATCCATAAAGCTCACTCATAGCCTGCACAAGCTCATCTTCTGTTATATAACCTAACTTTACCAGTGCGGCACCAATCTTTATACCTTCAATTTTCTGAAGTGCTTGAGCATCAATTAGTTGTTTCTCAGAAATTTTACCTTTTTTTAGAAGGAAAGCGCCAAGAGGCATTTTTTCTGTAAAAGGTTTTGTTGTCATAATGCTAATATAGCATAAAAATTATGCCAAAGTGTATACTAAATTTATTAATCAGCTTTAGTAAAGGAGGATAAATGGTAAGGGTTAGATTTGCACCTTCTCCAACCGGGCATCTTCATATTGGAGGAGCAAGAACAGCTCTTTTTAACTGGCTTTTTGCAAGACATTACAGTGGAAAATTTATATTAAGAATTGAAGACACTGATAGGTCACGCTCCACTGAAGAATACATTGAATCAATTATAGAAGCCATGAAATGGCTCGGGCTCAACTGGGATGAAGGCCCATTCAGACAGACTGATAGAATGGAAATTTATAAAAAATATGCTTACAAACTTCTTAATGAAGGAAAAGCCTATTGCTGCTACTGCACTCCAGAGGAATTAGAAGAAAGAAGGCAAAAAGCAATGAAAGAAGGAAAACCACCAAGATATGACCGACGTTGCAGAGAAATTACTGAAAAGCTTGATAAACCCTTTGCAATAAGGTTTAAAATGCCTCTTGAAGGTGAAACAGTGGTTAATGACCTCGTAAAAGGTGCTGTTACCTTTAAAAACAGTGAGCTCGAAGACCTGGTAATACTGAGAAGTGATGGAACTCCTACATATAATTTTTGCGTTGTTGTTGATGACTTTGAAATGAAAATAACCCATGTAATAAGAGGCGAAGACCACCTTAATAATACTCCAAAGCAAATTCATATTTATCATGCTCTTGGAATGAATCCTCCAGAGTTTGCTCACATTCCTATGATTCTTGGAAAAGACAGATCTCGTTTAAGTAAAAGGCACGGTGCGACAAGTGTTCTTGCCTACAGAGATGAAGGATATCTTTCAGATGCAGTTGTCAACTATCTTGCTCGTCTTGGATGGTCTCATGGAGATCAGGAAATTTTTACCAGAGAAGAATTAATAAAGTATTTCAATCTACAACAGGTTGGAAAGGCAAATGCTGTTTTTGATCCAGAGAAACTTCTCTGGCTTAATAGTGAATATATAAAATTAACTCCTGAAGAAAAACTTTTTGAACTTGTAAAACCTTTTCTTATAAAGGAAGGATATTTGAGAGAAAATGAAACTGTTGATTTACAATGGGTGTGTAAAGCTATAAAATCCCTTAAAGAAAGATGTAGAACACTTCGAGAACTTGCCCATGCAATGAGATATTATTTTTTAGAGTACGTTGAAATTGATCCAAAGGCAAAGGAAAAATATATAACTACTGAGACTATTGCAATTCTTAAAGAACTCACAGAAAAACTTGCTCAACTTGAAGATTTTACTCAGGATAAAATTGAAAAAATATTTATGGACATGGTAAATGAAAAAGGATTGAAGCTTGCTGAGGTTGCTCAGCCAGTTAGAGTTGCCATAACAGGCAATACTGTAAGTCCTGGAATATACGAAGTTTTAGAAATTGTTGGCAAGGAAAAAACTCTGAAAAGATTAAGGAGAATAATCAATGCCTCTTAGTAAAGAGCTTCTTGAAATTATAGTCTGTCCAAAATGCAAAGGAGATTTAATTTATGAAGAAGACAGGGAAAGACTTGTTTGTAAAAACTGCTCTGTCTATTATCCAATAAGAGAAGACATCCCTATTCTTTTGATTGAAGAAGCTCAACCAGAGAAGACACAGGCATCCTCAACGGATGCAAGGAATCTTTAATTGTTTCCAAAACCAATACAAAGGCAAAAAAATTGTTCAAATGTTCAGAATTTTTCAAAATGACAAAGCAAAAAATTATAAAATACTTCAGAATACCGATTGGAATTCGAATTTTTGACAAAAAATTTATTTTAATAATATACTATATGGTAACCGTTAGCCGTTCAATTAAATTAAAGGTTGTTAAAGTATTATACTTTAAATAGCTTAAATTCGATTTTAAAATTAAGGGGCATTGCCTCAATAAAAAATAAAATGTAGGAGGATATTATGACTTACACAAAACCAAGAGATGAAAAGGATGTTATGAAGCTGGTCAAAGAACTGAATGTCAAGTTTGTAAGACTATGGTTTACTGATATTCTCGGTCAACTAAAAAGTTTTGCTGTTCCAGTGGAAGAGCTTGAAGTTGCCTTTTCAGAGGGCATGGGATTCGACGGTTCATCAATTCATGGTTTTGCAAGAATTGATGAGTCAGACATGATTGCAAGACCGGATCCAACAACCTTTGCAATTCTTACATGGAGACCAAAAGAAAGCGCAGTAGCAAGGATGTTCTGCGACATTTATGAACCTGATGGAACTCCTTACAAAGGTGATCCAAGATATATTTTAAAATTAAATCTTGAAAAAGCTGCGAAAAAAGGTTATACCTTTTATCTTGGTCCAGAACTCGAGTTTTTCTACTTTAAATCAGACAAAAACACAGAAATTCTTGATGAAGGTGGATATTTTGACTATCCACTGGATGCTGCAGAAGATCTTCGTAGAGACACAATCCTTGCACTGGAACAAATGGGTATTAAAGTTGAATACTCCCATCACGAGGTTGCACCATCTCAACATGAAATAGACCTGAGATATGCTGAAGCTCTTCAAATGGCTGACATTGTTATGACCTATAGAGTTGTAGTTAAAGAGATTGCAAAACAGCACGGTGTTTATGCCACTTTTATGCCAAAGCCTCTTTTTGGCGAAAACGGAAGCGGAATGCATACTCATCAGTCCCTGTTTAAAGGTGATAAAAATGTCTTTTTCGATCCAAAAGACAAATACTATCTTTCAGATATTGCAAAAAGTTACATAGCAGGACTTTTAACCCATATAAAAGAGATTACCCTTGTTTTGAACCAGTGGGTTAATTCATACAAAAGACTTGTTCCAGGTTATGAAGCTCCTGTTTATATCTGCTGGGCAAGAAGAAACAGATCTGCTCTTATAAGAGTTCCACTTTACAAACCAGGCAAAGAAAAAGCAACAAGAATAGAGTTAAGAAGTCCTGACCCTTCATGCAATCCCTACCTTGCCTTTGCATGTATGTTAAATGCAGGATTGACAGGAGTGGAAAAGAAATATAAACTACCTGAGCCAATTGAAAAAGATGTTTATCATCTTGATCCAGAAGAAAGAAAGGAACTTGGAATTGATAACCTTCCCGGAAGTTTAATAGAAGCCATTGAGTATGCTGAAAAAAGCGAATTACTTAGAGAAACTTTAGGAGACCATATATTCACAAATCTCATTGAGAGCAAAAAGAAAGAATGGGATGACTATCGCATAAGAATCTTCCCCTATGAAATAGAAAGATATCTCCCCATTCTTTAATTTCAAAGGGGTGGCTTGCACCACCCCTGCTTTTTACCACCTTCCCCATGCACAGTAATAGTCAAAGTGGTCATCGTATATGCGAAGTCGTTTTTTGATTACAAAAATTCTGTGTAAAATAATTCCAAATAGAAAGCCTCCTACATGTGCCCACCAGGCAACTCCTCCTACATCTGCTGGTGTAAGAAGGGAGCCAAGTCCTGAAAACAGTTGAATTAAAAACCACATGAAAATGTAAAAAAATGCAGGAAGTGCAAAAAAGAAAGGGAAAAACAGTATTGGCACAAGAGTTATAACCCTTGCATGAGGAAACATCACCATATAGGCACCTAAAACACCTGAAATTGCACCAGATGCTCCAACTGTAGGTATAGTTGAAGCTGGATTGATGAGGCAGTGAATCCAGCTTGCTCCAAATCCACAAAGAAGATAAAAAATTAAAAACCTGAAAGAACCCATCTTGTCTTCTACATTGTCAGCAAAAATAAACATAACCCACATGTTACTTATAAGATGAAACCATCCTCCGTGAAGAAACATGCTCGTTAAAAAGGGAAGATAATAAAAAGGATCAAAAGGAAGGGATGCTACAAGCATGTATTTTGCAGGAACCACACCAAATATGTGAAATAGATAGTCTAAATCCTCTCTTGGGAACATGAGTTCAAAAATAAAGATAACTGAATTTAAAGCTATAATTAACCATGTCATATAGGGAGTATATTTTCTTGGAAGACAATCTCTTATTGGTATCATTTTGCCTCACTCCTTTTTATTGATATAGCTTTCCATATGCTCGGTATTACTGAAACAATAATAATACCAAGTATGAACATGGAAAAGTTCTCTTTTACAAAGGGAAGATTTCCGAAAAAATAACCTGTGGCAATTAAAGAGCCACTCCAGAGAATGCTACTAAAAATATTGTAAATCTGAAATTTTAGATATCTCATTCTTCCTATTCCTGCTACAAATGGTGCAAAGGTTCTTATAATTGGTAAAAATCTGGCAATTATTATTGTTTTTGTTCCATGTTTTTCATAAAATTGGGCAGTTGTATAAAGATGCTTTTTATTGAAAAAAAAGGAGTTTTCCTTTGAGAAAACTTTCGGCCCAACAAATCTTCCGATGTGATAATTTACAGTGTTTCCCACTGTAGCAGCAACACTTAATACTATTAAAGAACTCCAAGGACAAAGCAGTTGTCTTGAAGACAGGGCTCCTACAGTAAATAAAAGAGAATCACCAGGCAAAAATGGCGTTATAACAAATCCTGTTTCAGAGAAAACAATAAAGAAAAGGACAACATAAATCCAGTTACCAATTTGAGAAAAAAGAGTTTCAAGATAAATGTCAATATGAAAGACAATATCTATAAAATTAGACATTTTTAAGAATAAATAAATCCATAAGTTTGTAGCCTTCTTCTATAACTAAATCAGGATGGTTTAGGATCTCCTCGGAAAATTTTCTTTTGTTTGTATGCTCTTGATGAGATGCTTCGCTTTGCTCAGAATTACTACTATCATAAATTACAAATGGGACAGGCTCAGCAGTATGAGTTTTTATGGTTACAGGAGTTGGATGGTCTGGAAGAAGAAGAATTCTAAAATCTTTAAATCTTCTGGGTGCTTCCTCAAGAATTCTTCCAACTACAATGTTGTCAATATCTTCAATAGCCTTAATTTTTAATTTATAATCACCCTGATGTCCTGCCTCATCAGGTGCTTCTATATGAACATAGACAAAATCAACTCTCTCAAGAGCGTTAAGAGCATATTCAGCCTTTCCTGAATAATTTGTGTCTATCCAACCTGTTGCACCTGGAACATTTATGATATGAAATCCTGCTAAAATACCAATTCCCTTTGTAAGATCCACTGCAGAAATGAGCGCACCTGAAAGGCCATATTTTTCCTGAAACTTTGGTAAAGAAGGAGTCCGTCCCTGCCCCCATAGCCAGATACTGTTTGCAGGTTTTTTACCTTCGGAAGTTCTTTTTTTATTAACTGGATGATCTTTAAGAATATCCATTGATTTGAAAATAATCTCTTTCAAAAACTGGGCATGCCTGCCTATAGGAAGAAACATTGAAATCTCTCTTCCCGTGATATCATGAGGTGGAGTGCATTCCACCTCTTCTGAGCCATTTTTCCAAAGCATTATGTGACGATAACTTACACCCGGGTAAAATCTCAAAGTATCACTGCCAAGTTTTTTATCTAAATCTTCAATAAGAATTTTTGCCTCTTCTGTGGTTATATGCCCGGCTGAGTAATCCTCCATAAAAATTCTCTTCTTATCTGAAAACTTTAATGTTACAAGATTGCATCTGTATGCCACATCATTTTTTGATAAATTCAATCCCATGCTAACAGCTTCAAGAGGCGCTCTGCCTGTATAGTAAACTTTTGGATCATAACCAAGAATACTCAGGTTTGCCACATCACTTCCAGGTGGAAAACCCTGTGGAATATTTCTAACTGAGCCTGCTATTCCATTAGAAGCAAGCCAGTCCATATTGGGAGTTCTGGCAACCTGAAGAGGTGTAAGCCCACCAATCTCATTAATTGGATAATCTGCTGCACCATCAGGAATGACTACAATGTATTTCATAAAAGCTTCTCCACAAAGGCTCTTACATTGTCAAGATTTGCTGGTAAAACATGAGGGATGTCTGAGACCTTAAAAACTGTATCAGGATCTTTAAGTCCATTTCCAGTAAGGGTGCATACAACAGTGGAGCCTTTTTCAAAATATCCCTGCTTGTAAAGCTTTATAACTCCAGCAACAGAAGCTGCAGAAGCTGGCTCGCAAAATATTCCTTCAAATGAGGCTATCATTTTGTAGGCTTTAAGTATTTCTTCATCAGTGACCATATCAATCGTTCCCCCAGATTCATCTCTTGCCTGGACAGCTGTAGCCCAGCTCGCAGGATTTCCTATTCTTATTGCTGTTGCAATTGTCTCAGGTTGTTCAACTGGCTTGCCGAGAACAATTGGAGCTGCTCCTGCTGCCTGAAATCCAAGCATTTTTGGTAAGTTATTAATTTTTCCTTTTTCTTTGTATTCTTTATATCCCTTCCAGTAAGCTGATATATTCCCGGCATTTCCCACAGGCAAAGCATGATACTGAGGAGCCTGCCCAAGCTGATCGCAGACTTCAAAGGCTGCAGATTTTTGCCCTTCAATCCTGTAGGGGTTAATCGAATTAACAAGAGTAATAGGATACTCTTTAACAATTGCTCGGACAATGTTTAAAGCCTGATCAAAGTTTCCTTTAATCTGAATAACTGTAGCTCCATGAACCATTGCCTGAACAAGCTTTCCTGTTGCAATTTTTCCTTCAGGAATAATAACAATTGCTTTAATCCCTGCTCTTGCAGCATAGGCTGAAGCTGATGCTGAAGTGTTTCCTGTTGAAGCACATATCACTGCACGAGAGCCTTCCTCCAGAGCTTTTGAAATTGCAAGTGTCATTCCTCTGTCTTTAAAAGAACCTGTTGGATTTGCACCATCAAATTTGAGATAAAGCTCAAGCTCCATATTAAGTTGTTTGGTAAGATTGTTTACCTTTATAAGTGGAGTATTGCCTTCCAAAAGAGTGACAATTGGAGTTTTTTCATTAACAGGGAAAAATTCGTAATACTCTCTTATAATTCCTTTCCATGGTGATTTTGTATTCATGGCTATTCAATTATGTCTCCTTCTATTAATTCAACTACAACTCCCTGCTCACGGAGGGAATTAATTCCTTCATTAAGATTTTCCTCCAGCCCTTCAAGTTCAAGTATCATTTCTCCAAATGTATCAGTAACTCTTGCTCTACGAATATTTGGCATGACATCATATTTTTTTGCCATTCTAAAAAGCACAGGCTCTTTGATCAATTCCTGAGGAAATGTGAGCCTTACTCTTAATTTTTTAATCTCGCCCATAAACTCCTCCTTACCGTCATTCTGAGCGATAGTTCAAAAACTTCGCTCAAGATAAAACTCAGCATCTGCCTCCTGCAATGGCAGGAACAATTGAAACTTCATCTCCCTCTTTCACCACAGTTTCCTCTGCTTGAAGGAATCTAACATCTTCTTCATTAACATAAACATTAATAAACCTTCTTATCTTACCATCCTGACATAGCCTTTCTGCAAGCCCTGGATATTGTTTATCAAGCGCATTAATTATATCTATAATTTTTCCAGCTGGTGCCTCTACCACATCTTTTCCACCTGTAAGTTTTTGCAGTGGTGTTGGTATTAAAACTTTTACTGCCATTTTTACCTCCCTCTTTCATTAATTCTTTTCAAAGCTTCTTCAAAGGAAGCAAGATTTGGTTTTATCTGATAGACTTCCGCTGTTCTGCCATTTAAAACCTCTGATGTTTTAAGTCCATTCCCTGTAATGCAAAGCACTGTTGTGTCTTTTTTATCAATTTTACCTTCTTTTAAAAGCTTAATGTAACATGCAACAGTAACGCCTCCTGCTGTCTCTGTGAAAATTCCTTCTGTTTTTGCAAGAAGCTTTATTGCATCAATTATTTCTTCATCAGAGACATCCTCCATAGCACCTCCACTTTCCTTTACAGCTTGCAAAGCATAGTATCCATCAGCAGGATTTCCAATGGCAAGAGATTTTGCTATAGTATTAGGTTTTACAGGTCTTATAACATCTGTGCCCTGTTTAAAAGCTGTTGAAATTGGAGAGCATCCAGTTGCCTGTGCACCGTATATTTTTGTCTCAAGATTTTTAAGAATTCCCAACTCTTTAAACTCTTTAAGTGCCTTCCACACCTTTGTAAGAAGTGAGCCACTTGCACAGGGCACTACAATACTGTCTGGTGCTTTCCAGCCAAGTTGTTCAACTATTTCAAACCCTATTGTTTTTGAACCCTCTGCATAAAAGGGACGAATGTTTATATTTACAAATGCCCATTTGTATTTGTTTGCAATTTCACTGCAAAGTCTGTTTACATCGTCATAGTTACCATCAACAGCAACAAGATTTGGCTCATAAACAATGGAAGCAACTATTTTGCTCTGCTCTAAAGTAGCAGGAATAAAAATAAATCTCTTAAATCCTGCCTTTGCACCGTGCGCTGAAACAGCATGGGCAAGATTTCCTGTAGAGGCACATGCAACAGTATCAAATCCAAATTCTTTTGCTTTTGTAAGTGCTACTGCAACAACTCTATCTTTAAATGAAAGGGTGGGATGGGCAACTGTATCATCTTTTATGTAAAGCTCTTTTACTCCAAGATATTTTGCAAGATTTTTAGCTTCTACCAGAGGCGTAAAACCTGAATTAAGTCCCACCTGGGGCTCACCATCTATTGGTAAGAGCTCTTTGTATCGCCATAGTGTTTTTGGTCTTTTTTCTATAGTTTTCCTTGAAAGGGCTTTCTTTATTTTTGCATAGTCATAGACTGCCTCAAGAGGACCAAAGCAGAATTCACATACATATATAGGCTCTACAGGATATTCTCTGCCGCATTCCCTGCATCTTAGTCCTTTTACATATTTCATTTCCCACCTCCTATATTCTGTGAATTAATTTTTTATTTTAACATTTTTATTCAAATTGCCTACAGAATCTCACTTCTTAAAATTGCCAATAGAGGCAACAAAACATTGCGTTTCCTGTCTTTGCGAAAGACTCAATGCCCTGAGGAATTTCTGACTATTACCAGTGTATAAAAGACAAGAAGATTCCTCGCTTTGTTCAGAATAACAATGAAAAGCCTCAAAATAACATTTTTTATTGGCAATCTCATGATATTGATATAAATTAACTCAATATGTTAAAATGGTTTTATGGAACGCAAAGATTACTATAAAATTCTCGGTGTAAGCAAGGATGCTACACAGGAAGAGATAAAGAAGGCTTATCGTAAGCTTGCAAGAAAGTATCATCCTGATTTAAATCCCGGAAATAAAGAGGCTGAGGAGAAGTTTAAGGAGATAAATGAGGCATATGCAGTTCTGAGTGATCCGCAGAAAAGGGCTGAGTATGACAGGGGCGAAACCTTTGATTTTAAGGGCTTTGATTTTGGTGGCTTTGATTTTACAAAAGGCTTTGACCTTGGAGATATTTTTGGAGATATATTCGGTGAGACATTTACTCAAACAAGAACTGCCTATTCAAAGGGCGAAGATATAGTTATTCCTGTTATATTAACCTTTGAAGAAGCTTATAAAGGCACTGTTAAGCCAGTTACCTATCAGAGATACATTGAGTGCCAGCTCTGTCATGGAAGCGGTGCTGATAAAGTGGATATATGCTCAAGATGTGGCGGCACAGGAAGAATTCAAACCTCAAGGGGATTTATGAGAGTTAGTCAGACATGTCCTAATTGTGGGGGAACAGGAAGGACTGCCTCATCAAAGTGTAAAAATTGTGGTGGGACAGGAAGAATTTTAATCACAGAGACAGTAAAGGCAAAAATTCCAGCGGGAGTTGATAATGGTTCAACAGTAAAGGTTAAAGGATATGGAAATGCTGGTAGAGGCGGTGCACCTTATGGTGATCTTATACTTGAGGTTAATGTTACTGCTCATCCATTTTTCACCAGAAAAGGAGATGACATATACATTGAGCTTCCAGTAACATTCGTTGAAGCTGCATTAGGAGCTAAAGTGGATGTTCCGACAGCAGATGGAAATACAGTCACAATGAAGATTCCAGAAGGAACACAGGGTGGACAGAAATTCAGAATTTCAGGGAAAGGATTTCCCTCTCCTAAAGGTGGCAGAAAAGGAGACATGTATGTTGTGATAAAAATAGTAGTTCCCAGAGGATTAACAGCTTCTGAAAAGGAGGAAATCAGAAAAATCGAACGCCTTTATAAAGAAAATCCAAGAGAATTCATGTTGAGGAGGTAAGCATGAGACAGGACGACAGACTCTATATGATAAGCATGGTATGCAGATTGCTCAATGTTCATCCTCAGACAGTGAGGCTTTATGAGAGGGAAGGTTTTATAAAACCAAGGAGAATTAAAAGACAAAGAGTTTATACTGATGAAGATCTTGAAAGACTTAATTTTGTAATAAAACTTACAAAGGAATTTGGAGTTAACAGAGCTGGAGTGGATATTATTTTAAGAATGCGTGAAAGGATGCAGATAATGGAACAATTCATACAGGAATTACTTCGCTATGTTGATGAAGACATAAGACAGCAGATTGAAAAAAGAATTAAAAAAATTTTTGAAGAATTTTAAGGAGGAAATTTAAGGAGGAAATCTATGAGATTTGATAGACTTACCTATAAAACGCAGGAAGCAATAACACAGGCACAGAGAATTGCCTCTCAGCACGGTAATCAGCAGATAGATGTGGAGCACCTTATTTATGCTCTAATTGAAGACACTGAGGGGCTTGTTCCCCGTATTTTAAAAGAATGCGGAGCAGATTTAAATACATTAAAAGCAGATTTAAAGAAAGCCATTGATAGAATCCCAAAGGTTTACGGTGCTCAACCCCTTGAGCAGATTTACATTACTCCAAGACTCAATCAGCTTTTTGAGAAAGCTGAAGCAGAAGCTGAGCATCTTAAGGATGAGTATATAAGTGTGGAGCATCTTCTTATAGCTCTTTTTGATGTGGGTGGTCCTGCCCTTGATGCCATAAAAAAGCAGGCAGTTACCCGGCAGAAAGTGCTTGATGCAATGAGGAAAATAAGAGGAGTTCATCAAGTAACTGACCCCAATCCAGAGGAAAAGTATCAGGCACTGGTCAGATATGGTAAAAATCTGACAGAGTTAGCCCGCAAAGGTAAGCTTGATCCAGTCATTGGAAGAGATGAAGAAATAAGAAGAGTTATTCAGGTTCTATCAAGAAGGACAAAGAATAATCCAGTGCTTATTGGAGACCCTGGTGTTGGTAAAACTGCAATAGTTGAAGGTCTTGCACAGAGAATTGTGGCAGGCGATGTTCCAGAGTCTTTGAGAGACAAGGAATTGATAGCCCTTGATATAGGAGCACTTCTTGCAGGTGCAAAATACAGGGGAGAATTTGAGGAAAGACTCAAGGCAGTACTTAAGGAGATTACACAGTCAGAGGGACGGATTATAACTTTCATAGATGAGCTTCACACACTTGTAGGTGCTGGTGCAGCAGAAGGAGCAGTTGATGCTGCAAACATGCTCAAGCCAGCTCTGGCAAGGGGGGAACTAAGATGCATTGGTGCAACAACTGTAAATGAATACAGAAAATACATTGAAAAAGACCCTGCCCTTGAAAGAAGATTTCAGCCTATTCTGGTTAAAGAGCCCACTGTTGAGGATACAATATCAATTTTGAGAGGACTTAAAGAAAGGTATGAAGTTCATCATGGTGTGAAGATAAAGGATTCAGCACTGGTTGCTGCTGCAGTTCTTTCAGCAAGATACATAACTGACAGATACCTTCCAGACAAAGCCATTGACCTGATTGATGAGGCTGCAGCAAAGCTCAGAATGGAGATTGATAGCATGCCCATTGAACTTGATGAAATTGAGAGAAAACTCCGTCAGCTTGAGATAGAAAGACAGGCATTGAGCAAAGAGCCAACTGAGGACGCAAAGGAAAAGATAGAAAAGATTTCCCATGAGATAGAGCAACTCCTTGCAAAAAAAGAGGAATTAAGCAGACAGTGGCAAGCTGAAAAGGAGATTATTTTAAAAATTAGAGAGATAAAGGCAGAGATTGAGCAAACCCGTATTGCCTCTGAGCAGGCAGAGCGTCAGGGAGACCTTACAAGAGCAGCAGAACTCAGATATGGCAGACTAATTGAGCTTCAGAAAGCCCTTGATGAGGCAAATGCCCATTTGAAGGAGATTCAGAAAAAAAGAAAGATGCTTAAAGAAGAAGTTGATGAAGAAGATATAGCAGAGGTTGTGGCAAAGTGGACTGGAATTCCTGTTAAAAAACTTCTTGAAAGCGAAACCCAGAAGTTAATTAAAATGGAAGAGCGCCTCCGTCAGAGAGTTGTTGGTCAGGATGAAGCTATTCAGGCAGTATCAAATGCAATAAGAAGAGCAAGAGCAGGACTACAGGATCCTAATCGTCCAATTGGTTCATTTATGTTTTTGGGACCAACTGGTGTGGGTAAAACAGAGCTTGCAAAAGCTCTGGCAGAGTTTCTCTTTGATGATGAAAATGCCATGATAAGAATTGACATGTCCGAGTATCAGGAGCGTCATACAGTAAGCAGACTAATTGGTGCGCCTCCTGGCTATGTTGGTTATGAAGAAGGTGGTCAGCTTACAGAAGCGGTTCGCAGGCGTCCATACAGTGTTGTTCTTTTTGATGAAGTTGAAAAAGCCCATCCAGAAGTCTTCAATGTTCTGCTTCAGGTTCTTGATGATGGCAGGCTCACTGATGGACATGGAAGAACCGTTGATTTTCGTAACACAATAATAATTATGACATCAAACATAGGAAGTGCCCATATTCAGGAGTTTCTTGAAAGTGCAGGCTCTGAGCACTGGCAGGATTTGAAAAAGGATTTAAAAACAAAAATTATGGATGACTTAAGAGCTTTCTTCAGACCTGAGTTTCTTAACAGGATTGATGAGATAATTATATTCAATCCATTAAGCAGGGAAGTAATGAAAGAGATTATAGAAATTCAGATTAACAGAATAAAGCAGTATCTCAAGCAGAGAAAGATTGATATTACTCTTACAGAAGAGGCAAAAGAATACATTGCAAGAATTGGTTATGATCCTGTATATGGTGCAAGACCGCTGAGAAGGGTGTTGCAGAAAGAGATACTTGACCCTCTTGCAATAAAGCTTATTGAAGGAGTTTTTAAAGAAGGAGATATTGTGGAAGTTGATTTCAAAGATGGTAAAATTATATTTAATAGAGTTGTTATAGCAGAAGCAGCCTAAAAATTTAGGAGGTGTAAAATGGCTATTGTAAAATGGAGTCCTTTAAAGGAGATTGAAGAAATAAGAAAGGAAATGGACAGACTCTTTGAAGAGTTTCTTTCACCTGTTCGGAGGAAGAGGACTGTTAGTAGCGAGGGAATTATTTCTCCCAATGTGGATATCTTTGAAAGAGGGAATGAATTAGTCATTCAGGTTGAGATTCCAGGAGTTGACAAGCAGGATATAGATTTAACAATTACTGATGATAGACTCCTAATCAAAGGAGAAATTAAAAAACCTGAAGGTGTTTCTGAAGAAGACTATATTTTGAATGAAAGAAGCTATGGCCCTTTTTCAAGAACTATTAATTTACCAGCAGATGTTGATAAATCTTCTGTTAAGGCGAATCTAAATAATGGCTTGCTTGAAATAGTTATTTTAAGAAAAGAAGAAGCAAAGCCAAGAGAGATAAAAATTCCACTGGAATGAATTTAAAGATTCATAGCTGTCCTGAGCTTGCCAGTGAGCAGGCTCAGGATTTTTCATTTGCTCAATTAAAATATAGGAACTCTAACATTGACAAAACAAGAGAGAAAAATTTATTTTAAAAAAAGTTGCTTACAAAATCTTTGTGGAGGTCAAAATGGCAGAAGGCATTGTAGAACTTACAAGTGCTAAATGGGAATCAGAAGTTTTAAACTCCAAAGGTATAATAATGGTGGATTTCTGGGCACCGTGGTGTGGTCCATGCAGAATAATTGCTCCAACAATAGAGGAGCTTGCTAAGGAATATGAAGGGAAAATTAAAGTAGGAAAACTTAATACAGATGAAAATCCTGATATTGCAACGCGTTATGGAATAATGGGAATTCCTACAATTATGTTTTTCAAAGATGGGCAGAGAGTTGACCAGATAGTGGGAGTTGTTCCAAAATCTATATTAAAAAGTAAACTGGATAGCCTCCTCAATAGTTGATTTGTGAAAAAGCTTTTAATCTTAATTCTTATACTGCTAATTCCACAAGCAGGGCAGAGTGCACTTAGAACAGGTGACTCTGCTCCGAATTTTTTCTTAACTGATATAAATGGCAAGCCTGTGCAGTTGTATCAAATTAAAGGTAGGGTCATAGTTATAGAATTTCTTTCAAATAAATGTTTTGCCTGCGATTATGTAATTCCGGACATAAACAAACTTTATGAGAAATTCAAAAATAAAAATGTTCAAATAGTTGGAGTTATATTTAATGACGAAATAGAGGAGCCGCAAAAACTCAACGAATTTGCAAAAAGCAGAGGAATTCAATATCCTTTATTTATAGCTGATGTAAAGGTAAAAAAATTTTACAATATTTACGGGTTTCCAAATTTTTTTATTTTAAATGAGAAAAAAAATATTATGAAAATATACAGAGGGATAACACAGGATACTTTTGGTTTATTTAACAAAGAAATTGAAAAGCTCCTCTTAAACAAGAGGTAATTAATGTTTGAGGCATTAACAGATAAACTTGAAGCAATATTTAAAAAACTCAAAGGCAGGGGTATTCTTAAAGAAGAAGATGTTGATTCTGCTTTAAAAGAAATAAGAATCGCTCTTTTAGAAGCAGACGTTAACTTTAAAGTTGTTAAATCTTTTATTGAAAGAGTCCGTCATAAAGCTATTGGTAAAGAAATTCTTGAAAGCCTTTCCCCTGCTCAGCAGGTAATAAAGATTGTTTATGATGAACTGTGTGAACTGCTGGGAGGAAGCACTGCAAAGATTCAGCTGAGCCCAAACCCACCAACTGTAATAATGATGGTTGGACTGCACGGCTCTGGAAAAACAACCACTTCAGCAAAGCTTGCAAGAATTTTCAAAAAACAGGGTCGCAGGCCAATGCTTGTTGCAGCAGACCTTCAAAGACCAGCAGCTATTGAGCAGCTTGTTACTCTGGGTAAGCAGATAGATGTTACAGTATTTCATTCTTACGAAATTAAAAATCCAGTAGAGCTTTGTAAGGAAGCGCTTAAAAAAGCTGTAATTGATAGAATGGATCCAGTAATTGTTGATACTGCTGGAAGAATGCATGTGGATGAAGAATTGATGCAGGAGTTACAAGATGTAAAAGAGATTCTTAAACCCCATGAAGTTCTTTTTGTTGCCGATGCAATGACAGGGCAGGATGCAGTAAACATTGCAAAAAGCTTCAATGAAAAAATAGGTATTACAGGAGTTATTCTAACAAAAATGGATGGTGATGCTCGTGGTGGTGCTGCACTTTCAATAAAAGAAGTAACAGGTAAGCCTATAAAACTTATTGGAACTGGTGAAAAACTTGACGCTCTTGAGGAGTTTCATCCTGACAGGATGGCAAATAGAATTCTTGGAATGGGAGATATTCTTACACTTATTGAACAGGCACAGAAAGCCTATGATCAAAAAGAAGCTGAAAAGTTAAAGAAAAAAATCGAAAAAGAAGAATTCACATTCGAAGATCTAAAAGATCAAATAAGAAAAATGAGAAAAATGGGACCTCTTGAAAACATTCTTTCAATGCTTCCAGGAGCCAATAAAATATTAAAGGAAATAAAAATTGATGAGAAAGAGTTTGTTAAGGTTGAGGCAATAATTAATTCAATGACACCTGAAGAGCGCAGAAATCCGAAAATTTTAAATGCAAGTAGAAGAATTCGTATTGCTAAAGGAAGTGGAACAACAGTAACAGATGTTAACAGGCTCATTAAACAATTCAATGAGATGAAAAAAATGATGAAACAGTTAAAACACGGCAAGGGCTTTAAACTACCGAAGATATTTCCTTTTTAATAGCTCCTTAGAGTAGAAATCATGCCATTTTTAAGAAGATAGACTTTATCAGTTGCTTGTTCTATAAAATCCTTATCGTGTGAAACAACAACATAGGTCTTTGCATTATTTGTGAGATATTGAAGAAGTCTCTCTTTAGTTTTTTCATCAAGACCATTTGATGGCTCATCTAAAAGATAACAGACAGGTCTCATTGCTATAACTGTTGCAAGTGCAACAAGTCTTTTTTCTCCTCCAGAAAGTTTATAGGTTAATCTATCTTCAAATCCATTTAACCCCAAAATTTCGCAGGTCTCCTTTACAATTTTTAATGCTTCTTGCTTTGATTTCCCAAGATTAAAAGGTCCAAAAGCTATATCTTCTTTTACTGTTGGACAGAAAAGCTGACTATCTGAATCCTGAAAAAGAAGTCCTATCTTTTGTCTTACTTCAATAAAATCTTTCTCTTTTTGCCTGACTGTCCCAAATATCTCAACTGTCCCAGAAAAAGGTTTTAACAATCCCATTATGATGTATAAAAGAGTTGTTTTACCTGAACCATTAGGTCCAATAAGACCAATTCTATCTTCTTCATAAACATCAAAGTTTACATCCTTTAGCACAGCCCTTCCATCATAATTAAAATTAATATTCCTGAGTCTTATAATCGGCTCTTTCATGTTTCTATCCCTATTGATGATTTTTTAAATTATGCCAAAACCAGAATTACAACAAACATAAAAATTGAAACAACACTGAATATTATATCAATTTTTCTTATTTGAAAATGCTCAAAAAGCGGAAAATATCCTTGAAAGCCTCTGCAAAGCATTGCCCTGTAAATCTCTTCTGCTCTTTCATAGCTTTTAATAAGCATTCCTCCAACAATGTAGGCATAGGTCCTGTAAGTGTGAAGCGTTGTTTTTGGAACAAAACCCCTGGCAAGCACAGCTCTTTTTATTTTTAAATATTCCTCATGGATAACTATAATGTAACGATAAAAAAGAAAGAAAACTGTCACAAGCTTTTTCGGAGCTTTAAGATGAAGCATTGCATGGGCTAAAGAATTAACAGAGGAAGTGCTAAGAAGTGTTATTGTTGCGATAATGATTGCATTAGATTTAAGTGTAATTGATAATGCATAAAAAATTCCTTCCTGGCTAATCTTTAACCCTGCGAATGAGAAATGACTATTGCCAGGATAACTCAAAGGAACAAAAATCCAGATAAAAAGAATAAAAAAATTTGCCACACCAAGCCTTGAAAAAAGAGGCTTTATTCTTAATCGAGCAAGAAAAACAGAAAAAATAGAATAAAGCAAAAACAAAGATGGAGTTTTCAATCCTGAAGCAGTTGCACAGAGGATACTGAATATTGAAAAAACTATGATTTTTAATCTCGGATCTGCCTTATTTAAAAAAGAACTTCCCTCTGAAAACTCTTCAAGATGCATTTTTCTTTCTTTTAATAAACATTATTACTCCCCAGACCCCAAAGATATATCCTATTCCTCCAATTATGTCTCTTATACTGATTTTATCCAACTGTTTTCTCAAATCCATCATCTCACTTCTTAATCCCTGAAGCTTTGCTTCCATTGCTTCATCAATAATTTGTTTGAGTTCTTCTTTATTGATTGATGCTGAAGGAATCTGTTGTTTCTGAGTCTCTTTAACAGGTTCTTGCTTTTTTACTTCCTTTTTTTCAGGCTTTTCAACTGCCTCAAGGATGTATTCTGCTCTGTGACCTTCTCCAGCAGGAATTACTATTTTTAGTTCTCCAGTCTCTGAAGTTTTAAAATTAAATCTTCCCTTTTCATCAGTAGTGGTCTCTGTAATTTTTTTACCTCTACTGTCATAAACCTCAACCTTAGAGTTTTTACAGGGCGAGCCATCAACAAAATAGCACTCTCCAATTACTTTATCACCCTCCCTGTATGCATAGGCGCTCACCTTATGAGCATAAACATCGCTGGAAAGGAGAAGTTGTAAGCAAACAATTATAAAAAAAAGACAAAAATATCCTGGATTGAGCAACTTTTTCATCTCAATGCCTCCGGTTTTACTTTTTTAATATATAATACAACAAAACCCGTTATTATTCCCTCCACCAAAGCAATTGGAAGATGCATTGTAAAAAGAGTTATAGCAACTCCCATAAAGCTTTTTTCAGTTTCAATTAAAGCCAGACTTACAAACACAGTACCAATAAGCACAGAAGATGCTCCACCAAGAGCTCCTCCAATAAAGGCAGTATTTCTACCTTTGTGTAACAACCTTCTAAAGACATAATATGATAGTACTGCAGGCATTGCCATTGCAAAGGTGTTTACTCCAAGTGTTGTAAGTCCTCCAAATTGAAAAAGTAAAGCCTGCAAAACAAGTCCCACAAATATAGCAGGAAATGCTGCCCATCCAAGGAGCATTCCAACAAGCCCGTTTAAAACAAGATGAGCAGAGGTAGGACCTATGGGAATATGAATTAATGATGCAACAAAAAAAGCAGAAGAAAGGACAGCAACCTTTGGAATATCTTCATTTTTAATTTTTTTAAGCCCAAGAGTAAGCCCTATTAAAGACAAAACAGCGCCGGCAAGCAGAACCGGCGCAGAAAGAACTCCTTCAGATATATGCATTATTTCATCTCCCTTGCCTTAACCCAGATAATTCCACCAATCTCAACAGGATATTCTTTCCCATCTTTTTTAATCTTGTAAGGAGCATCAGTGAGTGCTGCAAATCCCCACCATCCAGCCTTAGGAATTGCATAGGTAAATACACCATTTGCATCAGCTTTTATAACCTGTGTTATGTAAGGCTCCTTCGGTGCTTTAACCTTACCACCTTCATTAAAGTATTCAACCTCAACATCTGCAAAAGGCAGAGGCTTTCCATTAACTTTAACAATTCCCTGAAATACATTTCCAACCCAGAGCCCATAAGGTCTTGTAAGTGGAACAATCTCGATGGGAAGTCCAACTTCCTTATCCCATCCTTCTTCTTTTCCTAAAGCCTGAACAACAACCTTTGGATAGTGGGCTATGAATTTTTCCTCTGCTGGCTCCCAGTAAGGAACTGGTTCAAGATAAAATATGTAGTCTCCTGGACGCTTGATTGTAAAAGTTGTCTCCCATGCATTTTTGCCCTTTACTTTTTTGTTAACAAGGGTGCTTAGCAGATCAGTTTTTTCATCACCAAGCATTACACCAAAAGCCTTTGGTTTTTCCATGTTAAGCCATTCTTGCTCAAAGGGATGCATGAAATATACTTTCAGTGTGATTTTTTTTGAGTCTTTCTCTCCGATAATGTCATCAGATGGCATTATTACTCCAAAATGTGCCAATGCTGTGCCTGTAAGAAATAATACTGCAATGATGCTGATTAAAAGACTTTTAAACTTCTTCATCTTAAACCTCCTCCTTTAAAAGTTAATGTTAAATCTTACTCCATATATATGTCCTGCTTTTGTGCCTTCTTGACGGGTTTTGTCCTGTATGTATTGATAATCAAGGGTTATGTCAGAGCTTAAAAACTTATAAGCAAACAACTTAAACTTTACATAGGATTCAAATACTTGACTACGACTCAAATCCAGATTCTTTGATGGACTCTTTAAATATGCATAACCAACTCCCACTTCATCATCCTTTCTCCCCCACACTGATCCATTAAGATTTAATCCAAATGAAATCATTCTGTTGTAATCCACTGCTGCAGAGTCATCCTGCCATCCTGCACGGAGGAAAGCTCCAAGTGTGTCTTTTATTAGTTGTTGGTCAAAGGATACTCCAATCCCTCTTAATGCCTTATATGCATCTGCATCCCAGTTTTCAAACTTCTTGTTTGTTGTATAGGCATAAAGCCTGTAGTTTCCCTCACCAAGTGAGCTTTCAACTTTGTATCCAATCTGTGCACCTATCCAGTTATAGTTTTTTACATCCATATTTTCATTTTCATTTTTTGAACGCATTCCTACTAATCTTAAATGAAATCCACCTGCTTCAAATTCTGCTGCTACACCAGCATCATAGCTTGGTAAATTAGCTAAAGGATTATGAACCAGAGCTTCATTCATAAATTGATGTAATTCATCTGCTGCATAGGCATTGTCATCAATAAAAGCTGTTGAATCAATTATTCCTGCTGTTAGCTTAATGGACATATCTTTCTGAATTGGAAACTTATGAGAATACCACAACTCCTGTAAGTGATCCCTTGAATGACCATTAATATTTTGAAGATCAACAAATAAATCATCAGCATTGGGATTAAGCGTAAAAGGATAATCTCCTTTATGAAATCCGCTTCCTTTTGCAAAGCTTGCCCTTACAAAAAATTCATCGTTTTCAGTTGGTTTAAGGGATACATTAAAATCAATAACTGCAGAGCCACGATCCTTGTTTTCAACATTACCTTGAGCTTTGTTGAGCCATTGATAAACTGTTGTTGCTGAACCTGAAATTGATAGCCACTCTGTAATGTCAGCTGCATAAGTAAAAATAGGAAAAAGTAAAAAACTCAAAACAAATAAAACTTTTTTCATGTCCCCTCCTTAAAAAATTTTTTTTAAATAAAAAAGCCACGAAAGCTTAAACTCAAGCTCTTCTGAGCTAAATTAAGCCTTCGTGGCTTGGAAAAATGTTATCAAAATAGGAGATACAATGTCAAGAAAAATCTTGCAAAAATGTAAAAGGTATAATTATTATAAAAAATTACAGCAACTGGAGGACAGAATGAGAAGAATTTTACTTTCTGAAAAAGATTTACCAAGACAATGGTATAACATACAGGCTGATATGCCAAAGTTACCTCCTCCACCACTTAATCCAAAAACAAAGAAACCGATTTCTCCTGATGATTTAAAAATTATCTTTCCCGTGTCTCTTATTGAACAAGAAGTTACTACTGAAAGATGGATAGATATTCCACAAGAGGTTTTAGATATATATGCAAGCTTTCGTCCAACCCCTCTTTATAGAGCAATTGGACTTGAAAAGGCTCTTAAGACTCCTGCAAGGATTTATTTTAAACATGAAGGTTTTGGCCCGGCAGGGAGTCATAAGACAAATACTTCAATACCTCAGGCTTACTACAATAAAATTGAAGGGATAAAAAGAATAGCCACAGAAACTGGTGCAGGTCAGTGGGGTTCTGCCCTTGCATTAGCAGGAGCATTAATGGGAATAGAGATTACCGTCTATATGGTAAGAGTAAGCTATGATCAGAAACCGTACCGCAGAATAATGATGGAAACATGGGGAGCACAAGTTTATCCATCTCCCTCTGATAAAACTGAATCAGGAAGAAAAATTCTTCATGAAAATCCAGATCATCCTGGAACACTTGGAATTGCCATCTCAGAGGCAGTTGAAGATGCAGCAACCCATAAAGATACAAACTATGCTCTTGGTTCAGTGCTAAATCATGTTTTGCTTCATCAAACAATTATAGGACTTGAATGCAAAAAACAGCTTGAAATTGTAGGAGACTATCCAGATATTGTAATTGGTTGCTGTGGAGGAGGAAGCAATCTCGGTGGTATAAGCTTTCCATTCCTTTATGATAAGATTCATGGGAAGGATTTAAGAGTTATTGCTGTAGAGCCGTCTTCGTGCCCTACACTTACAAAGGGCGAGTTCAGATATGATTATGGCGATACCGCAGGATTTACACCTTTTCTCATGATGTATACCCTCGGACATGATTTTGTTCCTCCAGGAATTCATGCAGGAGGTTTAAGATATCATGGAGACGCTCCTCTCATAAGTCAGCTATATCACGATGGCCTGATTGAAGCACAGGCAGTAGGACAGACATCTGTCTTTGAATCTGCCATGCTTTTTGCAAGAAGCGAGGGAATTATTCCTGCTCCTGAAAGTGCTCATGCCATCAAGGTAGCAATAGATGAAGCATTAAAAGCAAAGGAAGAAGGAAAAGAAAGAGTAATACTTTTCAATCTAAGCGGAATAGGATTTCTTGATCTTCCTTCTTATGAGGCATATTTATCCGGGAGGCTTTCTGATTTTGAATATCCAGATGAAAAAATAAAGGAAGCTCTGAGAAAACTGCCTGAAATTTTTTGATTTCAACTGCTAAAATCAGGATAGTATTCTTCAGAGAATATTTAAAAAATCTTTCCTGGATTCATAAATCCCTTTGGATCAAAAATTCTTTTTATAGCCTGCATCAGTTCAATCTGTTTTTTTTCTAACTGAATATTAATATAAGGTTTTTTTGTTATGCCAATTCCA
Source organism: Thermodesulfovibrio sp. 3462-1 (assembly GCF_040451425.1). Taxonomy (NCBI): domain Bacteria; kingdom Pseudomonadati; phylum Nitrospirota; class Thermodesulfovibrionia; order Thermodesulfovibrionales; family Thermodesulfovibrionaceae; genus Thermodesulfovibrio; species Thermodesulfovibrio obliviosus. The sequence goes on from NZ_CP144374.1 coordinate 1,738,550, forward strand.
TGTTCTCCTGAAATGGCTCCTCCCAGACTTACTACAAATTCAAAGATTTTTTTGACAAGTTCAAATCCTCGAGTTTTTTCCTCTTCATTGCCTTTTTCAACGAGAATGTTTACATGAATATTGCCATCTCCAGCATGACCAAAAGATATAATTGGAATATTTGATTCATTTGAAAGCTGATTTAACTTTATAAATGTTTTTGAGAGACTGTCTAAAGGAACAACAATATCAATATTGATTTTTTCTTTGTCCTGCATCTTCAAAATACATGGTGAGATGCTTCTACGGGCTTTCCATAAATTTTCTCTTGCATAGTAGTCTGTGGCAATCTGCGTTTCTCCTTTAAGTTTTCTCGCAATATTAACAATTTTTTCTCCATCTCTTTTAATAGAGGTTATTTCTCCATCAAGTTCAACAAGAAGCAAAGCTTCCACCTGAGTGGGCAGCCCCAATTCATAATTTTTTTCAATTAAGCTTAAACAGGAGCTGTCAAGAAATTCAAGGGTTCTTGGAACAATCCCTGAGCCAATGATTTTTGGAACAGCCTCTCCAGCAGAATCTATTGAATCAAAACTTATCAAAAGAGTAATTACTTCCTCTGGTTGTGGTAAAACCCTGAGTATTACTTTTGAAATTATTCCCAGTGTGCCTTCTGAACCAATAAAAAGCTCTTTTAATTCATATCCTGTAACTCTTTTAAGTGTTTTCCCACCTAATGTCAAAACTGCACCATTGGAAAGCACAACTTCACATCCCAGGCAATAGTTTCTTGTAACCCCGTATTTAACAGCTCGCGGACCACCAGCATTTGTTGCTACATTTCCACCAATTGTGCAGTAATCAAGAGATGCAGGATCCGGAGGATAAAAAAGTTCATGAATCATTAATTCTTTTTGAAGTTCTCCATTTATAACACCAGGTTCTACAATAGAAGTAAAATTTTTTTGATTTATTTCCAGAACTTCTCTCATTTTTTCAAGGCTAATTATAATGCTTTTTGAATTAATAGGAATAACTCCTCCTGCCATGCCTGTTCCTGCACCTCGTGGTAGTATTTTTAACCCTTTATTTGTTGCCCATTTTACAATTTTTACAATTTCTTCAGTGCTTTTAGGCCAAGCAATAAGCTCTGGAAGGCTTCCCTTTGCATAGGAAGCATCATAGCTGTAGCATATAAGGTCTTCTTTTTCGTCGGATATTTCTATTCCTTCAATTAATGTTAAATCTTTCATACATATGCCTCTGCTTCTTTTAGTTCTAAGGAAATTACTGTGGATACTCCTTCTTCCTGCATTGTTACTCCGTAGATATAATCTGCAATCTCCATCATGAGCTTATTATGGGTTACAATAAGAAATTGCGTGTTACTGCTTAACTGTTTTATCAATTTTCTTAATCTAAGGGTATTGATATCATCAAGAGGTGCGTCCACCTCGTCAAGAATGCATACAGGAGATGGACGAATACTTAAACAGGCAAATATAAAAGATAAAGCAGTAAGTGCTTTTTCTCCTCCAGAAAGAAGATTTATGTTGCCTGTCTTTTTGCCTGGCGGCTGAACATGTATTTCTATCTCTGACTCAAGGATGTTGTTTTCATCAGTGAGAATAATTTCAGCTTTTCCTCCTTCAAAAAGCTCATTAAATAGGCTGTTAAATCTTTCTTTTAAAAGATTGAATGTTTCTCTTAGTTTCTTTTTCGTGAGGGAGTTAATTTTTTTTATTGCTTCTTGTAGTTCTTCTATGGATGTTACAATGTCCTGTTTCTGGTTGATTAAAAAGTTATATCTTTCTTTAACATCTTCATATTCCTTCAAGATTTCAACATCAACAGGGCCAATTTCTTTGAGTTGATTTTTAAGCTGCGTTATGCGAGATTTAAATGTTTCCGTTTCTTGAGCTAGCTCAATCTGTTCTTTAATTATGTCAATTCCATAAATGCTGTAAATCTCATTCCATAGATTTTCAAGCTTTACTTTTTTTTCGCCTTCAATGGTTTTCTTCTCTCCAATTTCTGCTGTAATTTGGTGTAATTTTTCGTTTATGCTATGGTATTTTTTTTCCAGTTCTGTTAAAGATTCTTTTTCATTCTGAAGTTCTGTATAAAGCTTTTCTATTTGTTCTTTTAGATTGACTGTTTCAAGAGTAATCATTTCAATTGCTTTTAATATCTCTGCTTTTTCTTTTTCAATCTGAGATAATCTTTTCTGACTTTGCTCAATCTCTTTTTCATTTTTCTGTTGTTTCATTGTAAGTTTTTTAATTTCTTCATTCAGCCTGTTTATTTCCTGTCTTTTGTTATTGTATCTTTCCTTTAATGTGGACAGCATAATTTTTTTACTGGAAAGTTCTTCTTTCTGGCTTTCATTCGCGCGGGATGTCTCTTTTTGTTTATTTTTCAATTCTTCAATTTTTGTTTCTAAATCTTCAATTTCTATAGACAGTTGCTCAATTTCAGAGCGGGTTTTTTCCATGATTTTTGTGTTATGAAATATTTCATTTTGCAGAGCTTTTTCTTCATTTTCCATATATTTTGCTCTTTGCTTTATCTGCTCTATTTCTCTTTGAAGACTTTTATTTTTTTCTTCAGCCTTAAAAATTTCTTTTTGTATTTGAGAAAGCTTCAGTCTTTTACTTTCTATTTCTTTTTTGAGCTCCTGTTTTGTAGCTTGCATTTTTTCAATTTCTTGCTGTAAATATTCAATTTCCTTTGATATTTCAGACTTTTCATTATTCAAATCTTCAAGCATTCTTTTTTTCTTAAGAAGATTTGAGGTTTTGCCTGTTTTTATAAATCCATCTGGAAAAATCACTTCACCTTCTCTGGTCACAAAGCAGCAATTGGGAAATTCTTTTTTTATTTTCATTGCCTCTTTAAGATCGTTTACAATATAAACATTATTAAAAATGTTTTCATTAATCCCTGGTTCTTTTATTTTTATGTAACTTTTAATTTTTTTATCACTATGAGGGCTTTCATTTTTTTGATATTCAGAACTTAAAATTTCTTCGTTTTTTAAAAAGAACCAGCCCTTATTTTTAAAATTTTTAATTGTTTCAATGTCTTGTATTACTGAGGCTTTAAGCCTTTCTTCCATGAAAATCTCAATTAAGTCCTCAACTTCAGGGCTTACATCAATGCATTCAAAAAAGAGTTTGTAATTTTTGTTTTCCTGCCATATTTCTGATGAAAGGGCTTCAATTTTTCCATTTATTACTGCTTCTTTTTTCTTTTTTTCAATTATTAGCTGAGTTTTTGTTTCCAGCTGGTTTTCTAACTGGGAGAGTTGATTCTGAATAATGTTGTTTTTGTTGTTTTCTAATTGCAGGTTTTCTTTTAATTTTTTTATGTTTTCCTGAATTTTTTGAATTTCTGTTTCCATCTGGTGTATCCTTTGCATTGTTTCTTTTTTTCGTATATAAAGATTGTTTAACCTGTTTTGAGCATTTTCACCGGATTTTTTTATTGATTGGTAATAATTTTTCTTGTTCGCCAGTTCAGTGGTAAGATTAAAAAGAATTTTTCTCTGTTTTTCAATCTCCTTTTCAATCTCATTTATTTCTTTGTAAAAGTTCATTAGTTCTTGTTCTTTCTCAATGATTTCTTTTTGAAGATTGGCAATATTTTCCTCAATTTCTTCGTATTCAATACAAACAGCTTTTAAATCATTCTGAGATTTTTCTATTTCTCCTTTTAAAGCAAAGTTTTCTTCATGAAGTTTATTTATTAATTCTTTTTTATTTTTTTCTTCCTGCCAAATGAGAGTCTGTTGATTTTCTGCCTTTGTCTTTTCTATTTCTTTTTGCTTTAATTCTTTCTGTGTTTCCTGTATGACAGCTTCAATATGGGAGATTTTTCTCTTTTGCTCTTTAATCTTTTCTATGATTTTTTCATTTTCTTCTTTTAATTCTAATTGTGTATATTCAAGAATTTGAATATTTTCGTGAAGTTTTGCAATTTCTTCAAGGAGATTTAAGCTTTCAGCTTTAGAGACTTTTAATTCCAAATTTTTTAATTCTTCTATGGTTTTTTTATACTTTTCAGCTTTTTTTGCCTGTCTTTCAAGTAAAGAGTACTGTTTTTTTAGCTCGCTAATGATGTCTTCTATTCTTTGAAGATTTTCCTGTGCTGATTGAAGCTTTCCTTCAGATTCATTTTTTTTCATTTTATACAATGAAATTCCAGCACATTCTTCAACAAGAGCTTTTCTGTGAGAAGGCTTTGATAAAATCTCGTTAATTTTAATCTGGTCAATTATTGAATAACTTCTTATATCAACTCCCTCTGAAAGAAATATTTCTTTTATGTCTTTAAGCCTTGCCTGTTTACCATTGATGATAAAGTAGGATTCTCCAGTTCTGTAAAACCTTCTTTTTATTTCAGTTAATTCTGGTTCAGGTTGCCCTCCATTTTCTGATTTTTTTAGAGATCTTAATAGAATGGTTACTTCAGCAATGCCCTTTTCTTTTTTTGATTGAGAGCCTTGGAATATTACTTCTTCCATTTTTTCACCACGAAGAATTCTGGGATTGTGTTCTCCAAGGACCCATCTGAAGGCATCAACAATATTGCTTTTTCCTGCTCCATTTGGTCCAACAAAGCAGGTTATACCTTCATTGAGCTCTATTCTGGTTTTTTCAGGAAAAGATTTAAATCCGTTAAGTTCTATCCATTTAATTTGCATTAAAATATTTTATCTTATTTTGCATTTAAAAGCTTTAATGTAAACATAAAATTTTTTTATTTGACCAAAAATGTGTAACTATTTTACTGTTGATAGACACTAAAATTTGTGGTATAATTTAAAAAAATTTTAAAGCAGGAGGAAAATATGACAAAGAAGTATGACACACCTTTATTGGATGAGCTTGAAAAGGGACCTTTTCCAAGCTTTGTTACGGAAATCAAGAAGGCAGCAGAGAAAAATCCAATGGCTGCTGATCTATTAGGACAGTTAGAGAAAAGTTACAGAGACAAGATGACTTACTGGAAACATGGAGGTATTGTTACAGTAAGAGGATATGGAGGAGGAGTTATTGGAAGATATTCTCAATTACCAGAGCAATTTCCGAATGTAGCTCACTTTCATACTTGTCGTATTAATCAACCAGCAGGATTGTTTTATACTTCTGCTGCAATAAGATTTTTCTGTGATTTATGGGACAGATTTGGAAGCGGGCTGACAAACATGCATGGTTCAACAGGCGATACAGTTTTGCTTGGAACAACAACTAACAATCTTGAACCAATTGCTACTGTACTTAGTCTTAATGGATTTGATATTGGTGGTTCTGGTTCTGCGTTGAGAACTCCAAGTTGCTGTGTTGGTCCAGCAAGATGCGAGTGGGCAATGATTGACACACTTGATATTACTTACGAAATAACTCAGGAGTTTCAGGATGAACTCCACAGGCCGCAGTTTCCATACAAGTTTAAGTTTAAAATAGTAGGATGCCCGATTGACTGCAATGCTGCAATAGCTCGTGCAGACTGTTCAATAATTGGAACATGGAAAGGTCCAATAGAGATTGATCAGGACAAGGTAAAAGATTATGTTAAAAAGGGCGTAAATATTCAGGAAGAAATAGTGAATATGTGTCCTGGAAAGTGTATAAGCTGGGATGGAAATACATTAAAAATAAATAATGAAGATTGTCGTCACTGTTTCCATTGTATTGCAAAACTTCCAGGAGCACTGAAACCTACTCCTCCATTTGGAGCAATGATACTTATTGGTGCAAAAGCACCATTTGTTATTGGTGCAACTCTTTCCTGGGTAATAATCCCATTTATGGAAATGAAGCCGCCTTATGACGAGCTAAAAGAACTTACAAGAAAATGGTGGGATTGGTGGAATGAGTATGGAAAGAACAGAGAAAGAATTGGTGAACTTATTCTTCGTCGTGGAATGAGAGAATTCCTTGAGATTTCCGGTCTTGAACCAATACCAGAGATGGTTAAAGAGCCAAGAAATGATCCGTTCTTCTTCTGGAAAGAGGAAGATCTTGAAAAGAAGCCTTGGGAAGCATGGACAAAATAATAAAAAAATAAAGGAGGTTTAAAATGGGTGAAATTCCTGAGAAATTTTTTATTCCTGATGTAGTAGATGTAAAACAAAGAAAAACAGATATAGGACCACCTCATTACAAAAACTTTTTACCCCCAGTAATCCAGAAAAACTATGGAAACTGGAAAACTCATGAAATTTTAGGTCCTGGATTAATGGTTCATATAGCAAATTCTGGAGATAAACTCTGGACAGTAAGGATTGCCTCTCCAAGACTGTTAAGTACAACTACATTAAGAGATTTTGCTGATATTGCTGATAAGTATTGTGATGGATACTTTAGATTTACAACAAGAAACAATGTCGAGTTTCTTGTCTCTGATGAAAGCAAAGTAAAACCTTTGATGGATGAACTCAAGGCAAAAGGATACATGATTGGAGGAATTGGTCCAAGAGTAAGCAATATTGTTCATACACAAGGATGGGTTCACTGCCATTCATCAGCAACTGATGCCTCTGGTTTGGTTAAATGCATAATGGATGAGCTTGCTGACTACTTTACAACAAAAGAACTTCCAAATAAAGTAAGGATTGCAGTTGCATGTTGTACAAACATGTGTGGTGCGGTTCATTGCTCAGACATAGCGCTTGTTGGCATTCATAGAAAAATGCCAAGGATTGATCATGAAAGCTTTAAAAACCTTTGCGAGCTTCCAACTACAATGGCCGCATGCCCAACAGCTGCAATAACACCTGATCCAGCAAAGAAATCAGTAAAAATCAATGCAGAGAAGTGCATGTACTGTGGAAACTGCTTCTCAGTTTGTCCTGCCCTTCCAATTGCAGATCCAGTAAATGATGGAGTTGCAATAGTCGTAGGTGGAAAAGTTGGTAATCTAAGAACTCCACCAAAGTTTTCAAGGCTTGCTGTAGCATATTTACCTAATAATCCACCAAGATGGCCTGAAGTTACAAAAACAATTAGGAAAATTTTTGATGCCTATGCTGCTGGAGCAAAGAAGCATGAGAGAGTGGGCGAATGGATTGATAGGATTGGTTGGGAGAAATTTTTTGCAGTAACTGGGTTACCATTTACATATCAGCATATTGATGATTGGACATACGCTTTCACAACATACAGAACTACAGCTCAGGTCAAATGGGTTAAATAATAGGGAGGTTTTTGCCTCCCTTATTTAAATTTTTATGAAGGGAGTGATTTAAAATGGATAAGGAGGAGCTTAAAAAGCAGATTTATGAGCTTATCAAACAATCAACAGGGAAAAAGAAATACAAACAGATGGATGTAATAAAACATTTTAGAGAAAAGGGAGTTCCTGATGCTGAGACAAAAGCAGCAATAAGAGAGCTCATTGATGCTGGAGATTTAATATATACTTATTTTGGGGGAAGCTATATAGAACTTGGAGAAAAAGCCAAAGGTGCTTAATAGGAAGGAGGGTTTGGCCCTCCTTTTTTATTTTTTGTCATTCCCAGCACTTTTTTTGTTATAATTTGTTCATGAGCTTTTTAAATTCTATTGCGTTTGATATTGTTAAAAATTTTACAGAAAAACAAAAGACTCTATCAACAGCAGAATCCTGCACAGGTGGGCTTGTTGCCTCTTCAATAACAGATATTCCAGGTGCCAGTAAAGTTTTCCTTGGAGGAGTTGTTGTTTATGCAACAGAGATGAAAAAGCAAATTTTAAAAATTCCTGATGAAGTATTTCATTACGGAGTTATTTCAGGAGAAATGGCAGAAGCAATGGCAAAGGCAATAAAATCAATCACCGGCTCAGACTATTCAATTGCCACAACTGGAAATCTCGGACCTGACACAATGGAGGGAAAGCCAAAGGGTCTTATATATGTAGCAGTTGTTACACCATCTCATGTTTATGTTAAAGAGTTAAATTTGCAAGGTGACAGACTTTCAAATAAAAAAGAGGTAGCCCTTGAAGCATTAAAACTTATTATAAAACTCGTAGAAAAGAAAAAATAAATCTTGCACTGGTCGTTTTTGATGATAGAGTTTACGGTATAGATAAAGAAGGTGGTTTTTATCATGAATATCCCTTTGAAAATCCAAATTTACATATCCCATAGAAATAGATAAAACGTGTTGAATATTTGGGGGAACTGGGACTTTTTTAGAGACAATTACAGGAGGTTATATAATGAAAGAGATTCCAGAGGATGTAAAAAAAGAAATTGAAAGGCTTGTTAAAGAAATAAACTATCACAACTACCGTTACTATGTTCTTGATAGTCCTGTTATATCAGATGAAGAATATGACATGATGCTACGTAGACTCAAAGAGCTTGAAGAAAGATGGGGATATATTTTGCCTGACTCACCGACTCAGAGAGTTGGAGCAGCTCCATCTGAAAAGTTTGAAAAGGTTGAACACCGTGAACCCATGCTTTCCCTTGATAATGCCTTTTCTTATGAAGAATTAAGAGATTTTGATGAGAGAGTAAAAAGGCTTCTTGGCATTAATGAGTCTGTTGAGTATACAGTAGAGCCAAAATATGACGGACTTGCAATAGAGCTTTCCTATAAAAATGGACTTTTGTACAAAGCCTCCACCAGAGGAGATGGATATGTTGGCGAGGATATAACTCAAAACATTAAAACAATAAAATCAATTCCTCTAAGAATTGAAGGAGTCACTCCAGAAGAGATTGATATTCGTGGTGAAGTTTACATGAATATAGATGAATTTGAAAGAATAAACAGAGAAAGACAGGAAAAAGGTGAGCCAATTTTTGCCAATCCAAGAAATGCAGCCAGTGGTTCAGTGCGTCAATTTGACCCCTCAATTACAGCAAGTAGAAGACTTCATATAGCATGTTACGGTGTTGGATACTATCGAGGAGTTGAATTTAAAACTCAGTATGAGTTTATTCAGTGGCTTCGGCAGGCAAGATTTCCTGTTCCAGCATATGTAAAAGTGGCAAAAGGTATTGATGAAGTAATAGAGGCGATAAAAGAGATAGAAAAACTTAGAGCAGGTTATCCTTTTGAAACAGATGGAGCTGTTGTTAAAGTTAATAGTTTTGAACTTCAAAAACGTCTTGGTGCAAAAACACGGGAGCCAAGATGGGCTATTGCCTACAAATATCCTGCTCACCAGGGAATTACAAAACTGAAGGATATTGTTGCAAGCGTTGGAAGAACAGGTGTTATAACACCTGTGGCAATACTTGAACCTGTAAGAATTGGCGGAGTTACAGTTTCAAGATCAACTCTTCATAACTGGGATGAGGTAAAAAGAAAAGACATTAGAATTGGTGATTATGTAATTGTGGAAAGAGCTGGAGAAGTAATTCCACATATAATTGGCGTTGTTGTTGACCGTAGAACAGGACAGGAAGTGATTCCCAAGATTCCTGAGCATTGTCCTGTGTGTGGCTCAAAAACTGTAAGAGAGTTAGGAGAAGTTGCATTAAAATGCATTAACTTTAACTGTCCTGCCCAAGTTGAAGAAAGAATAAAGCATTTTGCATCACGCAGAGCCATGAATATTGAAGGATTGGGAGACAAAACTGTTGAACTTTTACATGAAAAAGGTCTTATAAAAAGTTTTGTTGATCTGTATAAGCTAAGACAGCAGGATATTAAAGGACTTCCAGGATTTGCTGATCTTTCATCAAAAAAGCTTATTGAGGCAATTGAACGCAGCAAAAAGACAACTCTTGCAAGATTTCTTTATGCTCTTGGAATAAGTCAGGTTGGTGAGTATGCGGCTAAACTTCTTGCTCAAAATTTTAAAAAACTTGAGGATCTTTATCATGTTAAAATGGAGCGTCTCATTGAGATCCCCCAGATTGGAGAAAAAACAGCAAGAGCAATTGAGCAGTTTTTTAATAATGAAGAAAACCTAAAAGCAATAGAGGAGCTTAAAAGTTTAGGATTAACAATTGAAAATCCTGATTATCAGAAAGAAAAAAAGCCTGCTTCGCTTGAAGGTTTTAGTTTTGTCATAACAGGAACCTTACCTAAACCAAGACACGAAGTCCAGGAAATGATTGAAAAGGCTGGTGGCAGGGTTTCTTCTTCAGTATCAAAAAATACAGACTATTTGATAGTAGGTGAAGAGCCAGGAAGCAAACTTGCAAAAGCAAAGGAATTAGGAGTGAAAATTATTTCTTACGAAGAATTACTAAAAATGCTGGAGTAAGTTTGTATAGATTTAGAATATATTATCCTGGCAAAACAAAAGCAAAATTTATAAAAGATGGAGTTTCTCATTATATTAGAATTATTAGTTCATTTGCAAAAATTGAAATCATTGAGCTAAAAGAAGCACATGGCGAAAAAGACAAAGTCATAGAGGAGGAATCAAGGACAATTTTAAATTCAGTAAAAGGAGATTTTATACTTCTTCACCGAGATGGCAAAAGCCTGAGTTCTTTAGAGTTTGCTGATTTTATTAAAAATAAATCTATTCATCAGTTCGTAATTGGCGGAGCTTACGGAGTGAATACAGAGGTTTATAATGCAGCTTCCTTCAAACTTTCTCTTTCCTGTTTAACCTTTACTCATGAAATGTCAAGACTTATACTTCTTGAGCAACTTTATAGGGCAATGACAATCATACATGGGAAAAACTATCATTATTGAGTTTGCCTTTTTCAGAAACATTTAAATTTTCTCAACTACCTTGTCATTTCGATGTACTCTCTGCCTCTGAGGAATCTCATATGCTACTGGCCTTGGGCGATTCAAAATTTAAAAATAGCTTGATTTTCGTTTGGCAAATTAAGTTTAAAAAAATATTTGACAAAAATGTAGCTTTAGTAATATTCTAAAAAGTATAAGGTAACCTTTTGCCGATGGGGATAAAAATATGTGTAGATTAGCAGCTATTACATCATCTGAATATTTTTCACCAATTGAGAATATTCTTGCCCTTGAGACCATGAAAGAAGGGCACGATGGCTCAGGTCTTGGACTTACGCTTAAAAATCTGGGAGGAGAGTTTAAGGAACTGAAAAAATATCCGATACTTTCAGGAATCTGTTCAAGGAAAGGCAAAGAAATTCTTGATGATTACATGAAACAGCTTGGATTTAAATTAATCCATGAATGGATGCCTAAGATTAAACCTGTAAGGGGGGTCATTCGAAGAGATTATTATTTTGCAAGAGTTTATGATTATCCAGAAGACTGGAAGAATAAATCAGACAGAGAAAAAGAAGACTTTTTGATGAATACAAGAATAACGCTGAGAAAAATGGGCGAAGCCGATGAATCAATCTTTGTTTTTTCTTTTTATCCTGATATTGTAACCCTCAAAGAAGTAGGTGATCCTCTTGAACTTGCCGAATTTTTTGGGCTTGACAAAGACAACCTTGAGGCGAAAATAATATTTGCTCAGGGAAGACAAAACACCAATTATCAAATATATCTTTATGCCTGCCATCCCTTCTTTATTCAGGGATACTGTACAATGACAAATGGTGAAAATACAGCTTTTGTTCCAATAAGAGAGTTTTTGATGAGTAGAGGATTCCCTGGGTACATGGGATATAACTCAGACAGCGAGGTGTTCTGCCACATTCTTCATTATTCTGCAAGACAGTTAGGATTTCCGCTTACTTATTATAAAGATATAATTACTCCTTTAAAATGGGAGGAAATTGAGCAAAGACCTGATAGAGAAGCTCTGTCACTTTTAAAGATGTCCCTTCGTCCGCTTTGTATTGATGGTCCTAATATGGTTATTGGTTTTACTCCTGATGGCACATGCTTTATGGTTCAAGATGCTAAAAAATTAAGACCTGGAGTTGTTGGAGGAGTAAAAGGCAAATATGCACTTATGTCTGAACTTTGTGGACTTGACAAGGTTATCCCAGAAAGAGACAGATTAAAAGATATATATCCAATGAAGTATGACATGGTGATTGTATCACCAGGTGCAAAGAAGGTAAAGGTATGGAACCAGCTACCGGCTTAAAGCTTGATTTTAATCATAAATTAACTCTGAAAGAGTTTCCTTACATAATCCGTTGGAGAGAAGACCGTTGCAAGCGTTGCGGACAGTGCACAGCCGTATGTCCTCAGGGAGCGATAAGACCAGCTGTTAAATACATGAGAGTTATTGAATCAAGCGGAGAAACTCCAAAACCAAGACCTGTCAGAAGAATAATTCATGTAATTGAGCAGGTAAATGATATAGAGCATTATTGCACAGGCTGTGCAATTTGTAGTCTTGTTTGTCCTAATAATGCAATAGAGCCAGAGTATAATCCTCAGAACAAGTTCCTTTTTTATAAAAATCGTGGAGGCGAAGGATACAAAAGAGGCGGAAGAAGAAATGACCCAGGTGTGTCAACCCTTGATAGGCTTAAATTTACGAGAATATCAATGCTTACAGATCCTGCCCTTGATGCTGCAAGACATGAATTTAGACTTCGCTCATACATTGGAAGAATTCTTCCACCAGAGGAGTTGCCACTTAAGGTTGAAGACGGTAGATTGGTTGTTGATAAATCTTCAGGTAAATTTATTCCACCTGTAAGAGAAATATTCCCAATAATGATTGGGAGCATGTCCATTGGCGCACTTTCTCCAACAATGTGGGAAGGACTTGCCATGGGAGTTGCTTATCTAAACGAGGTTGAAGGCATTCCTGTTGTTATGTGCTCTGGTGAAGGTGGATTTCCGCCAAGACTTCTTAAATCAAGATATGTAAAATATTTTATTTTGCAGATTGCCTCTGGATATTTTGGATGGGATAGCATAATACATACTTTGCCATATATGCAAGAGGATCCTGCAGCAATTGAAATAAAATATGGTCAAGGAGCAAAGCCAGGCGATGGTGGTCTTTTAATGGCTCCAAAGGTTATAAAACTCATTGCTGAAATCAGAGGTGTGCCTCAGTATGTTGATTTACCATCTCCTCCAACTCATCAGACAAAGTATTCAATTGAAGAGTCTGTTATGAAGATGATTCAGTCAATGTCAATGGCTTTTGGCTTTAGAGTGCCTGTTTATCCAAAAATTTCTGGAACACGCACAGCAAAGGCTGTTTTAAACAATCTTGCAAGGAATCCCTATGCTGCAGCACTATGCATAGATGGGGAAGACGGTGGCACTGGTGCAGCATACAATGTATCCCTTGACAAAATGGGGCATCCAATTGCATCAAACATTAGAGAGTGTTATCTTGATCTTGTAAAACAGGGCAAACAGAATGAACTTCCTTTGATCGCTGCTGGAGGAATTGGTAAGAAAGGAAATCTTGCAGCAAATGCAGCTGCTCTTATTATGCTTGGTGCCTCGGCAGTGGCTGTAGGAAAATACATAATGCAGGCAACAGCTGACTGTCTTGGAGATGAATACAATCGTTGTAATATATGCAATACTGGAAAGTGTCCAAGAGGAATAACAACACAGGACCCTAAACTTTACAGGCGTCTTGATCCTGATAAAGTTGCAGAAAGACTTGTAGAGGTATTCAAGGCTGCTGATGTTGAACTTCGTAAGATATTCGCACCAATGGGAAGAAGCACAGAACTTCCAATTGGAATGTCTGATGGATTAAGTATAGATGATAAAGCAATGGCAGAAAGGTTGGAGATAAGCTATGCCTGCTAAGAAAACATCACAAAGAGAAATGCCAAAAATTGGTTTACATGAAGCCCTCATCCCATATGAAGAAGTAGTAAAATGGGTTGATGAAAAATCTGTAATTATTTACGGAAATGTTAAAGGAAAAAGAATTCCTTCAAGAATTCTTGAAGAGTATATTCAGGAAGCTGTCAGAGAAGGTGCAAGAAATTTACATGTCTATGCTGATGGTCAGCACGGAATTGGTGGAAGAATCTATCCAAGAGGTGAAACTATAAAAGTTACAGTTGAAGGACCTGTTGGGCAGAGATGTGGTTCAATGGGAATGTTTGGCACAGAGATAGTGGTAAAAAACGGAGTTTCTGATGATGTAGGGTGGCTTAACTGCGGTGCAAAAATTACAGTGCTTGGAGATGCTACAAATGGAGCATGGAATGCTGCGGCACAGGGAATTCTTTATGTTCAAGGAAGTGGTGGTGCTCGTTGTGACACAATGACAAAGCATAATCCAAGATTTGATCCTCCTCAGTCATGGTATTTTCGGGATGTGGGAGACTCCTTTGCAGAGTTTAAGGCAGGTGGTATTGCTGTAGTCTGTGGAGTAAACCCCCGCAATCCAAGAACAGTTCTTGGATACAGACCCTGTGTTGGAATGGTTGGTGGTGTAATTTATTTTCGTGGAAAAATAGAAGGCTACAGTGAAAGAGATGTAAAACTTCTTGAGTTAAGTGAACAGGATTGGCAGTGGCTCACAGAAAATCTTAAACCATTTCTTACTGCAATAGACAGGATGGATTACTATCATGAGCTTACCAGAAGTGCTGACGAATGGCATAAACTTGTTCCTTATACACCTCAAGAAAGAAGAAGGAGAAGATGGTTTAAGATTGAAATGTCTGAATTCAGGAAAAATTATTGGGAAAAAGAGGTTGGTCAAGGTGGTATATTTGCTGAATACCTTGACCATGAGCTAACTGTTATTCCATACATTGTAACTGGAAAATATCGCAGATACAAGCCTGTATGGGCAAATGAAAAATATCTACCTCCATGTGCATATAGTTGTCCAACCAATATTCCAACACATAAAAGAACAGCCCTTATTAGACTTGGTAAAGTAAAGGAAGCATTAGAACTTGTTCTTGAATACAGTCCTCTTCCTGCTACAGTTTGTGGAATGATTTGTCCAAATCTTTGCATGCAGGCATGCACTCGTGGAAGAATTGACTCACCTATTTCTGTTAAGGAATTTGGTAAAGCTTCAGTTTTGCTTCCTCCTCCAAAGAAAGCTGAACCGAAAGGACACAAAATTGCAGTAATTGGTGCAGGACCTGCGGGAATGTCTGTTGCATGGCAACTAAGCCTTAAAGGTCATCATGTAACAGTATTTGAAGCAACAGATAAAATTGGCGGTAAAATAGAGCTTTGTATTCCTGAGCACAGGCTTGATAAGAAAATTCTTCATATGGAAATAGAGAGATTTAAAGAAGTTGTGCCAGATATTCGTCTTAATACCAGAGTTACGAAAGAGCTTTTTGAAAGAATATGTAAAGAATACGAATTTGTCGTAATAGCAGTTGGAGCTCATAAGCCAAGAAAAATCCCCTTTCCTGGATCAGAACATACTATCTCAGCATATGAATTTTTAAGGGCAATAAATGAAGGTAAAACCTTTGATCTTAAAGAAAAAAGAGTTGTTATAATTGGTGCTGGAAATGTTGGAATGGATGCTGCGGTTGAAGCTTATTTATGTGGAGCATCAAAGGTAACTGCAGTTGATATTCAAAAACCAGCATCCTTTGGAGCAGAACTTGAGCGAGCACAACAAAAAGGCGTAGAAATCATATGGCCCAAATTTACTGAAAAATATGTTCCCGAGGAAAAGAAAATATACTTTAAAGACGGAACAAGCCTCGATGCAGATTTTGTAATCATGGCAATTGGAGATATGCCTGATCTTGATTTTGTTCCACCTCAGATTCATACTGAGCGTGGATGGGTTGTTATAAATGAGTTTTTCCAAACATCAAATCCAAAGGTTTTTGCAATTGGTGATGTTACAGGCTTAGGGCTTGTAACTCATGCAATAGGGCATGGAAGGCTTCTGGCTCAATATTTACATGCAGAAATGATGCATGCTCCTATTACAAGGGATTTAAGAGCAAGAATTCCTTATGAAAGAATAAAAATTGACTACTACGAAAGATGTCGTGCTACATCATCTCTTGAGCAGGAAGCAGAGAGGTGTCTGTCCTGTGGCTCATGCAGAGACTGTCATATATGTGAAATGACCTGCTATTGGGGTGCAATAAGCAGAGTTGAAAAGCCTGATGGAAGATTTGAGTATGTCGTGGATGATAATAAATGTATTGGCTGTGGTTTCTGTGCTGGAGTCTGCCCTTGTGGCGTGTGGGAGATGGTAGAAAATATTTAAGCCATTAGATAAATTTTTTCCTTCATTTTTAAAGTTTGACTGCTAATTGAATTTAGCAGCCATTTTTTTATTCAACTGAAGCCTGTCACATAAGATTGCTCATTATGATTAGGCTTAATTGAAAATTTTAGAGGCTGGTAATAATCCCAGAGGAGCGAAGTGTTAAAGAAGTTACGATTTTCGATTTATGGTAAATATTGCTTGAATTATTTTATAATTGTAAGATTTTCTTAAAGGGAGCTTAAAATGAAAATACCCATCTGTATTCCTGCTGAAACATTTAAAGTAAGAGCAATTGATGTGGCAGTATTTTTGATTGTTCTGGGAATTCTCTCTTTCATTATATATATTGCCTCTCAGTGGAGCACTCCTTATGAAAAGACTTTGGAAATAGATCTAAATCCTTCAAATATTCCAGAATATGCCCTTCAGTCTCTGGCAAGAATTTTTTCTGCCTATTTACTGTCGCTCCTTTTTTCAATATGGTATGGATATACTGCATCAAGAAGTAAGATTCATGAAAAAATAATGATTCCCCTTCTTGATATTCTCCAGTCAATTCCAGTGCTTTCTTTTTTACCAGGAGTGGTTTTAGCAATGATATCTCTATTCCCAGGCAAAAGAATAGGACTTGAACTTGCCTGTGTTCTTCTTATTTTTACTGGACAGGTATGGAATATGACCTTTAGCTTTTATCATTCCATCAATACCATTCCAAAGGAATTAAGAGAAGTAGTAAAAGTTTTCAAAATGAATAAATTTTCAAAGTTCTTAAGACTTGATCTTCCCTTCAGTGCCATAGGCCTTATCTGGAACAGTATGATGAGTGTAGCAGGTGGCTGGTTTTTTCTAATGGCATGTGAGATGTTCATTCTTGAAGATAAAGATTTCAGACTGCCAGGCATTGGCTCTTATATTCAGACCGCGGCGAATAAAGGAAACATTGAGCATGTAATTTATGGGCTTGGCACTATGATTTTTTTGATAATTATTCTTGACCTGTTTGTATGGAGACCTCTCATTGTATGGTCGCAAAAATTTAGACTGGAAACAGTTCCACCAGAAGAAGAAAGAGAATCCCTTATATTAAATCTCTTTTCCGGCTCTGTTTTTATTAAAAAAGTAAGAGAATTTATTACCAGCGCAATTAATAAAATGGAAAAAATGAGTTACAGGAAATTTGCTTTTTCAGAAAGTCTATTGATTAATAAACTAAGCAAAATAATGGGGATGGTTTCATTATTAATCATTTTAATGGTAATTATATGGGCTATTTTGAAGGCTTCCAATCTTATTTCCTCTGTCAGTTTAACTGATATTTTAACTATAATAAAAGCTGCCTTTTATTCATTGCTGAGGGTTTCAGTGGCTTTATTAATAGCTCTTGCATGGACTCTTCCAGTTGGTGTTTATATTGGACTGAATCCAAGGGCTGCGAAAATCCTACAAGGAATTGTCCAAATAGCGGCAAGTGTTCCTGCAACAGCAGTTTTCCCTGTTATTCTTTTATTTTTAATTAAACTCGGTGGAGGACTTGATATTGGAGCAATATTTCTGATGCTTCTCGGAACTCAGTGGTATCTTCTTTTTAATATAATTGCTGGAGCAAGTGCTATTCCAAAAGATTTGATTGAGATCTCTAAAGCCTATGGAATTAAAGGACTGAGAAGATGGAAAACTCTCATACTTCCTGGAATATTTCCCTATCTTGTTACGGGCTTGATTACTGCCAGTGGAGGCGCATGGAATGCTACAATTGTAAGTGAGTATGTCTCTTTTGGTGGAGAAATAATGCATACAACAGGACTGGGTTCATTAATAAGTCAGTCTTCTGCTTCTGGAAATTTTGGAGTTTTATTGCTATCCACTGGCTTTATGTCATTAATTGTTGTTGGAATAAACAGAATGCTCTGGAAAAGACTTTTTATTTTAGCTAAAACAAAATATATTCTGGAGTAAACTATGGAAAAAGAAATTATCCTTGAGACCATAGGCATTAAAAAATCTTTTTTAGTGGGCAAAGGAAGAGAAATCACAGTTTTACAAGATATTAATCTCAAAATATATTCAGGTGAGTTTGTATCAATTCTTGGACAGTCTGGTGCTGGGAAATCAACCCTTTTAAGAATCATTGCAGGAATTGTGGAACCAACTGAAGGAGAGGTCTTATATAAAGGAATACCTCTTAAAAAAGCCAGAGCTAAGATAGCAGTAGTTTTTCAGAGTTTTGCTCTTTTTCCATGGTTTACTGTTCTTGAAAATGTTAAAGTTGGACTGGTAGGACAGGGATTAAACGAACAGGAAATGAATGAAAAAGCTTTGAGAGCAATTGATCTTGTTGGACTCGACGGATTTGAGGATGCCTATCCAAGAGAACTAAGTGGTGGAATGCGCCAGAGAGTTGGAATTGCAAGAGCACTGGCAGTTGAACCTGAACTTCTTCTTATGGATGAACCTTTTTCAGCCCTTGATGTGCTTACAGCTGATAATTTACGTGGAGATATTATTGATTTATGGAAAAATGGAAAAATGCCAGCAAAGGCAATTATTCTTGTAACACACAATATTGAGGAAGCTGTAAGCATGTCAAGCCGTGCTATTGTGTTAAGTCATAATCCAGGAAAGGTGAAAGCTGAAATACCCATTGAAATGCCCTATCCAAGAGACAGAAATTCAAGAGATTTCAAATTTTTACTGGATAAAATATACACTGTTCTTATAAAATCACCGGAGGAAATTCCCTTTCTCCTTGCTGCAGGCAGATACCAGTTCCTTCCCCATGCAAAAGTTGGAGCAATTGCAGGACTTATTGAACTTGTTCATGATAAAGGTGGAAGAGTAGATATTTATGCTCTGAGTTCAGAGCTCAGTATGGAAGTGGATGATATTTTCCCATTGATAGAAGCCTCTGTAATACTTGATTTTGGAGAGATAAAGGAAGGTGACTTTATTCTCACTGAAAAAGGTAAAAAATGGGCAGAGGCTGATACTCTTGAGAAAAAAGAAATATTTAAAGAAGTTGCTCTTCAGAATGTTCAGCTTATTAAACAAATTATGCAGGTTCTGTCAACGATTTCAAAACATAGAGTATCTGAGGAGTTTTTCCTTGATATTCTTAAGAATCATTTTACACCTGAGGAATCATGGAATCAGCTTGAGACAGCCATAGACTGGGGAAGATATGCAGAACTTTTTGCCTATGACTATGATGCTGGAGAACTTTACCTTGAAACAGCTGAAACAATTGATATGTGAGCTTTCAGATTTAGCTGGAATAATTCCTTTTTACTATAACTGTAAAGGCAATTACATTGAAATATCTGTTGAAACGAAGGCTCAGCTAATTTCTGCTATGGGAATTACCCCTGAAGAGTCTCTGCACTGGATTGAATATTTTAAGAATTATCCTGATTTTTTAGAACCCGTGTATGTTATTAAGCCAGGTTTCCCTGTAGAGATTTATCTAAAAGAGAATCTTATTAGGAAAAACTCTTCAATGAAAGAGGCTCTGATTGAAATTTTTCCTTTTGAGGAATTGGCTAACAAAGGTGATGCTCTTTGTTTTAAGGTAGAGCTATCACCTGTAGCAGAGAAAAAATACAGCATTCCCATTCCTTTTTTGCCAATTGGTTATTACAGATTACGAGTTTCTTTAGAAAAAACAGCCGGTGAAACTGTTTTAATAGTTGTGCCAGAGAATTGTTTTGTCCCTTATAAAAATAAAATATGGGGGCTTCAATGCAATCTCTGGAGCTTAAAAGAAAGTGCAGAAGGAAATTTTTCCCATTTGAGGAAATTGGCTGAATACATAAACAGTATTGGAGGATTTATAGGCATAAATCCTTTACATTTTAATGATCCTGAGGATATATATGGAATAAGTCCCTATTCAGCCATATCAAGGCAGTTTAATACACCTCTTTATTTATCAAAGTGTCCAGTGCAACTTAAAAATGAGAAGATTTTTGAGTATCCCTATGTCTGGAAAGAAAAAATGGAATGCCTCAGAAAAGACTTTGAAGCATTTTACAGGGATTACATCAATGCAAATGCTATGGATTTCATTGCTTATAAAAATAAGCTTTGCCCAGCGATTAGAGATGATTTAAAATACTTTTCAGTTTTTTGTTTTCTGAGAGAAAGATTTGGAAAAGACTGGCAAAGCTGGAGTCCTGAACTTCGCCATCCCAGCAAAGAAATCCTAAATAAAATTTACAGAGACAATGAAAAAGAAGTGCTTTTCTATGAATATCTTCAATGGCTTGTGGATAGTGAACTTGATGAAATTAAAAAATATCCAGTTTTACTTGATATGGGTTTTTGCTCAATTAAATCAAGCTTTGATGTGTGGATTAATCAAGAGATTTATGCCCTTAAGGTAGAATATGGCGCACCTCCCGATGATTTTAATCCAAAGGGACAGAAATGGGGAGCACCTCCTGTGATTCCCTTTAAATTAAAGGAAAAGGCTTATCTTCCATTTATAAAGATTTTAAGAGCCAATATGAAAACAAAACTTCTCAGAATTGATCACGCTCTTGGTTTATTCAGAGCATTCTGGATTCCTGAAGGTTCTTCTCCAGACAATGGTGCCTATGTAAAATATCCATGGAAAGACCTCCTTGGAATTATTGCCCTTGAAAGTCAGTTAAACCAGACAGGAGTCATAGGAGAAGACCTCGGAACAGCCGAGGAATGGATGAAGAATGAGTTAATAAAAAGGAAAATATGCTCATGGAGAGTTTTTTATTTTGAAAAAAGTCAGGAAAGATATAAGTCATCCAGTATTTATCCTGAAGATTCTTTATGTAGCATAACAACCCATGATTTGCCAACACTTAAAGGATTCTGGAATGGAAAAGACATAGAATTGAGAAATAAATTTAAAATTTACGATGAAAAACAAGCTCATAATGCTTTTATGGAAAGGCAGAACGATATAAAAAAAATCATTGCTCTTTTAAAAGAAGAAAATTTGCTGGAAAGAGACTCTCTGACAGAGCTTTTTTTAGCCATATTAAAATTTCTTGCAAAAACTCCCTCAAAATATCTTCTTTTATATCCTGAGGACATATTACTTTTAGAAGAGCAGATAAATTTTCCTGGGACAACCACTGAATACCCTAACTGGCAGAGAAAGCTTCCTTTTGCAATTAATGAAATTATAAAATTGCCAATCTTCAAAGAAATTGAAGCTATTTTGAAGGAGGCTGGTCGGGTTCATTCTTTTGATTAGACTCTAAAGGAGTTTCCTGTAAAACAGGCATAGAATCTTTTTCCTCTGGCTCTGTATACTCTTGCTTGATTATCCCTCTTTTCTGCATTATAAAGTAAATAAGATTTGCACGTCTTTCAACAAATCTTGAATTTCCTACAGGACTGTATCTCAGAGGATTTGGCAAAGACGCAGCCAGCCTTGCCGCTTCCATTGCTGTAAGCTCTGATGCTGATTTCCTGAAGTAATGCCTTGATGCAGCCTCTGCACCAAAAATTCCCTCACCCCATTCAGCAACATTAAGATATAGTTCAAGAATTCTCTTTTTGGGTAGAGTTTTTTCAAGCCTCCATGTAATTATTGCTTCCTGAATTTTTCTTATTGGATTTTTTGATGGATTGAGATAAAGATTTTTTGCAAGCTGTTGAGTAATTGTACTTCCTCCGTATTTAAGTTTTTTTTCTTTTATGTCTTTTTCAATTGCCTTTTTTATTCCTTCAATATCAAAGCCTGAATGTCTGTAAAATTTGTCATCTTCACCAATAAGCACAGCTTTGACAAGATAGGGAGAAATTCTATTAAGAGGCATCCATATTTTTTTGATTTTTATTTTTCTGCCTTCCTTTTGCCATTGCTCAATCCGATACTTCATCATTGCAGTCAACTCTGGATTTTTCCTTTTTAAAAATGAAACATCCACGATAAAAGGATAAACAATTATGTAAATAAAATAAACCAAAACCGCAAAAATTAAAATTCTAAAAAACCATTTAAGCATCTTCATATTTTATCATTCAAAGCATCATATCCCTCAAATCACAGATTAATGATGGTGATATTTCTGTGGTATAATTAAAAAAACAAAGCTGGTAAAAAGGAGTTTTTATGTCCTTTGAACAAAGATGGTGCTGCAGGAAAAGATTTAGAGAATGCGGTTTAAAATGGACACAGACCCGAGAAGCCATAATAAATCTTCTGTCTTCAAAAAAAGGCCACTTAAGTGCTGAAGAAATTTTTCTTGAAGTCAAAAAACTTTATCCAGGAATAGGACTTGCAACAGTTTACAGAACTCTTGAACTTCTTACAGAACTTGGAATTTTAAGAAAGTTTGATTTTAAAGACGGAAGAGCACGCTATGAATTTATAGCTGGAAGACAAACAGTAGAACACTACCATCTTATCTGTAGAATTTGCGGAAAAATTATTGACTACGAAATAGACCTTGAAAACCAGCAGGATCCTCTCAAAGATTTAAAAAGTACTCTCATAGAAAAATTTAATTTTTCTATTGAACGCTCAGATATTCAGTTTTTCGGGCTCTGTGAAAAATGCAGGCATCATTTAGAAAAGGATTGATTTAATGTGAATTCCCTCTAAAAAAGAGAGATTGACAATACTGTGCCCATGCTAATTATATAAACAAGACTAACTTTTCTAAAAAGACCAATAAAAGCTGCTGTTAATAAAAGAATTTTAAGCCAGTTCCAGCTTACTGCACCAGCAAACTTTATAGTTGCAAAAAGTAAAAGTCCTGAAAAGGATGCTAAGAGTCCTTTTTTCGCTCTGAGGAATAACTTTGAATTTTTTATTTTTTCACCTATTTCTGAAGCAAAAGCCATAATTAAAAAAGAAGGTGTAAAAACTGCCACAGTACCAACAGCAGCTCCTGCAAAACCTTTTAAAAGATATCCTACAAAAGTCGCTGTAATAACAATTGGACCTGGAGTTATCTGTCCAAGAGCTATTCCATCCATAAATGTCTTTCCATCTAACCATTGAAGTCTGTCAACAACCTCATGCAACATCAATGGCAGAGAGGCATATCCTCCACCAAAGGCAAAAATATCTATTTTTATCATAAGCAAAGCAAGAGTTAAAAGATCTTTGTCAAAGAAAAAGAGAAAAATTAATCCTGAGATTACAATCAAAATGAGAATGCCAATACCTTTAAAATTTAATCTCTTTGAATTCTTATTTTCAGAGTTTGCTCTGTCTTTGAAAATTAATTGAGAAAGAAAAAAGCAAACTATAATTATCAAAAAGGGATTGATTTTAAAGAAAAAAAGTAAGAAAGAAAAAACAGCCACTGCTATTTCACCAATTGATTTAATCACAGGTTTTGCAAAACTTAATGTGGCATTGGCAACTATTGCTACAACAATCACCTGTAGCCCCGTAAAAATCGCTGTTATCTGAGAAACTGAGTGTGTCTTTTGGTATAATGCTGAAAGAATAAGCATAAGTATGAATGCAGGCAAACCAAATCCTATAAAACTTGCAATTCCGCCAAGAATTCCTCTTGTTTTAAGTCCTACATAGGCTGCAACCTGCATGGCTGTTGCTCCTGGAATTGCCTGAGCAAGTGCAACCCCTTCCTGAAATGTTTTTCCATCAAGCCATTTATTTCTGTCCACAGCAAGTTCTTTAATGTAGGCAACCATTGCAGGACCACCAAAAGCTGTAAGCCCGAGTTTTAAAAAGGAGAAAAAAAGGACTGTTACTTTATCAAATCCCATATCATTTTTGCTGCTATGATATATAATACAACACCAATCACCTTTTTTACCTGCGGAGCAGAAAGCTTTTTTCTCATAAGATAATTTCCTAAAACAGCACCAGCAATTGAACCAATTGCACATAGTATTAAAAGATTGTGGTCAATGTTTCCGAGCGAGATATGACCCAAAAATCCTGAAAAAGATGAAAAAATAACGATAAAAGAAGTGGTAGCTGAAGCTTTCTTAGGGTCAAAGCCAAGCCATACAAGGGCAGGAACTATGAGATTCCCTCCGCCAACACCTAAAAGACCTCCAACATAACCTGCAAATCCACCAACTCCAACTCCGTAGATAATCAATTTTTTATGCTCTGAAATCTCTCTTTTCTTTGGTTTATACCATAGCATCATTGAGCCTGCAAAAATGAGAAATCCAACAAAAAGCCATAAAAGAAGGGTTCTTGAAAGATGTTCTGCTGTAATTGCACCAACAGGTGAAAGCAATGCAGCAAAGATTAAAATTGGCAGGGCTGTTTTATAAACTATCAGCCCTGCTTTGGCATTATAAAAAGAAGCAACAGCCATGGCAATGCTGTTTAAAAGCAATGCAGTTGACATGGCTGTAAGAAGAGGAACTCCAAGAGCTACAAAAACTGGAATAAGAATAAAAGCAGCTCCAACTCCTGCTATTGTCAGCACTGTTGTAAAGATAAAGGTGATTAGAGATGCTATGAAATAGGTCATTTTTCAAAACCCTCTTCATATCCTGAACAGTCTATGCATACTTTTTTAAGCTCTCCAACCTCGCAAGCCTGTCCAGAACCAATAAGTCTGAGATAAGGTCTTGCCACCATTTCTCCACAAATGTCGCAGATTGCCATTCCCATGACTTCATGCGGTGGATCAAAATGGGAGTCTTCAACATTTCCAATTAAAAGCACTTCTTCCACTGGAGAATCAAGAACAAGATTTACAACTTCCATGACTTCTTCAGGAGAAATCTCAGTTGGCGGAACTCCTGCTGATCTTTTCTTCATAAAACTTGAGTTCGCAATCTTTTCTCTTATTTTTGGATTAAAGCACATCCTTATTTGTTTGCCCTGCTTGGGATCAATAAGTGTGAAAGCAAGTTTACCTCTCGGTTTTTTAATAAGATTACCTTTGCCTGCAGTGCAACCTGTAGCAAACTGAACTCCATCTCCAAAACAGCCTGCTGCATGATTGTATCCTGTTTCAAGAATTACAAAAAGCTCCTTTACATTGGCCCGTTTAACACCAAGTTTTTCTAATGCAAGCAGTCCTGCTCTCAAGCCCAATGCAGAAGCCCAGCATTTGTGACCATGAAACTCAAACATTTTGTTTAATAATTCCCTGTCCATTACCAAACCTCCTTTGTTTAATTTTGTTAAATGCAGTTTAAAATTTTTAAAGAGATTTTGTCAAGAAAAAATAAAAAATTTTTATTATGAGAAGAATTTTCAATTAAGTAATCCGCCTGCTATTGGGGGAAAAAGACTTAATTCATCTCCATCTTTAAGCTTTATTGTTAGGTCATGAAGAATGACTCCATTGAGGACAATTATAAAAGGTTTCTTATTTAATGAAAGCTCATCAATCAGCTGACCAACAGAACTCTCTGCTGTAAGTTCTACAAAAAGATCTCCCTCTTCATTCTTTGGAAAATCTTTTGCTGATGTTATTCCTCCAAATAGTTTTACTGTGACTTTCATAAAGGTGCTGGAGCCTGCATATAATGCAGGCTCCTAATTTTTTACCAATTAAAAACCTGATCAAGCTCTTCGTCTTTTACTTGAAATACAACATTATGTGGTGGAATCGGCTCTTTATAGAAGAATCTCGGAAGTCTGTCATGCTGTTTTGTAAATCCTGCACGAGTATTAAAATCTCTTTCAAATTTGAGAACCTTTTTACCATATTCAACAACATCTTTATCAGTCATTGTCCAGCCATAAAAGGCATTTAGCATGTCAAGAAGTGCCTGATTTGTCTCTGGCTGATCAAGTAAAGCAAAGGCTATAAACAGGCACATTCCTGTTGAGTCAATAAAGGCTGTTGCAATCTGAAGATTACGGGAGAGATCAACCTGTCCTTCTGGTTTTAGAGGATCAATAAACCCACCTGTTTTTAAGACATTAAGTGCAATTGAATATCCTGCTGTATGATCTGCGCCCATAGGACTTGTTGCATAAGTAACTCCTATGCCTTGAACTGCTCTCGGATCATAGGCAGGAAGAGCCTGTCCTTTGACAACAGGAACTCTTTCAACTCCAAAGGCTCTGCCTGTGAAAGCTGCACCATTGCCGATAATCCTTCCAAGAGGAGTTCCTTTGCCTACTTCATGAAGCAGATTTATTGCACCATCAGCATCACCCCAATTAAGAAGTCCTGCTTCCATAGCAACTGCTATTGTCGCACCCATTTCAATTGTATCCAATCCGTAGTTATCGCATAAAAAATCCATCATCGCAATTTTGTCTATGTCATCAATCCCGCAATTTCCACCCAATGCCCAGACTGTCTCATACTCAGGCTGTTTTGTAAGGTAGTGACCATCTTTATCATGATAAATTCCTGAGCAGCGAATTACGCATCCACGGTGACAGCCATGAGTTGGATTTCCACCTCTTTGTTTTTCAAGCTCTGCCTCAACTTCACCACTGATTTTCCTTGCTCCTTGAAATCTTCCTTCTTTAAAATTGTAAGTTGGATATGCACCAACTTCATTTATTATGTTCGTGAGCACATTAGTTCCATAGGCAGGAAGACCTTGTCCGGTTACAGGATGTTTCTGAAGCCCGGCGACAAAGCGTTTGTTTGCATCTTTAAAGGCTTCGGCATCCTTTGGCTGTCTTGGAGTTGTTCCCGTATCATCAAGAACAATGACTTTTACTCCCTTTGATCCCATTACAGCTCCAACACCACCACGGCCTGCATGCCTGGTAGGTCTTATTTCCATATCTGTTATTGCTACTGAGGCTCCTGAGAGTTTCATCTCTCCCGCAGGACCAATGCTCACACAAGCTATTTTTTCACCATATTCCTTTTTCATCTTTTCAATTAAATCATAATTAGAAAGCATCTTAAGGGAGTTGTCCTTTTCAATCTTGACTCCCTCTTTGTTAATGTAAATTTTATATGTGTCATCTCCTTTTGGTTTGCCTTCAAGAACAATTGCTGCGATTCCGAGTCTTCCAAGAACCTGTCCAACCTGTCCACCAGCATTTGCCTCTTTAATTCCTCCTGTAAGAGGACTTTTGCAACCAACAGAAGTCCTTCCTGACATGGCAGCAGCTGTTCCACCAAGAAGTCCACAGGCAATTACAAGTTTATTGTCAGTGCTCAGGGGATGACACAGAGGATCAACTTCTTTTGAAATAATTGCTGATGTAAGAGCTCTTCCACCAAGTCCTTCATACTCACCCAATTCTTCAAACTTTGCTACTAAGTCACTCATGTCAATTCTTAAAATCTTCATATAGCACCTCCTTTTTTTTCATAGATGTTCAATTATATCATACAATAAAACAATCCGCCACACCACAGGCAGGCTCCGCAGGGAACAGTGTTGGTATAGCAATCATAAAGAAACTCTTCAAATTCCATTAGGTCACAGAGAGCAAAATTGCAGTCATAACAGTAGGGGAAATCATATCTTAGAACAGATTCAATAAATTGACGATATGAAGGACAATTAAAAATCTCTATTGGATCCTTTTGTATTACATTGCCAAAGCTCCATCGTTTAATAGCCTTTTTAAGCCCACCAATGTAGCATGTAAAACTGTGCCATAGGAAATAACATGGCGAGACTTCTCCATCTACTCCCACATACATGCATTTTTCTTCAAGAAAATCGCATTTTCTCTGAGGTACAGGATTTGTTCCTGGAATCTGAGCGGAAATATTCGCTTTTCTGCATAATTTTTCAACTTCTTCAAGCACAGCCTTGACAGCATTGATTAACTCATCATCTCTGTTTATAAGATTTTGCATATGAAGCGTAAGTCCTTTTTCTGCAGCTTCATCATACATGGCTTTAAAAAACTTCATTGGCTCATTTTCTTCTGGGAAAAATTCTGGCAAAGCTTTTTTCTTCATGAGTTCAAGCCAGTCATTTATTGTGTATCCTTTATTTTCAAGTGAGCTTATCCATTTTTTAAAAATTTTTACTGACTCTTCATTGTTTGTTTCATAAGCAACTTTCTTTGAATTTTCCGGTGAATAGGGAATAAGATGTGAAAGAATTATAAAATCAATGCCATATTTCAAACTCTCTCTCACTGTAGAAACAATCTGTTCAAGGTTATCAGTAGTTATAACAATTTCTATCCCGCTTTTAAGATTGTTTGCTCCATTTGATTTTGCCCTGACAATAACATCAAGGGCTTTTTCTCCAAATTCAGGATCATGAAGCCCGCTAAGAGGCGTAAGACTATCAATAGAAACACAGACTTTGTTCAAACCTGCCTTAATAAGCTCTTTCAGTTTTTCATCATTTAACAATGCTCCATTTGTTTGAAATCCGATATAGGAATTCTCAGGCATGTAAGTTTTTGCAAAAGCAATAAATTTTTCAAGTTCTGGATGTAATAGAGGCTCCCCGATTCCGTTTAATACAAGACTTTTTAAATGAGGAAAAACGGTTTTAAGTTTTTCAAATGTCTCCAAATTCATATCAATGTCAGGCTGATGATAATTGGGGCTCTGCTTAGGACAGATTTCACAATGAAGATTACATTTTGTCGTAATTTCTACAGATAGTCTTTCAGGAAAATTCACGTCCCCATCTGCCAGCTGTGTAAATACTTATATTGCTCCTCTGTTAAAATGTCAATCTTTATACCCATAGCCTCAAGTTTTAGTCTTGCAATTTCTCTGTCAATCTCTGCAGGCACAGAATATACCTTTTTTTCAAGTTTTTTTGCATTTTTATATATATATTCAGCAGAAAGAGCCTGATTTGCAAAACTCATGTCCATAACTGCTGCTGGATGTCCTTCTGCTGCAGACAAGTTTACAAGACGACCCTGTGCAAGAAGATAAATTCTTTTTCCATTTTTAAGTGTATATTCTTCTACGAAATCTCTTACTGTTCTCTTTGATTTTGAGATTTTTTCTAAGCTTTCAATATCTATCTCTACATTAAAATGCCCTGTATTTGCTACTATGCTTCCATCCTTCATTTTAAGAAAGTGTTTATCAGTAAGCACATTAATGTTACCTGTAACAGTTACAAAAATATCTCCTGATTTTGCTGCTTCAAGTCCTGGCATTACATCAAAGCCATCCATTACTGCTTCAAGTGCTTTAAGTGGATCAACTTCTGTGACAATAACTCTTGCACCCATTCCCCTTGCTCTCATAGCAACACCTCTACCACACCAGCCGTAGCCGCATACAACAAAAACACTTCCAGCAAGAAGTCTGTTTGTTGCTCTCAAAATTCCATCTATTGTGCTCTGTCCTGTTCCGTAACGGTTGTCAAAAAGATGTTTTGTATAGGCATCATTTACAGCAATAACAGGATACTGAAGTGCTCCATCCTCTGCCATTGCTCTCAGCCGGATTACTCCTGTTGTAGTTTCTTCTGTTCCTCCTAAAACATTTTGAAGAAGCTGTGTTTTTTCTTTATGAAGCGTTGATATCAAATCTGCTCCGTCATCCATTGTTATATGTGGTTTTATATCAAGAACCTGATAAATATGCTTGTAATATGTATCTCTGTCCTCACCTTTAATTGCAAAAACTGGAATTTTATAAAATTTAACAAGAGCTGCAGCTACATCATCTTGAGTGCTTAAAGGATTTGATGCACATAGTGCAAGATCTGCTCCAGCTTCTTTAAGAGTAATCATTAAATTGGCTGTCTCTGTTGTCACATGAAGGCATGCAGCAATTTTTACTCCTTTCAAAGGCTTTTCTTTTTTAAATCTTTCCCTGATCATTCTTAAAACAGGCATATCCATCTCTGCCCATTCAATTCTGAGTTTGCCTTTTTGAGCTAATTTTATATCCTTTATATCGTGTTTTAACAAAGCTCTGCCTCCTTTCTTAAAATATCTGCCATGTCTGTTTGCTCCCATGTAAAATCAGGATCAGGTCTTCCAAAATGACCATAGGCAGCTGTTTTCTTGTATATTGGTCTGCGAAGCTTAAGCTTATCAATAATTCCTTTTGGTGTTAAATCAAAAACTTTTTTAACCACTTCTTCTAATTTAAAGTCTTCTATTTTACCTGTTCCAAAGGTATTGATATAAACTGAAACAGGCTCTGGAATTCCAATTACATAAGCAATCTGAATCTCTATTCTCTTGCACAGTCCTGCTGCAACAAGATTTTTTGCAATATACCTTGCCATATATGAGCCAGAACGATCTACCTTTGTTGGATCTTTACCTGAAAAACATCCTCCACCGTGTCTTGCTATGCCTCCATAGGTGTCAACAATAATTTTTCTTCCTGTAAGACCTGTATCTCCCATTGGTCCACCAATT
Organism: Thermodesulfovibrio sp. 3462-1; assembly: GCF_040451425.1. Taxonomy (NCBI): domain Bacteria; kingdom Pseudomonadati; phylum Nitrospirota; class Thermodesulfovibrionia; order Thermodesulfovibrionales; family Thermodesulfovibrionaceae; genus Thermodesulfovibrio; species Thermodesulfovibrio obliviosus. Next base: position 1,768,802 of record NZ_CP144374.1, read on the forward strand.
ACAAATCTACCTGTGGGATTAATAAAGTATTGAACACTTTCTTCATCAAGAAGCTCTTTTGGTATAACAGGTTTTATAACTTTTTCAACTATATCTTCTCTTAATTCTCTCAATGTAATATCTGGTGCATGCTGAGCTGAAACTACAACGCTACGTACCTGATAGGGTCTACCATCTCTGTATTCTACTGTAACCTGAGTTTTTCCATCAGGCCTGAGATAAGTAAGAATATCTTTTTTTCTAACCTCTGCAAGCTTCATGGCAAGTTTATGAGCAAGCATAATAGGCATTGGCATGAGCTCTTCTGTTTCATCGCAAGCAAAGCCAAACATAAGCCCCTGATCACCTGCACCACCTGGGTCAACTCCCATTGCAATATCAGGAGACTGTTCATGGATTGATGTAATAACAGCACATGTCTCATAATCAAAGCCATACTTTGCACGGGTATATCCAATTTCTTTAACAGTTTCCCTTATTACTGAGGGAATATCAACATAACATTCTGTTGTAATCTCACCAGCAACCATTACAAGCCCTGTAGTAACCAATGTTTCACAAGCTACTCTTGCATAGGGATCCTTTGAAATCATTGCATCAAGAATTGCATCTGATATTTGATCAGCAACTTTATCTGGATGTCCCTCTGTTACTGACTCTGATGTAAAAATGTAATCCTTTCTGTCTCCTAACATTTATATCCTCCTCGTTTTAATTGATTCAATCTATTTTACCATTTTTATTAGCTCTTCTGCTATCTGAACAGCATTCAAAGCCGCACCTTTACGAAGATTGTCTGATACAATCCACATATTTATTCCATTTTCAATTGACTCATCCTCACGAATTCTTCCAACAAAAACCTCATCCCTTCCTGAAGCATAAATTGGCAGAGGATACTCATTTTTTTCAGGATTGTCCATAACAACCACACCAGGTGCTTTACTGAGAAGTTCTCGCACTTCTTTAGCAGTAATCTTTTTTTCAGTTTCTATATTAACGCTTTCACTGTGCCCTCTAAAAACAGGAACTCGGACTGTAGTAGCAGTAACCCTGATTGTCGGATCTCCCATTATCTTCTTTGTTTCATTAACCATTTTCATCTCTTCTTTTGTGTAACCATTTTCAAGAAACTTGTCTATGTGAGGCAAAACATTAAAAGCAATCTGATGGGGATAAACTTCTATTTTTATTTCTCTGAAATTAAGTAGATCTACTGTTTGCTGAAGAAGCTCATCCATTGCTTTTTTCCCTGTTCCAGAGACTGCTTGAAAAGTAGTAACCACAACTCTTTTTATTTTTGCCACATCATGAATTGGCTTCAATGCAACAACCATCTGAATCGTGGAACAATTGGGATTTGCAATTATTCCTTTGTGCCATTTAAGATCATGAGGATTTACTTCAGGAACAACAAGAGGAACCTCAGGATCCATTCTCCACTGGCTTGAGTTGTCAATAACAACACATCCACTTTTTGCAGCAATTGGTGCCCATATCTTAGACCTTTCTGCACCCGCTGAAAAAAGAGCTATATCTATGTCTTGAAAGGAATCTTCTTTCAAAGTCTCAACTGCGATTTCCTCTCCTTTAAAATTAAGCTTTACTCCTTCACTTCTTTCTGAAGCAAAAAGCCTTAATCTTTCAACTGGAAAATCTCTTTCCTCAATAACAGCAATCATCTCATTTCCAACTGCTCCTGTTGCACCTACAACTGCTACAACATATTTTTCCTTCTTTTTAAGCATTTTTATCCCTCCAAAGGCAATTCTGTTACATATTTTGCAACCAAATCGCCAACTTCCTGGGTTGTATATCCCATTTTGCCTGCTGCAAGACTTTTAAGATGTTTGCTTGTGACTTCAATAACTGCCATTTCAATAAGTTTTCCTCCAGCTTCCTCACCAAGATGCTCAAGCATCATCCCACCTGCGCATATGGCAGCTAAAGGATTTATTACATTTTTACCTGTGTATTTCGGTGCAGAGCCGCCAATTGGCTCAAACATTGAAACACCCTGAGGATTTATATTCCCTCCTGCAGCAATACCCATTCCACCTTGAATCATTGCACCAAGATCTGTAATGATATCTCCAAACATATTGTCAGTTACAATAACATCAAACCACTCAGGATTTTTTACAAACCACATTGTTATGGCATCCACATGGGCATAATCTGTTGTAATATCAGGATATTCTTTTGCTACTTCATAAAAAGTTCTTTCCCACAGGTCAAAGGCAAAGGTTAAAACATTTGTTTTACCGCACAGGGTAAGTTTCTTCTTTTTATTACGCTTTCTGCAGTATTCAAAAGCAAATCTTATACATCTTTCAACACCCTTACGGGTGTTTATTGAAACCTGAATCGCTACTTCATCTGGTGTTCCTTTCTTAAGAAAACCACCTGAACCTGTATAAAGCCCCTCTGTATTTTCTCTCACAACAACAAAATCTATGTCTTCAGGCTTTTTATCTTTAAGAGGACAATCAACTCCTGGGTAAAGCTTTACAGGACGAAGATTTACGTACTGGTCAAGTTCAAATCTGAGTCTCAAAAGTATCCCTTTCTCAAGAATGCCTGGTTTAACCTGAGGATGACCAATTGCTCCGAGATATATGGCATCGAATTTTTTAAGCTCTTGTATTGCGCTGTCAGGAAGAGTCTCACCTGTGCGAAGATATCTCTCGCCACCAAAATCATAATAAGTGTAATCAAGCTTAAATCCCAGCCTCTGGCTTACTGCATCAAGAACTTTTATTCCCTCACGAATAACTTCAGGTCCTGTTCCATCTCCTGGAATTACAGCAATTTTGTAGGTCTTCATTTTATTACCTCCTTAGCTAATCTCTTTTTTGTCCATTCAACAAGTCCACCAGCTTTAATTAATTCCTGCATAAAAGCTGGAATTGGTTTTGTTTTGTATCTTTTACCTTTTGCTAAATTAACAATCTCACCACTATCCATATCAATCTCTATTTCATCTCCTTCAGTTGCCTCATCAATAAGCTCAGGAACCTCAAAAATTGGTAACCCGATATTGAAGGCATTCCTGAAAAATATTCTTGCAAAGCTTTTTGCAACAACTGCCTTAATTCCAGCTGCCTTAATTGCAATCGGAGCATGCTCACGGGAGGAGCCACATCCAAAGTTTTTTCCTGCAATGATTATATCTCCGGGCTTTACTTTTGAAGGAAAATCCTTATCCGCATCTTCCATAACATGCTTTGCAAGCTCTTTTGGATCAGATGTATTAAGGTATCTGGCAGGGATAATGGCATCTGTGTCAATGTTATCACCAAATTTCCAGACTTTTCCTCTTATTTTCATAAGCTTCTCCTTAATATTAAAGTAATTCATAATTTTACTGCATAAATCAAATAGTAATCAACTATCATTTTAAAGTTCATCTTGACATTGTATTTTTTCTTGGTGTATGTTAGTAATTACTACCATGAGAGATACGAAAGGAAAAATTCTTAAAGCTGCATTAAAGCTTTTTTCCCAGAAGGGATATCTTGGAACAACTACAAAGGAAATAGCAAAGGAAGCAAATGTTGCAGAAGTGACTCTTTTCAGGTATTTTATTTCAAAAGAAAAGCTTTTTATAGAAGTGCTTGAAAGTCAATCGTTCCTGCCCACACTTAAAGACCTTCTTCCAAGATTGAAAAATATGGAGTATAAAGAAGCCCTGCAGACTATTGCCAAGTATTATTTTGATTTGCTAAAAAAAAAGAGAGACCTTATATGTATAATGCATACAGAAATTTTTCAATATCCTGCTGAAATAAGAGCAATCCATAGCAAAATGATTCATGAAGTTTATCTTGTTTTTGCTTCTTATTTGGATGAGCTTAAAAATAATGGAATAATAAGAAAAGATTTAAACACCATATATGCCTCTCTTGCATACTTTGGAATGCTCTTTAATCTTTTCATTAAAAAAGAGATTTTCAGGAAAAAAATAGATTCAAAAAAAGCCTTACAAACTTACATTGAAATATTTTACGAAGGAACTAGGAGGAATGAATGAAATTTAAAATATTACTTTTTTTGTTATTTTTTATTTTTTCTGAGCAGGCATTTGCAGAGCAAAATTTAACAATTTCAGATGTTTTCTCCCTTGCTCTTAAAAAAGCTGAAAAAGTAAGAATTGCTGAAGAAAATATAACAATCTCAAAGGAAGGAAAATACAAAGCTCTGGCAGGGCTTCTTCCCACTTTAACAGCTTCTGGCAAATATACTGATTACAGTAAAGAAAAGCTTGTGAACAATCAGATAATTCAACCTGACAAAAGCTTTTTATGGGCAGTGAGCATAGAAGAAAAGCTTTCTCTTGGAGGTAAAGAATTTACAAATTATTCAATCTCAAAGGATGCTTTTACAAAAACAGAATTTGAAGTGAATTCATTTAAAGAGCAGTATCTTCTCAGGGTTGCTACTGACCTTTATAACTATCTCAAAGCAAAAAGAGCAGTGGAGATTGCTGAAAGTAATGTTCAGAGATTAAAAAAACACAGAGACGCAGCAAAGATTAGGCTCAAGGTTGGAGAAGTTACAAAAACTGACCTTTTAAGAGCAGAGGCTGAGCTCAGTGGAGCAGAAGCTGATTTAATATCAGCAAAAAATAACCTGAAAGTGGCAAAAGCTGTTTTAGCAAGAGATGCAGGAATTGAAGGAGATTTTGAAATACTGGAGGGAAAGCTCAATGATCCTTATTTAAACCTTAATGTTCAGCATGTTAAAGCTCTGGCAAAAGAATTAAGACCAGAGATTAAAGCTGCTTTAATTTCAAAGGAAATAGCTAAAAAAAATGTAAACTATGTAATTGGCTCCTTTTTTCCTTATTTAAGTCTTTCTGCTATCTATCAAAAACTTAACCAGACTCCCTCAAATCAAATGACAAATAAAGAATCAACCTATGCCATTGCCTCAATTAACTTTCCAATATTTGAAGGAGGACTAAGAAGAGCAGAACTTTCAGAAGCTAAAGCAAAACTAAAACAGGCTGAGCTTCAGTATGAAGATACAGTTAAGGAAGTTTTTATAGATGTTGAAGCAGCTTATCATGATTACATAACCCAAAGAGATACGATTAAATCTCTTCAGGATGAAGTAACATACGCAAGAGATAACTTTAACTCTGTATTCAAGCAATATCAATTTGGGCTTGCTTCAAGCCTTGATGTAACTGATGCAAATACATTTCTTGTAACTGCTGAGAAAAAGCTTATGGAAGCCCAGTATAACTATCAGCTTGCTATACTTAGGCTTAGACAGGCAACTGGAACATTGCTTAAAGCATTTGCCAGTAATGAACTCGTTGTTCAGGGGGTAAATAAGTGAGCTTTAAAGGCTTAAGGGAGAAATTCAAAAATTCAAAAAAGATTAAAATTGCTTTACTGATTGTTCTTGCTGTGGGCGTTTTGATTTTTATGGCAAAAGAAATTTATTACTACATTGTTTACGAAAGCACAGATGATGCGTATGTTGAAGGAACAATAGTGCCAATCTCTCCTCAGGTTTCAGGAAAAGTTGTAAAAGTTTATGTTGACTATAACCAGAGAGTCAAAAAAGGAGAGCCTCTTGTTGAGATAGAACCAGATGATTATTTAGCAGATGTAAGAGCGAAAAAAGAAAATGTAAATACATTGTCTAATCAGTTAAAAGAACTAAGCTCTCAGTTAAATGAAGCAATGGCAAAACTTAAGACAATGCAAGCCAATCTTCAGGCAGCCCAGGCACAGAGAGAGCTTGCTGAAAAAGAGTTTCAAAGAATCAAAGGCCTTTATGAGGAAGACCTTGTTTCAAAAAGCAGATTTGATTCTCAACAAGCAGCCCTGAAAGTAGCAATTGCACAGGAGAAAGCTGCAGAAAGTCAAATAAAAGAAGTTAGATCCTTAATAAATACCCTTACAGTAAAATTAAAAACCCAACAGTATCAAATAGGAAAAGCTCAGGAAGAACTGAAAATTGCTGAAATAAACTTAAAAAGAACTTTGATTGTTTCTCCAAGAGATGGAAGAGTAGCAAAAAAATCAGTTGAGGCAGGACAATATGTTCGTCCAGGACAACTTCTTATGGCAATTGTTGATGAACAGGATATATGGATAGGTGCTAATTTTAAGGAAACTCAAATAGAAAAAATGAGAGTTGGGCAGCCTGTTAAAATCAGGGTAGATGCCTATCCTGGCAGGGTTTTTAAAGGTCATGTTGCAAGTTTTCAACCTGGCACAGGTGCTGTTTTTAGCCTTTTCCCACCTGAAAATGCTACTGGAAACTTCGTAAAAGTTGTTCAAAGAATTCCAGTGAGAATAATAATTGACACCCCCTTTGATCCGAATTATCCTCTCTGGCCAGGCATGTCAGTAATTCCATATGTGGATGTTACAGTTAATACAGGAGCAAAGTTGAAAGATGTTATAGGAAAGCAATGAAATTAAGAACAGGATTTTTCTTAATTGTACTATTGACTTTGCAATCTTTAGCCTATGGCATTGACTCTTTAGAGTCCACCAATAAGCCTGTTTATACTCTTACAGATTGCATTAATATAGCATTAAAAAAAAATCCTGAGATCCTTGCATCTAAGGCTAATGTTAATAAAAGTTTTTTTAAGATTGGACAAGCCCGTTCTGGTTATTTTCCTCAAATAGATTTATCTTTAGGATATCAAAGAAGTTATCAAGAGGATAGAATCCCAAGGGAATACTCAAAAGAATACTCAGCCCAGCTTGGTCTTACTCAAACTATTTTTGACTTTGGGAAAACTTCTAAGCAGATACAGGTACAAAAGCAGCTGTATAAAGCAACACAGTGGCAGGATAAAGACACTGTTTTACAAACAATTTATAATGTTAAAGAAGCTTATTACAGCGTGCTCAAGGCAAAAAAACAGAAGGAAACAGCCAAGGAAGTGCTCAAGCAGGCTCAAAAACATCTTCAGCTTGCAAAAGGATTTTATGATGTAGGACTTAAGCCAAAAATTGAAGTAACAAAGGCAGAGGTTGAAGTAAGCAATGCAAAACTTAATTTGATTACAGCTGAAAAACAACTTACTCAAGCAATTTTAAATCTGAAAGTAGCAATGGGAGCAGTAGATATGCCAGAGTTTGACATTAAAGAAGAAGATTATGCAATAAGAAAACTTGATGAAAATGAGGCAATCAAAATAGCCATTGAAACAAACCCTCAACTTCAGGCAATAAGATTTAATAGGAAAGCGTCAATTTCAACAGAAGAACTGGTAAAAAAAGAATACTTTCCTGTATTTACAGCTTCAGCAAATTATGGATATGTTAATGAAGATTTTCCTCTTAATAAACAATGGAGTTTGTTTTTCAAAATGAGTCTTCCTCTTTTCAGTGGATGGTCAACAAAATATAAACTTTCTGAAGCAAGGGCAGATACAGAATATTATTCTTACAAAGAAATCTCCTTGATCCAGCAAATAACATCACAAATAAAAAATCTCTTTGCCCAGTTAAAAGAAGCTTCCCAAAAAATAGAAACTCTTAACCTAACATTAAAACAATCAAAGGAAAATCTTGATCTTGCAATGGCAAGATATGAGGTTGGAATTGGAAGTTCTATAGAAGTTGTTGATGCCATAGTTCTTTATGAACAGACAAACACTCAATACTGGCAGGCAATTTATGACTACAATGTAACATATGCACAAATCCAAAGATATGTAGGATGGGTAGAATGAAAGGAAAGAAAAAAATAGCATTGGTTTCCTTAGGATTTTTAATTATCATTTCAGGCGTTTTAATCATTCTTTTTTCAGGATCAAAGAAAACAGAATTTAAAACAGTTAAAGCTCAAAGAGGAGATATTATTCAGACAGTAACTGCAACAGGAAATGTAAATCCAGTAACAACAATTCTTGTTGGAACAAGGGTCTCTGGAACAATTATAGCCCTTTATGCTGATTATAACTCCATAGTTAAAAAAGGGCAGCTTATTGCTCAGATTGATCCAACTCCTTTTGAAAATGATCTAAAACAGGCTGAAGCAGACCTTTACAATGCAAAAGCAAATCTTTTAAAAGCTGAAGTTACGCTAAAAGATGCTCAGAGAACCTTCAAAAGAAAGCAAGAGCTTTTTAAGCGTGACCTTATTGCTCGTAGTGAGCTTGATGATGCGGAGACAGCATACAATACTGCAAAAGCTCAATATGAAATTGCTCTTGCACAGGTTAAAAAAGCTCTGGCAGGAGTAAAACAGGCAAAAACAAATCTTGGATATACAAGAATAGTTTCACCGGTCAATGGTATTGTTATTGCAAAAAATGTTGAAGTTGGTCAGACAGTGGCTGCAACCTTTCAAACTCCAACACTTTTTACAATAGCTCCAGATCTCACAAAAATGCAGGTTGATACAAATGTAGATGAAGCAGATATATCAAAAATAAAAAAGGGAATGGAAGCAACCTTTACAGTAGATGCCTATCCTGACAAAAAATTTAAAGGAACTGTAGCTCAAATAAGACTTTCTCCAACAATTACTCAAAATGTTGTAACCTATGATGTTGTAATAGCAGTTGATAACTCTCATCTGCTTCTTAAGCCAGGTATGACTGCAAATGTTACTTTTGTTACTGAAGAAAAAAAGAATGTTCTTAAAATTCCAAATGCTGCTTTAAGATTTAGAATGCCAAACACTCCTCCATCAAAACAACAGGCAGTATGGGTTTTAAGAGGAGGCAAACCTGTAAAAGTTAAGATAAAAACAGGAATAGGAGATGGTGAATGGACTGAAATTGTGGAAGGAGATATAAAAGAAGGTGAAGAAATTATCGTAGAAATTCAAAGTGGTAAGAAAACTTCTTCTACTTCTACAGGACATCCTCCACCGCGCTTTTAAACCCGGGACAACACAAGATATGTCAATTATAAGAGTTGAAAATATAACAAAAATTTATAAAATTGGACAGCAGGAATTGATTGTTCTTAACGGAATTTCTGTTACAATTGAAAAAGGAGAATTTGTTTGCATTATGGGGCCAAGTGGATCAGGAAAATCAACATTTATGAACATTATTGGATGTCTTGACACCCCAACAACTGGAAAATGCTATCTTGAAGGAATAGATGTTTCAACAATGGATGTAAACGAACTTGCTGAAATAAGAAATAAAAAAATAGGCTTTGTTTTTCAACAATTTAATCTTCTTGCAAGAGCTACTGCCTTAGAGAATGTTGAACTTCCTCTTATTTATGCAGGAATTCCTGCAAAAGAAAGAAAACAAAGAGCACTTGAGACTCTTTCCTGGGTTGGACTTAAAGATAGAGCAAATCATTATCCAAGACAGCTAAGTGGTGGACAACAACAGAGAGTTGCAATTGCCCGGGCACTTGTAAACAATCCATCAATAATACTGGCTGATGAACCAACTGGAAATCTTGATTCCAGAGCAAGCATGGAAATAATGGAAATTTTTAAAAAACTTAATGAAGAGCAAGGACTTACAACAATTATTGTTACTCATGAGCCAGACATTGCAGCCTTTGGAAAAAGACAAATACGCTTCCTTGATGGCAAAATAGTAAGTGATACAGCATCATGATAGCTCTTTCATCAATAATTAACATTGCAGTGCGCTCTCTCATAGCGAATGCTATGCGCTCTTTCCTTGCTATACTGGGAATTATCATAGGTGTTGGTGCTGTTGTAACAATGATTGCAATTGGTCAAGGTGCAAGTGAAAAAATCTCTGCTCAGATATCAAGCATAGGAAGTAATCTAATTCTAATTCTTCCTGGAGCAACAACTCAGGGTGGCATAAAAATGGGAATGGGAACACAGCAAACACTTACTATGGCAGATGCTGAGGCAATATCAAAAGAATGTTCTCATATCTGTCAGGTAGCTCCTGTAATATCAGGAACAGCACAGGTAGTCTTTGGAAATCAAAACTGGTCAACAGCTGTGCTTGGTGTAACTCCTGAGATGGCTGCTGTGAGAGAGTGGGAAATTGTCTTGGGAAGATTTTTAACAGAACAGGATGTAAGAAATGGAACAAAAGTAGCTGTAATAGGCCAAACAGTGGCTGAAAAGCTTTTTGGAAACCTTGAACCTATCGGCAAATTAATAAGAATAAAAAAAATACCCTTTGAAGTTGTAGGAGTTCTTGGCAAAAAAGGACAATCCCTCACAGGACAGGATCAAGATGACATAATATATGTTCCGATTACAACAGCTCAAAGAACGCTTTATGGTAATGTTTTACCTGGCAGAGTGAGATTAATTTATGCAAAAGCTCAATCCCTGGAGTCAATTCCTCAGGCAACAGAGGAGATTAAATCACTTTTAAGACAGAGACACAGAATTGCACAGGGGCAGGAAGATGATTTTACAGTAATGGACTTAACACAAATGCTAAAAACTGCTGAAGAATCAACAAAAACCATGTCAATTCTTCTTGGTGCCATTGCCTCTGTATCTTTAGTTGTGGGTGGAATAGGAATTATGAACATTATGCTTGTTTCAGTTACGGAAAGAACAAGGGAAATTGGAATAAGAATGGCAGTAGGAGCAAAGCCAAAGGACATAAGAATGCAGTTCCTTATTGAATCTGTTTTTTTAACAATGGTAGGTGGAATTTTTGGACTTTTCCTGGGGATTGCAGGCTCTTTAATTGTATCCCATCTTATGCAATGGCCAATAATTATTTCACCTTTTTCAGCTTTTATAGCTTTTTCTTTTTCAGCCTTTGTAGGTATATTTTTTGGATTTTATCCTGCTTACAAAGCCTCAATGCTAAATCCCATTGATGCACTGAGATATGAGTAATCTGTTATAATAAAAAAGTTGAAACTGGAGAGGTGGCCGAGTGGTTTAAGGCGGCGGTCTTGAAAACCGCTGTAGGGTATAACCCTACCGGGGGTTCGAATCCCTCCCTCTCCGTTAACATTTTCAAGGCTGCTCAATTCCGTGAAATTTAATTTTTTCCCATAGAGCCTTTCTGCTGATTCCAAGTTTTTTTGCTGCTTCAGTTTTTTTCCATCCGCATTCTTGTAGGGTTTTTATTATCAAATTTCTTTCAAAGTTTTCAAGACATTCTTTAAGGGAAAAATTACTTATAAAACACTGTTTTTGAAATGATCCCATTGGTGAGAATTCTTCTGGAAGATGTTTAATATCAATTACTCCATCCTTTGAAAGAAGAACAGCTCTCTCAATGGCATGTTTCAGTTCTCTCACATTTCCGGGATAATCATAACTCAGTAAAGCCTCATAGGCTGACGGAGATATAGTGATATTTTGCTTGCTGTATTTTTCTGAGAAAATTTTCAGAAAATGTTCAATAAGCGCTGAAATATCTTCTTTCCTTTCCCTTAAAGGTGGTATTACGATGGGAATAACATTTATTCTGTAAAAAAGGTCTTCTCTGAATTTTTCAGCTTTTATCAATTCTTTAAGATTCTTGCTTGTTGCATAGATGCATCTTACATTAATCTTTACAGGGTTCTTACCTCCAAGAGGATATACAGTTCCATCTTCAATAACCCTTAAAAGTTTTGCCTGTAGCGGTATCGGCATATCGCCAATCTCATCAAAAAATATTGTGCCTTCATTTGCCAGTTCAAACTTGCCTTTTTTTGTTTCAGTTGCTCCAGTAAAAGCTCCTTTTTCATATCCAAAAAGCTCTGATTCAAAAAGACTCTCAGGAATAGCAGCACAGTTTATTTTGATATAGGGTTTGTCTTTTCTTAAACTTCTTCTCTGGATTGCATCTGCTATAAGTTCTTTGCCTGTTCCGCTTTCACCCTGAATTAAAACAGACACATCAGTTTTTGCCACTGCATCAATTTTATCAAGAATTTCTTTCATAGCAGGACTTACACAAACTATTTCTTCAAATCCTTCTTTTCTTTTAACAATCTCTGTAAGATGTTTTACTTTTTTTTCCAGATCACGAAATTTTAAAAATCTTTCTATTACCAAAAAAAGCTCTTCATTTGTAAATGGCTTAGCAATATAATCAAAAGCACCATCTTTTATTGCCTGAACAGCAGTTTTTATTTCAGCAAAAGCGGTTATTATTATTACTCCGGTTTGGGAAGACTTATTTTTTATATGTTTAAGCAAAGAAAGACCATCAACTCCTGGAAGTTTAAGATCAACTATGGCAATGTCAAATCTCTCTGAATCAAGTATAGCCAGAGCTTTTCTACCATCTTCGCAGGATTTTACTTCATATCCACAGGACTTAAGAAAATAAGTCATTCCAAGATTCATTGCTGGATCGTCTTCTACTATGAGAATTTTCTCTTTCATCTTACTGGAAGCTCTACTGTAAAAGTAGTTCCCTTGGGAGAAGTTTCAACCAGGATTCGTCCATTGTGTTGCTCTACAATAGATTTACTTACTGAGAGTCCAAGTCCTGTTCCCTCTCCAACAGGTTTTGTTGTAAAAAATGGATCAAAAATTTTTGGAAAAATTTCAACAGGAATTCCGGGACCTGTATCAGTAAAAGAAATATAGCAGTTGTTATTTTCTAAATAGGTTTCTATTGTTAATGTTCCTTCTTTACCATCCATTGCCTGAATTGCATTAAGAACAATATTTAAAAATACCTGTTCTATTTTATTTGAATCAACCATGATTTCCGGGACATCTGGCGAAAGCTTTTTTATAACTTTTATTCCGTTTTTTGATATTAAATACTCAGTTAATTTTAAAACATTTTCCACAAGAGTATTTACAGAAACCACAGAAATTACAAGCTCGCTCTGCTTTGAAAAATCAAGGAGTTGTTTTATTATTTCCTGAATCTTTATAAGCCCCTGATTTATCACCTCAATGTGTCTTTTTTTTGTTTCTTCATCCATATGAGTGCTCACCAAATTATTTAAACAAAGTCTGATTCCTCCAAGAGGATTATTGATTTCATGAGCTAATCCTGCTGAAAGCTGCCCTATTGCTGCAAGTTTTTCAGTAATTCTCATCTGTTCTTCAATTTTTCTTTTCTCAGTAATGTCTTTAACATAATGAACTACTTTTATTACATTTCCTTTATCATCAAAAATTGGATAAAGATGAATGAAATAATGCCTTCCATCATCACCTTCCCAGTATTCGGAAAAAGGTTTTTTCGTATCTATTACCTTCTTAAGAAAGTGAACACAGCAGAATTTATCTGGATCAAATCTTTCAGAATCACATTTTCCATTGAATACAGCAGCTCTTCCTTCTATCATCCATGTTCTGTAAGCATAATTTGTCATTTCCACTGTACAATCAGGATTAACAAGTGCAAGTGGGTCTGTTATACCCTCAAATATTGTCTGAAGAGTTTCTGCATATTTTTTAGTAACTTCCTGAGCTTCATACAAATATTTTGCCATTTGATTAAAAGAAAAGATTAACTCACCAATTTCATCCTTTGTTTTTGCCTCAATAGTTTGATTAAGAGGTTCTGTTCCATTTACTATTCCTCTGAATAAGGAACTCAATCTTTTCAAAGGCTTAATTACAAAACTCCAAAAAGCACCTTGAAGTGCAACAAAAAGGAAGATTAAAGAAACCACACCAAATAGAAATGTAGAGATGGCAACACCTTTTATCTCACCCAATGTAGAAGCAATTGGAAGAGATACTGACTCAACTCCCATTATTTCTCCTTCTTTCCATGTGAAATCCTTAGAACGAGGAAAGATTTTAAGTAAAGCTTTGGGTGCGTTTTTAACCCTTCCATGACAGATTAAACATCCCTTTTCAACTATAATAGGTTTTGCCATTATAAGAATTTCCTGCCCCTCTGATTTTACAATCCCGCTCCATGATTCATTTTTTGGATTTTTTTTGAAATACTCAATCAATTTAACATGCAGTGCATCAGCTTTATGTTCTGGATTTATTGGATCTAAAGAAACTCTCTTATATATATAATTTCCTATTTTGTTATTAAATCTTTTCATTACGCTTAATCTTACATGGGTTGTTGACATTCCTTCAACTATAAATTCATCTTCTTTCCCTGTTTCATGAAGAAGCTTAAAAATTGCAGGTCTTAGCTCTTCTTTGACATAATTGCCAAGTGCATCAATCTGAGTAATAATAATTCTTGTTTTCTCATTTGCATCTTCTATTACCTTTTGTTTAAGGTGATAATAAATAAGAAAAGAAAAAATTACACAGAAAGCAAAAATTATCAAACTTATTGAAAGAGTAAATTTTGTATTCAGTGAAAGATTTTTAAGTTTCATTAATTTAAATTTTAATAGAGTTGACACAATATTGCAAATTTCATGAAATTGCAGATAAGATTAAATTTTCTCTCAAAATATTTCATAATAAATTTATGATGTATCTACGCCCCTTTGATCCGTGGAAGAGTGAGCTTTGCACATGTCCACCAAAGTATTCACTTAATCCATATACAGGATGTTCCCACGGATGCCTTTACTGTTATGCTTCTTCATACATAAAAGATTTTTTTCATTTAAGAGAAAAAAAGAATCTAATTGAAAGCCTTAAAAGGGAAATAAAAAAAATCCCTGAAAACTCCCTAATTTCATTATGTAATACCTCAGATCCTTATCCGCCAGTAGAAAAAATTAAAAAAATTACCAGAAAATGTCTTGAAATTTTTAAACAACACCATATGAGAGTTATCATCATAACAAAAAGTGATATAGTTTTAAGGGACATGGATTTACTAAGAGAGACATCATGTGTAACATTTACTATAACCACTTTCAAATATTACAAAAAACTTGAGCCAAATGCTCCTTCATCATTTGATAGATTTAAAGCAATTGAAAGATTAAGTAAAGAAGGTATTCCTGTTGGTTTGAGACTTGATCCGATTATTCCATTGCTTAATGAAGATGAAGTGGAAATAATTTTAAAGGAAGCAAAAAACTGTGGGGTAAGACATGTTACTGCAAGCACATTTAAACCAAGATGGGATAGCTGGAAGAGAGTCTCCAGAGTTTTTCCTGAAATAGCTGAAAAAATTGAAAGCCTTTACTTCAGAGATGGAACTAAGATTTCAAACTCCCTGTATCTTCCAGAATCCTTAAGAAAAAACTTGATGATTAAAGTAAAAAAAATTTGTGATTCTCTTTCTTTAACATTTTCTTCCTGTAGAGAAGGCTTCCTTGAGCTCAGCAATGCTCCAAGCTGTGATGGAAGTCATCTCATTCAGGAGAAAAGTTTTTCTCCAGCACAGGTATCCACTGTTTTTTAAAATCCTGAAATCTTCCCTCAGCTATAGCCTCTCTCATTTTTTCAAAGAATCTGCAGTAAAAATAAAGATTATGAATAGTATTAAGCCTCATTGAAAGAATTTCTCTACACATGTAAAGATGCCTTAAGAAAGCCTTTGTATAGTTTCTACATGTATAACAGTCACAGTCTGGATCAAGGGGAGAGTTGTCTTCTTTAAACTCACTTCTCTTAATGCTTATCCTTCCCTGAGATGTAAAAAGTGTTCCATTTCTTGCATTTCTTGTTGGTATCACACAGTCAAACATATCAATCCCATGCTCAACTGCATGAAGAACATCCATCAAATCGCCAACTCCCATCAAATAACGAGGTTTTTCTTCAGGCATTAAATGTGCAATGTTTTTTATCACTCTATACATGTCTTCCTTGGGTTCTCCTACACTTAAGCCTCCAAGAGCATATCCATCAAAGTCTATTTTCACAATTCCCTCCATTGCCTTTTGCCTTAGCTCCTCATAAATGCCACCCTGAATAATACCAAAAAGTGCTTGATCATTACGGTGTTTTTCAAAATAATCTTTACATCTTTTTGCCCAATCTTCTGTGAGTTTGAGAGATTTTTTTACATATTCCTTTTCTGCTGGATAGGGAACACACTCATCTAAAACCATCATTATGTCTGAACCCAGAGCAAGCTGAATCTCTATTGCCTTTTCAGGAGTTATAAAATGAAGGGACCCATCAATGTGAGAGCGAAATTCAACTCCTTGAGGTGTTATCTTTCTTAAAGATGCGAGGCTATAAATCTGAAATCCACCACTATCAGTAAGAATTGGTCCATGCCAATTAATGAATTTGTGAATTCCTCCAAGTTTTTTAATTATTTCATGTCCTGGTCTTAAGTAAAGATGATAAGTATTCGAGAGTATTATTTCATAACCGATTTCCCGGATCTCCTCAGGAGTCATTGCTTTAACTGTTCCATTTGTTCCCACAGGCATGAATACAGGTGTATTAATAATTCCTCTTTTGGTTTCAATTATTGCATTACGGGCAAATCCATCTTTTTTGAGAATTTTGAATTGCATTTAAATATTTTAATAAACCCTCTTAATCATTTTCCGAACATGCTTTTTTATTTATGAAGCTGTATAATAAACAAAAAACTAAATCATGAATCTCTGTCTTTTTAAATAATCTTTAATCTCCTCGCCTTCACTTTCAAAGCCTCTTTTGCCCATTGCACCATAGGTAAGCCTTTTGCCGAGCTCAACCCCTGGCTGATTAAAAGGATTTATTTCATAAAGAAGTCCTGTCATAGCAGTTACAATCTGAAGAAATTGAAAAATCTGACCTATGCTATAAGGGTTAATTTTGGGAAGAATTATTTTAAGATTTGGCTTTTTATTCATTGTTAAAGCCATCTCTGTGGCAAGCTGCTCTGTATTCATAAGCTCTTCAAGTGTATGTCCTCCAAGAAATCTCAATCCTTCTATGTCATGAAATTCCTCTGGAATCTCCTCCTGACAGTCATGCCTTTCAACTGAAATAAAGACAATCACTTTATCTTCAGGTCCTTCCATCCACAGCTGAAGCTGAGAATGCTGATCAGTTGTTCCTAAAGATGGATAGGGAGTTGTGCCTTTACCTTCTTTCCCAAGACTTTCTGCCCAGAGTTGACAGAACCACTCAGACAGGGTTTTGAGCCTGTCTGAATAAGGAAGAAAAACCACGATTTTTCTCCCTTTAACTCTATCCATCAGATATAAAGATGAAGCAGCAACTGCCATTGGATTTTCCTTTAGATTTTCACTGAAGGCTTTTTCTGAAATTTCTTTAGCAGCTTCAAGCATCTCTTCACTTTTTATTCCCAAGACTTCAGCAAGAAAAACTCCTACAGGAGATAAAACCGAGTATCTTCCCACAACATTTTTAGGAATTGAAAGGCAGGGAATTTCATATTCCTCAGCAAGCCTTTTTAAATTTCCCTTTTCTGGATCTGTAGTAAATACAAAATGCTCTTTTACATCAAGTCTTTTGTCTCTTATCATTCTCCAGAAAATTAAAAAAGATGCTAAAGTTTCTGAAGTAGCTCCAGATTTTGATATTACATTAATGAGTGTTTTCTTTAAATCAATAACTTCAATAATGTTTTTGAATGTTACAGGATCAACGTTGTCATATATAAAAACCTTTGGTTTTTTCTTGAGATTATGCATAGGGCTTAAAGCTTCAAGAATAACTTTTGGACCAAGAGCGCTTCCACCAATACCAAGAAGAACAAAGTATTCATAATCTCTTGCTTTTTTAGCAAGTTCTTTAACTTTGGATAAATCCTGTCTGTATAACTCTATGAAATCAAGCTCTTTATAAGGTCTTGATGAAATTAAAGATATTGCCTTCCTGGCATTAATTTCAATTTCATTAATAGAAATTCCACCTTCTCCTATTTCTTCGGATAAAATATTAGAAAAATCCAATTTTATCATCTTTGCTTATCCTTTTTTTGAAAAGTAGGCAATCACTGTAATTATTACTACACTAAGAATAACAATAATAGCAAGAACTTTGGTAATTTTAAATGCCATCATTACAAGAATAGCCAGGGCGATTAAAAGATAAATTCTCCAGCTCAAATATTCTGCCTCCTTGAATGCAAAAGAGCCTGCCTTGATGAAATAATTAAAACTACAGCAAATCCTGCCAATAATCCATAAACATTAAAAAGTCCGTACCTTGCAATAATCATAAGAAATATAAAGATTAAGCCCAATTTGATATAACTTAATCCAATTACAGCCATCTGAAACATTGGTTTGCCAAAAAATTTTTTTACAGCCCAAGAAAGCTCTTTAAGGCTAAGCCAGCTTGTTAGCCCTCCAATCATTATATTTAAAGCTATTATTTTATCCCATAGTATCCAGCTTAAAAAAGCAAAAATTGGAAGTAAAATCAAAACTTCCCTACTTATTTTCTTTATTACTTCCTTGTCCACTGACCTTTTCCACCTTTTTAATGTATTTAAATATTTCTTTAACTCCTGCAACAAATCCAGCCATTAAAAAAATTATAGAAAACAAAGGAAAACTATGAGTTAAATAATAATCAATCAAATAACCAATACCTGCACCAATTAAAACACATAATACAAAATTAATTCCTAAGGCTGATGCCTCTATAAAGGTTTTAAAAAATGATCTTTTTTCTTCCACTACCAACCCTCACATTCTGATAATACAAATTCCTTTAAAGAAGTTGCAACTTCTTTGTAAAATTCAGTCTTTGCTTTCTCATATAAAGCATCACAGAATAAAGGAATCCATTCACAAAGTCTTTTTAAAAATTCAATCTGTAAGTCCTTAAGATTTTGCTCTATAAGATAACTCATGAAAAGAAGCTCCATAGAGATGTGATCTGCTGGAAGGTCTATTTCTTCATCAATTGCAACGCCTGCATTCCAGTAAAAATGCTGGACATCTTTGAATTCAAAATTTACAGGGTTATCTTTATAAAGCTCCTCAAGATAATATCCTTCATAATTTGCAACTGCAGCCTCAACAAACAAAGCAATGTAGTCATTGCATATTTCTTCATATGTATCATTAATTTTGATTTCAGCGAATTCTTCAAATTCTTCAATATGTTCAATCTGAGGAATATGCATGAAAAGATAAGCAAAAAGTCTATAGGTTTCAGCTCGTTCCTGGTCTTCAAGAGATAAAAAATTCATAACTCTTTAAAGGTTTCATAAGCAGCTTTTACAGTTTTTTCTATATCTTTTTCAGTATGGGCAAGTGAGATAAATCCAGCCTCAAACTGAGATGGTGCAATATAAACTCTTCGCTTAAGCATTCCCCAGAAAAATTTTTTAAAGGCTTCAGTATCAGAAGTCTTCGCAGTCTGAGCATCAATCACTTCTTTCTCAGTAAAATAGGTGCAAAACATTGTTCCTGCCCTGTAAAATTTAACTTTTACGCCTGCTTGTTTAGCAGCATCTTTTAGTCCTCTTTCAAGAGACTGCATTGTCTTTTCAAGCTTTTTATAAGTGGAAGTTTTTGAAAGAACCTTTAATGTCTCAATTCCTGCAGTGACTGCAAGAGGATTTCCTGAAAGGGTTCCAGCTTGATAAACTCCTCCTTCAGGTGCAACAAGGCTCATTATCTCTTTTCTGCCTCCATAAGCACCAACAGGAAGTCCTCCTCCAATAACCTTACCAAGACAGGTTAAATCAGGTTTTACTCTATAATACTGTTGTGCTCCACCAAAGGCAACTCTAAATCCTGTCATAACTTCATCAAAAATCAAAACAATTCCGTATTTTTCTGTTTCTTCCCTTAAAGTTTTTAAAAACTCTTCCTTTGGCAGAATGCATCCCATGTTTCCAACAACAGGCTCAACAATTACACAGGCAATTTCTTTCCAGTGTTGTTTCAGGGTATTTTTAAATGCTTCTGTATCATTGAAAGGCAAAATTATTGTTTCTGAAATATATGATTGAGGCACTCCGAGGCTGTCTGGAATTCCAAAAGTTGCTCCTCCTGAACCAGCTGAAACCAGAAGCCCATCCACATGACCATGATAGCATCCTTCAAACTTTACAACTTTATTTCTTTTTGTAAAGCCTCTCGCAACTCTTATTGCAGACATAGTTGCCTCTGTGCCAGAGTTAACCATACGAATTTTTTCTATTGAAGGAAAAGCTTTTTTTACCAGAGTTGCAAGCTCAATCTCAAGAGAGGTTGGTGCTCCATAGCTTGTTCCTTTTTCAACTGCTTTTTTAAGAGCCTTTACAACTGCCGGATAGGCATGACCAAGAATTAGAGGACCCCATGAAAGAACATAATCTATGTATTCATTTCCGTCCACATCATAGATTTTTGAACCCTTTGCCTTTGCTATAAATAATGGATTGCCTCCAACTGCTCTGAATGCTCTTACAGGGCTGTTTACTCCACCTGGCATGACTGCTAATGCTTTTTTATAAAGTTTCTTAGATTTTCTTGTCTTCATAATCTCCTCCAGCTTTCTTTATTTCAATAAAATATCAGAAAAGTTAACAAAATCTCAATATTATGGTATAATTTTAACATGTCTAAAAAAGCACTTGTTATAGATGACAATGACCTTGTAAGAGAAACTCTGAAAGCAATGCTTGAATTTCTGGGGTTTGAAGTTGCTGTTAGTGAAAATGGTGAAGAAGCCTTAGAAAAATTCAAATCCTCTGAAAAAGCTTTTGATGTTGTCTTTGTTGACCTTGTTATGCCAGGAATCTCAGGGAAAACACTGCTACAAAAACTCATAGAGATTGACCCTCAGGTGAAAGCCATAATATCAAGCGGATACTCCAATGATCCAGCAATTGCTGACTACGAAAAATTAGGATTTAAAGGCATTCTCAATAAACCCTATACAATAGATGAACTTAAGGAGACTCTTAAGAAACTAAATCTCCTCTGATGCTGGAATATATATTCTGAAAGTTGTTCCAATTCCCACTTTACTTTCAACTTTTATTTTACCTTCCATCTTTTCTACTATGCTCTTTACAATACTCAATCCAAGCCCTTTGCCTTCCTTTTTCATTGTGAAAAAGGGATCAAAAATTTTGTCTATGTATTCTTCAGGAATTCCAGGACCTGAATCAGTGATTGTTACACAAACATAGTTTCCTTTTTTTAAATCTTTTTCTTCATGATTGATTAAATTTTGCAGGCTTATTTTAATTGTGCCTGTATCCTTCATAGCCTGCCTTGAATTCATTAGAATATTTTGAAATACTCTGTAAAGCTGTGCACTATCAGCATAAACAGGCAATAAAGAAGGCTCTGATTCAATAGTAAAATTAATTTTCGTGCCATTTAAAACAAATGTAGCTGCATTTTTAGCAATAGCTTCAATATTTAGTCTTTCTTTTTTTGAAATTAAATCAGGGCTTAAATCTTTAAGTTGCTCTATAATTATGTTCATTATCCTTGTTGCTTCAAGCATTTTCTGTATAATGTCTTTCTTATTTTCTGAGTTTTCAAGCTCTTTAAGCAGGGAAAGATTTCCTGTAAGAACCATAAGATAATTACTAAAATCATGCACAATTCCTGCTGATATCTTTGCAATTACATCCATCCTTGCAAGCTTCTTTGAAACCTCTTGCCTCTGAATTATTTCAGTGGCATCCTTTATTGTTATTACATCGCCAAATTTAACTCCCTTTATCAATATAGGATTCTCCTCATAAATCACTGGAATCTTCTTTACATTCACACTTAAAATTTTAAATTCCGGATTTTCATGTTCTTTCAAGCTTAATACCTCTGTCACATGTTTCCCCAACACCTCTTCAGAAGCATCTAAAATTCTTATAGCCTCTTTATTCATGTATTTTATTTTGCCTGAAGCATCAGTATAAATTATTCCTATGTCAATCGCATCAAAGGCAATTCTTTTTTCTTCAGCTTCCTCAGCGAGGCGGAGGAATATGCTTCTTATTCTCTCAAAGTTTCTTATAGCAAAGGAATGAGAAATAAAAGCAAGAATAATCAAGACAATGTAAAAAATGTTTTTATATTGCTCATAGATGAAAAGATTTAAAAAACTTGCAAGAAACCAGTCTTTAACAATCTCATGTTTGACAATCTGCCATTTCTGTCCGTTAAAGTCTTCAAAGATATTATCATCAATCTGTTTAAATCCTGAAGGCAAAAGCGTGTCATTACCAAAAATTTTCTCTTCATAAACTCTTTTAAGCTCCTCTTGTGATACATTAAAGAGCAATCTATTTATCAGCTCTGGTTTTCCTATCAAAACACCACCTGAAGAATGCATTAAAAAGGCATTCTCCATGTTAATCTGTTTTTTAAAATTCTCACCTATATAAAACTGAAAAACAAGCACGCCTGTAATACTGCCTTTATTATAGACTGGATAGGAAATCCTTATATCATCTCTTTTTGAATAAATACCCCTTGCGATAAAAACTGATAGATTTCCATTGATTGATTCTTTAAAATATCTCCTAAAGCTCACATCTTTATTAATAATTTGTTCTCTATATTCAGCAGAGCAGGCTCTTATAATTCCTTCTTTATCGGCAAACCATATGACCGCTGTATTAAGGGTTTGATTGAGATAGGAAAGATACTTATCAAGCTGTTTGGGTCCTTTTTTAATTGACATTTTAAAATCCTCGGAAGAGGCAACAACTTTTATGAAATTGCTCAAGGAATCTATTTTGTTTTTAACTTCAACAGAAAGCCTCTTTAAGGTTAATTGTTTATGATAGACATCCATGTTTTTTGTATTTTCAATAAATCTCAGAGAGAAATAAAATAAGACGGAAAAGACAAAAATAAAAATAGAAATGTAAAGAAGAAAGGTTTTATATTTTTCTTCGTAAAGAAAAATTACTCTGAAACACAGACTGAGGAAAACAGACATTGTTGCAACAATATTAAAAACTGTTAAATTTGTAATAAGATAAAGAGAAAGGAAAATGGAGTAAATGCCGAAGAAAACAAAAGGCAGAATCGTTCCTTTTCTTATAATTGAAGGAACAACATCAGATGGCTTTGATGTTAAAAATTTCTCTTTATAGTATATATGAAAATAAGAAATACTTGTAAAAAGAAGCCCTGAAAAGGCAAAAACCTCATTTTTCTGAAATATGAAAAATAGAAAAAGAATTATGGGTAGCAAAAGATAATAAAAATTGAAATTCAGTATTCTTCTGTATCCGTAAAAAAGAACTGTTCCGATTATAATAATGTTTAAACCAACCAGAAGGGGGTAAAAATTGCTTAAATAGTCTTTGAAAAGAACTAAGAGGTTTAATACGAAATTAAAAAAAATAACAGCCAAAACATATTCAATAACTCTTTTATCAGTTTGAGGCTCTATTTTACTCCGCCAGGACAAAACATAGTAAAAAACAATTGAATGAAATAGAAGAAAAGCAACTCTTAAAAAATTAGATAAATCATCAAAAAATTGAGCATTCATTTTATCACTTCATCAAATAGGGAAATTACTTTATCAGTAAGGCTGAGATTTATATCTCTTGCCCTTTTTAAATTGATAACTTTCACATATTTGTCAGCATCTTCTACTTCTATATCTTTAATTTTACCGGTTTTTAATACATGAGAAGCCATCTGACCTGCTCTGTATCCCATTTGATAAAAATCAACAGAAAATCCACCAAAAAAGCCAAGTTCTACAAAAGGTTTGCGAGATTTAACTTTTTCTGTAAAGTCATCACATCTTTTTTCAAGTTCCTGATCAGAGATTCTTCTTGAATCAAGATATGTAACTTCTATTGTTAAATCAGAAAAGTCTCTTTTTAAAGCATCAATCGCTCCTTGAACCTGTGGTTGTCCGAATATATCTTTATCATCATAGCTTGAAAGAATAAAAACAGTCCTCTCATTTGAGCATCCATAAAAAAGCATGAAGATAAGTGCAAAAAAGTAAATTTTTAAAAACTTTAGCATGATATATTTTACTAAATTTTATGAAATTGCCAACAGAAATTTATCTTCTTCAGAATTTATTTCTCAAAGAAGGCTTTATAAAAATTTCTTGCGCGCTGGGAGTATTCTATATTTATTTTTTCTGCTTCATTGAGGATTTTTTCTCTTAAAGGATGGTCCTCAAACCATTCTTCAAGAAGCTTTCTTGTTACTTCAATATGAAACTGCAAAGCATAGACATTGTGTTTATATCTGAATCCCTGATTTTCATAAAAAGAGGATTTTGCAAGATGAACCACATCAACTGGTAAATCAAATGTGTCTCCATGCCAGTGAAAGACTTTGAATTTCCTCCATACATCACCAACTGATGGATGCTTTGCAAGGGCAATCATTAATGGGTCTCTTAAACCCTCTGCTGTAAGCTCTATTTCATGCCAGCCAATTTCCTCACCGTGTCCCTTATAAACCCTTGCTCCAAGCGTATGGGCAATTAATTGAGCACCAAGACATATTCCCAGAACTTTCAGGTTTCTGTTTATTGCCTCTCTTATTAACCTTGAAGTTACCTTTAGATGGGGATAAATATCCATCTCATAAACACCCATTGGTCCACCCATAATGATTAGTCCTGTGAAATCTTCAAGGGTTGAAGGCAATTGCCCTTGTTCTGCTTCAAAGATTTTGTATGGAATTAAGTTTTCAATTAAATAGTTCTCTATGCTTCCTGGACCTTCTGATTTAATATTTTTAATTTATCGCTATCATTAAGATTTACTCCTTTCTTTATTAAAATTCCGTATTTTTTTATTCTGTAGTTAAGCTGCCGTTCAGTAAGACCCAGAGCATGGGCTGTTTTTCTTATATTATAATTAAATTTTGGAAGAGTATCCATGATGCGTATTCTTTCAAGTTCTTCAACCTCTTTGGGAAGTTTTAGTTCTCCACAGAAAGAGGATTTTATTTTAAATACTCCTCTTACAGTATCAGGAAGGTCATAAACCTTTATCTTATTGCTCTCTGACATAACAACAAGCCTTTCTATGGTGTTGGCAAGCTCTCTTACATTTCCAGGCCAGTCATAGTAAACAAGCATCCTTAATGCTTCTTCATCAATTAAGACTGATTTTTTATAAATCTTGCAGAACCTCTTAAGATAATGCTCAACAAGCAGGGGAATGTCCTCTTTTCTGTCTCTCAGGGGTGGAATGTATATGGGTATAACATTAAGCCTCCAGAAAAGATCTTCCCTGAATGTTCCTTTTCTTATTTCCTCTGAGAGGTCCTTGTTTGTTGCTGCAATTATTCTCACATCAACCTTTATTGTTTTTGATGAACCAAGAGGTTCAACTGTTCTTTCCTGAAGCACTCTTAATAATTTTGGCTGAAGCGAAAGAGGCAACTCACCTACTTCATCAAGGAAAATTGTCCCTGCATTTGCCTGTTCAAATTTGCCAATTCTCTTTACAGCACCTGTAAATGCTCCTTTTTCAGAACCAAAAAGCTCTGCTTCAAGAAGGTTTTCAGGGATTGCAGCGCAGTTTATTGCCACAAAATGGCCCTTTACTCTTTTGCTCTGAAAATGAATTGTCTTTGCGATAAGCTCTTTACCTGTTCCAGACTCTCCAAAAAGTAGCACTGTTGCGTCTGTTTCTGCAACTTTCATCACTGTTTTAAGCACTGCCTGAAAAGAGGGTGATTGTCCTACAAGATTGGGAAAGTTATATCTGTCTTTAAGTTGTACTTTCAGCAGCAAATTCTCATTTTCCATGACTTTATAACTCTCCCATAGTTTCAGAAACTGAGCAATAAGGGATGCAACTATTGAAAGAACTCTAAGATCATCATCCACTTCTCCCATTTCATCTGAGTAGATTCTATCAGCAGAGACAACGCCAAGAATTTCATCCTCAATCTTTATTGGAACACAAAGAAAGGAAATGCCTCTTTTGTTTGGTCTGCTTCCTGTTTTATTGAGAAACTGAGGCTCCTTTTCAATGTCCGGAATAAACATCGGCAATCCTGTGTCTATCACTTTACCGACAATACCTTCACCAACTCTGTATTTGCCTCTGTTAATCTCCTCCCGAGTCAATCCATAGGCAGCAACAATACTGATTTCTTCTGTCTTTTTGTCAAAAAGAAAAATACTTCCTCTTCGCATATCAAGTTCTTTTGAGAGAATCTCAAGAACAGAATAAAGATTTTTCTCAAGGTCAAGCCATGTAATTTCCTCTTCCTCTGTAACTCTGACCTTCATGAATATTCTTAGCACGAAAAATATTAACGCAGTCATTATAGCTGTGTAAACTATAGTAACTAAAACAGCTATACTCTGTGTCCATAGCTGACCTGGATTTCCATAGAGCAGCCCTTTCCCAGTTTCATTAACTAAAGGGTCTGCAAAAACTCCTGTAAGAATTGCACCCAGTATTCCTGCAACACCGTGAATCCCAAATACATCAAGGGCATCATCATATCCTATCTTTGGTTTCATTGCAGTGACAGTAAAGTAGCATACAAACCCTGCAACAGCACCAATTACAATTGAACCTACAATATTTACAAATCCTGCTGCTGGCGTAATTGCAACAAGACCTGCGATCATTCCTGATGTAAGACCAAGCACAGTTGGCTTCTTTGTTACTGCCCACTCTGTAAACATCCATGCAAGAGCTGCCACTGCTGTTGCAGTATTTGTGTTAATGAATGCCTGTGCAGCGAGAGCATTTGATGCAGCTGCACTTCCTGCGTTAAATCCAAACCATCCAAACCACAGAACAGCTGCACCAAGTGCTACAATAGTAAGGTTGTTTGGCAGAAGAAGAGTATTTTTTCTTTTACCAAGAATAAGCACTCCAACTAAAGCCGCTATACCAGCGTTTATATGAACAACTGTTCCACCTGCAAAATCAAGAGCACCCATCTTCGCAAGAAATCCTCCACCCCATACCCAGTGTGCTACAGGGACATAAACAAGGCTCACCCACAAAACTGAAAAAAATACCCAGGCTGAAAACTTCATCCTCTCAATGTATGCACCACTTATCAAAGCAACAGTAATGGCAGCAAAAGTAAGCTGGAACACGCAGAACAAAACCTCAGGTATTGTTCCCTGAAGTGAGTTCATTTTAACTCCTGATAAAAATGCCTTATCAAGATAGCCGATTATTCCTGCAAAATCTCCTGAAAATGTAAGGCTGTATCCATAAAGCACCCACAGTAAGCTCACAAGGCAATAACTCACAAAGCTCATTGCAATCGTGTTAAGAACATCTTTTTTCTTTGCCAGTCCACCATAAAACAATGCAAGTCCGGGCACTGTCATTAGCATAACAAGAGCAGTTGCACAATCATCCATGCTGTGTCACCTGTGTCAAGCTTTGGCTGAGGCTCAGCCTGAGCAGCTGTTTCAGCAAATATTAGATTCATTGAAATTGCTAAAATCATCATTGTTAATATGAATATGCTAAATAACTTTTTCATCTTATTCCTCCTTAAAAATTAAATGTTATGTTAATTCCTGTTACCCATGTATTATCAAGATGTCCATTGGGATTGTAAGAATTTCCATCCACGATTCTTTTTGCCTTGTTTGAAAGTGGAAACCCTTTTTTACTTCCTCTGCCTTAACCAAAGAAACAGACATCAGAAGAGCTAAAACTACCACAACATACCTAAAACTTTTCATAACAGCACCTCCATTTAATTTTTACTTTTATAAATGCGAAATATGTGCCAGAGTGTAACTCATTGATTTTAAAGGATTTGTGAGAATATGGATTATACAAATTTGTATGAAATTACAATTTCGTTGTTTTTCTTAAAACTTCCTAATCCTTGTAATTCTTACATGAGGGTATTATAATTAATCTTTGAACTAATTTATGAAAGCATTTATGAAACATATTATTTTCCAGGGTGGGCTTAAACTATTTTTTTGGCTTGGAAAAATTTTAAAAAAACAGCATCTTCAGAAATTTTCAATCCTGTTAGGAAGCCTTCTTTACTACATTCCCTGGTCAAGAAAACATATTGCCTTCGAAAATTTAAAAATCGCCTTTCAAGGGCAATACAGCGAAAAAGAACTAAAAAAAATCCTGAAAAAATTTATTCAGGAAGTTATATTAACTGCCCTTGAAGTTGCCTTTATTGTCAAAAAAAATGAAAAACTCGCTTCATGGGCAAAGGCAGAGGAACTTGAAGTGCTTGATGAGGCATTAAAACAAAATAAAGGAGTTATTGCATTAAGCGGGCATATTGGAAATATTCCTGTAATGCTTGCATGGCTCGCTGAAAAAGGTTATCCTGTAGCAGTGCTTTTTAAAGAAGGAAAGTATTTGCCAAAAGGATTTCTTTACAATTTGATAAGTTCCTATAAAATTTATCCAATTCCAATGCATTCTGACAGAGAAGTGCCAAAGGAGATTATTAAAGCATTAAACAAAAACATGATAGTTTTTATCCTTGCTGACCAGGCAAGACCAGGAGTATATGCAAAATTTTTTGGTAAGTATGTTCAATGTCAGAAAGGTGCTTTTGTAATTGCTTTAAGGAAGAATTCTCCAATAATTCCTATTTTCATTGTGAGAGAAAAGGAAGAACACACCATAAAAATTTACAGGGAAGAAAAAATTTTTCAATCACTTGAACCATCTCAGAACAAGAGTTTTTTATCCTCCGATGAATATGTTGTAAGACTGATTGAAAATTACAACTTCATTCTTGAAAGCCTGATAAGAAAATATCCTGAACAGTATTACTGGTTTCACAGAAGATTTAAGAAGAGCCTGGACTAAACTGTAGATGCCACAGTTCACTGTAAAGCCCTCCCAGTGAGAGTAACTCTTCATGAGTTCCTTGTTCAATAATCTGTCCTTTATCCATGACAATGATTTTATCAGCTCTTTTGATTGTAGAAAGCCTGTGAGCAATTACTATGGTTGTTCTTCCTTTTCTCATTTGTTCAAGTGCTCTCTGAATTTTCTCTTCTGACTCTGTATCAAGAGACGCAGTTGCCTCATCAAAAATTAAAATTTTCGGTTCTCTAAGAATCGCTCTTGCTATTGTTATTCTTTGTTTTTGTCCTCCTGAAAGCAAAATTCCCTTTTCTCCTATCAAGGAGTCATAACCCTGAGGCAATTTCATAATAAAATCATGGGCATCTGCAAGTTTTGCAGCAGCCAGAGCTTCTTCAAAACTGGATGAAATATTGCCAAATTTAATATTGTTTATTACTGAATCATTAAATAAAACAATATCCTGAGTTACAAGAGCAATCTGAGACCGCAAACTGTAAAGAGAAAGCTCCTGAATGCTTACTCCATCAATCAATATGTCTCCTTCTGTGGGATACCAGAATCCTGCAAGCAAATCTGCTATTGTGCTTTTACCTGCACCTGAAGGACCAACAATTGCCACAGTTTCGCCAGGTTTTATTTCAAAGGAAACATTTTTTAAAGCATAATCCTTTGCAAGTGGATATTTAAAAGAAACATTTTTGAACACAATATGACCTTTCAACTCTTTTTCAACTCCCTTTTCAGGCTCATGTTCAACAAATATTATTTCTCTCAATCTTTCAATAACATTTCTTCCCCTCTGAAAAGAGGCATTTACTCTGCTCAGCCTTTTAAGAGGAGTATACATGAGAATAACAGCTGTGGCAAAAGAAAAAAAGTCTCCAGAAGAAATTTTGTCGTGAACAACAAGCCATCCACCATAAAAAAGTATCATTGCTACACCAACTCCAGCAATCACCTCTGTAAGAAGATTGGTAAACTCTTCTGTTCTTACTTCGCGCATTATATTGCGATAATGCTCTCCAAGAGCTTTTTTATAACGCTCAATCATGTCTTTTTCCATTGTAAAAGCCTTAATAATCTTTATACCATGAAGTGTTTCATGAAGAAGAGTGGTCACTTTTGCAATTCTTAATCGAGTTTTCATGCCTATGTTTTTCATGTTTTTACCAAGTTCTGTCATAACATAAATCATAAAAGGAATAACTACAAAGGAAAGAATCGCAAGGTCCCATCTACGATAAAAAGCAACACCTGCTAAAACAACAACAGTCAATCCCTCAACAATGAAGTCTTTAATTGTATTTGAAACTGTGCTTTTAAGGAGGTCTACATCATTTAAAACCCTGGAGATGACATTGCCTGAAGAATCCCTGCAAAAAAATGAAAAAGGCAGTTTAAGAAGCTTTTCATAAATCATGTCCCTTATATTTTTCACTATTTTCGCACCAATTGAGTTCATTAGATAGTTATTTAAAAATGTAAAAACACCTCTTAGAGTAAAAAGAATCACAACTCCAAAAGTAATCAGATAAAGATACTCCGAAGATTTTTTAACAAAAATCTGATCCATTGCAGGCTTAACACTCCATGCAATGGCTCCATTTATTCCTGATATTGCAAACCCGCAAACAAGAGCCAGAAGGAGTCTTAGACGATGTTCCTTAATAAGTCTCCAGAAAACTGCAAGGTCATCTATCCATTGTTTTTTAAACTTAATTTTGAATTGTTTTTCTATTTCCATATTTTTCCCATGCTTCGGCATATTTTAAGAAGGAGTAAAAACTGTAAAGAACTGCCAGAATAAATCCTCTCAGACCATCCAGAAATCCTGCTCGTAAAATATACATTTTAAAAAAAGTAAAAAGAGGAGAAAAGATCATCCTAAAAATTATTTTATATTGAGAAGGATTGTTTTTAACAATCTCCTCTGCTGCCAGGCAGGCATAGCTCTTCATTTTTCTTATGAAATCATCAATGCTGTGATAAGTGTAATGAAGCAGAGGCTCTTTTAAATGTCCCACTTTACCTTCAACCAGGATTTTTTCATGGACCTGTCTTTTCTGCATTTTTCCTTTGCTTTTTTTAAAAAGTCTAAGCGTATAGTCTGGCCACCAGCCACTGTGTTTGATCCATTTACCAAGAAAAAAATTCTTTCTTGGTATAAAATATCCATCTTTATCTTCATTAATTTTATCCCTTATCTCCTTTTTTAAAGCCTCTGTAACTCTTTCGTCAGCATCTAAAACCAGAACCCATGGAAGAGTTGTTTTATCTATAGCAAGCTGTTTCTGTCTGGCAAAACCCTGCCATTGGCACTGAAAAATCTTCCCTGTATATTCACTGCATATCTGCACTGTTGTATCTTCACTGAAGGAGTCAATAACAACAATCTCCTCAAAATCTTTAACAGATTCCAGAGCATCTCTAATGTTTTTTTCTTCGTTTTTCGTTATGATTGCCACTGATACAGGAATTTTCAAAAAAACTCAGCCCCCTATTGTTGACATCGCTCTTAAAGGTCTATTGTCAGAGAGGCTCTGAGGCTTAAGCTGAATTGCTTTTATAAGAATTTGTCTTATTTCATCCTCTGATGCACCGCTTCTTAAAATTCTTTTTAAATCAATTTCTCTGTCTGAGAAAAGACATGGTCTTAATTTCCCTTCTGCAGTAAGCCTGAGCCTGTTACATCTTGTGCATATATGGGCTGAAAGAGGACTTATAAAACCCAGCAATCCTTTTGCACCTTCAAGAATAAAATACTCAGCTGGTCCTGATTTTTTTATCTCAACAGGTATAAGACTGCCTACTGTATTTTCTATTTTTTGTTTTACCTCTTCTCCAGAGATAAATAACTCTTTTCCCCAGTTGTTTTGCCCAATTGGCATAAACTCTATAAACCTTATTTGATAGGGAACTTCCATGCTCCAGCGGGCAAATTTTTCTATTTCATCATCATTAATTCCTTTCATTACCACTACATTTATCTTTATAGGATATAGTCCGGCTTTATAAGCCTGTTCAATCCCTTCAAGAACATCTTTCAATGAGCCTGATCTTGTTATTGTTTTAAATTTATTCTCATCTAAAGAGTCAAGACTAACATTAACTCTTTTAAGCCCTGCCTCGTATAGGTCCTTTGCATATTTTTTTAAAAGTGTGCCATTTGTTGTCATTGCCATGTCTTTTATGTCCTGTATCTTAGAGAGTCTTTCAATAAAACTTACAATGTCCTTTCTCACAAGAGGTTCTCCACCTGTTATCCTTATTTTAGAGATTCCTATTGTCGTAGCAATCCTTATTATTTTAAGGATTTCCTCATAACGCAATATTTCATCATGAGGAACAAATTTAATACCTTCCTGAGGCATGCAGTAAATGCAGCGGAGATTACATCTATCAGTTACTGAAACTCTTAAATAATCAATGTTTCTGTTAAAATTATCTTTCATCTTTTTGTTTTGCTTTTTACTTTTTTGGTAGGCTTTTTATCAGAATTCCAGCTTTTAAGTATCTCAGCTATTTTTTGCTGAGCAATCTCTGCTTCCTTGGATTGAGGATATCTTTCAATAACTCTTTCAAAAACCACCTTTGCTGTTTTTTTATCTTTCAACTCAACAAAAGCCATTCCTTCTTTAAGAAGTGCACCAGGAGCTTTCTCATGCTTTGGATATCTTTTTAAGAATTCTTCATATGCAAGAATGGCATCTTCATATTTTTTTTCATTATAATATGTTTCGCCAATCCAGAAGTAAGAATTTGGAAGAAGTTCAAAATCTGGATAATTTTTTATTATTTCCTGAAATTTTTCTCTTGCAGAGGCAAACTTCTTATTTTTCATATCAATATGAGCTGAATCATAAATTGCCTTGGGATCTTTTAATTGTTCCTCAGGAGCTTTTGCTGGTTGCTGTTTTTCTGAAGGTTGAGCTGGCTGAGTTAATTTAGCTTGTAATTCTGCTATTTTATCGCTTAGTTCCTTAAATTTTTTTTCATTCTGAAAAGAATTTTCTTCAAATCTTCCTTTTAGAATTTGAAGCTCCTTTACATAATCCTGTGTTTGAGCAAGAAGGGTCAGTTGCCCTTCCTTTAATGCCACTGCTGAGCTTAAATCCGAAGACATCTTGTCAACCCTTGTTTTAAGTTCTGAAATTTCCTGTTTTAATTGGTTGTTTTCCACATAAAGCCTGGCAATATCAGATTTCATCTGTTCAAACTCACCTGTTGTAACACATCCAGACAAAATTACTGAAGCTATAATGCCTGTAAATGCTATTCTAATTTTTTTCATTTTCCCTCCTCAATAAACACAAAATGTGCTCTTCTGTTTTTCTGCCAGCAAGATTCATTGTGCTCATTGCACAGAGGTTTTTCTTCACCATAACTGATTATTTCCATTTTAGATGAAGGCACTCCAAGAGTTATCAAATACTGTTTCACTGCATTTGCTCTTTTCTGTCCAAGAGCAAAGTTGTATTCAGCTGTTCCTCTTTCATCACAATGACCTTCAATTATAACTTTCAGTCCTGGGTATTCCTGCAAAATAGAGGCAACCTTTTTTAAAGTTGGAATATCTTCCTGTTTTATATCATACTTATCAAAATCAAAGTGTATATCCCTAACTTCATCTTGAAGTTTTTTTACAAGCTCTGACATCTTTTCAGTAGAAATTTCTTCTTGCTGTTCTGGTTTCCCAGCCTCTATTTTTTCTTCTTTTTTTGGGATTTCTCCTTCTACTTTGCCTTCAGGCATATATATTTTTCTTTCAGCACAAGCAAAGACAAAGAAAAGACAAAAAATAACTAAGAAAAAATTTTTTATGCTCATTTTTTGCCTCCATGGAGGATTTTTATAACAGGCTTGCCGTGTTTTTTCATATTTATATAATACAACAATTAATAAAGCTTTGAAAGGTCAGCAATAGATTTCAACAGCAAAGCCAACTCCTGCAAGAGCGCAAGTCTGTTTCTTTTGATATTTTCATCTTTATCCATAACAAGCACTCTATCAAAAAAGTTGTTTATAAATGGGGTAAGAATATTAAGACAATTTAAGGCATCAAGAAATTGAGCTTTTGTTAAATATTCCTTTAGCTGGTCTTTTTTTTCTATAATTGCATTGTAAAGATTTTTTTCCTCTTGTGTAATTAAAACAGATGGATTTAGTTCAAATTTTTCATAATTTTTAATAATATTTGAAACTCTCTTTACTGCAAGAAAAAAAGAATCAAAATCTTGTCTTTCATAAAATAATTTTACTGCCTGAAGCCTTTGTTCAACTTCATAAACAGGACGAAGCAGAATAAAATCAGTGATTGTTTTTATCAAATTTACTCCATAATTAGAACTCTCAAAATAGCTTTCCAATCTTTGAGCAATAAAAGTTGAAATCTGCTTCTTTATATTTTCATCAACAAAATTCTCTATTGTATCAACACAATCTTCAATGCTTAAAGGATATTTTTTTCTTAATAGTATGGATAAAATTCCATTTGCTGCCCTTCTCAAACCAAAGGGATCTTCTGTCCCTGAAGGAATCTGTCCAAGATAAAAAAACGAGGCAATATGATCAAGTTTGTCTGCTAAACTTAGAAGACAACCTTCTTCTGTAGAAGGCAGAGCATCTGTAAAACTCTTTGGAAGATAATGCTCTTTAATTGCCATTGCAACTTCCTGTGTTAGTCCTGCTGCTTTTGCATAATATCCACCCATTATTCCCTGAAGTTCTGGAAACTCTCCAACAACCCCACTGGCAAGATCAGCTTTACAGTATCTGGCAGCAATTCGGAGGGAGTCAATCTTGTTGGGTAAAACTTTTTGAGCAATTCTTTCAGCTATTTTTAAAATTCTTAAGCTTTTATCATATAGGCTTCCAAGTTTTTCGTGATATACTATGCCCTTTGTTGCCTCAACAAGACTATCCAATCCCTTTTTAATGTCTTCCTCATAATAAAACTTTGCATCTTCAAATCTTGCTTTTATAACCTTTTGAGCACCCTTTCTAACATTATCTTCATTTTCTTTTATTGTATTACTTACTACGATAAAATAATTTTTCAGTTTTCCATTAAAATCAGTAACTGCAAAGTATCTTTGATGATCTTTCATAACTGTAATGAGCAACTCCTCGGGAAGACTTAAATATTCTTCAGGAAACTCACATAAAACTGAGTTAGGAAACTCAACAAGATAATTTACTTCTGTGAGAAGCTCTTCATCCAGCAGAACTTTTCCATTTACTTTGTTTGCAAGCTCTTGAGCTTCACTGATTATTATCTGTTTTCTTTCTTTCTGATCAACGATTACAAAGGCTTCATTAAGAGCTTTTTCATAATCCTGTATTTTTGATAAAGATATTGAATTTTCAGTAAGAAATCTGTGCCCGTAGGTCTTTTCTTCTGCTTTTATGCCGTCTATCTCAAATGAAACTACTTTATCATTATACAAACACATAAGCCATCGTACAGGTCTTATAAATTTTATAGTTCCACTTCCCCATTTCATCATCTTTGGGAAACTAAGGGAAAAGAATAATTCCTTTAAAAGCTCTGGCAAAACTTCTTCTGTTTTTTTTCCTTTTTGTGTGACTTTAGCGCAAACATAGTTTCCTTTGCCTTTTTTCTTGATTTCTAATTGACAAACATCTATGTTTTGTGCTTTTGCAAAGGCATAGGCAGCCTCTTTTGGCTTTCCCTGTTCATCAAAGGCATGATGAGCAGGAGGACCCCATATAAGCCTTTCATCTGATGCTTGTTCCTCTGA
Organism: Thermodesulfovibrio sp. 3462-1; assembly: GCF_040451425.1. NCBI lineage: Bacteria > Pseudomonadati > Nitrospirota > Thermodesulfovibrionia > Thermodesulfovibrionales > Thermodesulfovibrionaceae > Thermodesulfovibrio > Thermodesulfovibrio obliviosus. The sequence continues at coordinate 1,804,010 of NZ_CP144374.1, forward strand.
AACCTTTGCCTTAATTGTAAGCCTTCTTGGTGTTGCATAAACCTTTAATTCTTCAATATTTATTCTGAAGTGAGAAAAAATTTTCCCCGAGTTTTCTTCCAATTGCTCGATTGCTTGCGGAATAAATCTTGCTGGAATTTCCTCAACTCCTATTTCAAAAAGCAGATTCATTTGTAGACCTCTTTTTTAAATAAAATTCTGCACAAGCCTTTGCAAGAGCCCTTACCCTTGCTATATAATTCGTTCTTTCTGCTACTGATAAAACTCCCCTTGCATCAAGAAGATTAAACATGTGAGAACACTTAAGACAGAATTCATAGGCAGGCAAAAGAAGCCCCAAATCAAGCATTCTTCTTGATTCTTTTTCAAAATCATCAAAATGTTTTTTTATTAATGCTGGATCAGAATAATCAAAATTAAAATAGGAGAATTCTATTTCAGAGTCACGATGAATCTGTCCATAGGTAAATTTTTCATTCCACTTAATATCAAACACATTGTCTACTTCCTGTAAATACATGGCAATTCTCTCAAGCCCATAGGTTATTTCAACAGAAACAGGATTTAAATCAATTCCTCCTACCTGCTGAAAATAGGTAAACTGAGTTATTTCCATTCCATCAAGCCATACTTCCCATCCAAGTCCCCATGCACCAAGAGTTGGAGATTCCCAGTCATCTTCTACAAATCTTATATCATGCCTGTTAAGCTCTATACCAAGAGCTTTCAGGCTTTCAAGGTAAATCTCCTGAGAATTCGCAGGTGATGGCTTTAAAATAACCTGATACTGATAATACTGTCCGAGTCTATTTGGATTTTCTCCATATCTTCCATCTGTAGGTCTTCGACATGGTTGAACATATCCTGTACGCCAGTGCTCTGTGCCCAGAACTTTAAAAAAAGTTGCACTATGAAAAGTTCCTGCTCCAACCTCAATGTCATAGGGCTGCAGTATCACACATCCTTTTTCTGCCCAGTATTTGTTTAGTGTAAAAATTATATCTTGAAAATACATAGATTTTCATGATACTTTAGCTTAGAGGTTTCTGTCAAATGTATCCAAGAATTCTTATAGCAGGCATTCGTGGTGGAGCAGGAAAAACAACTGTAGCTCTTTCAGTAATCTCACTTCTTGTTAATAAAGGATTAAATGTCATTGCCTTTAAAAAAGGTCCTGACTATATAGACAGTGGCTGGTTAAGTCTTTTTTCAAAAAATCCATGTTACAACCTTGATACATTCATGATTCCTCCTGAAAGAGTGATTAAATCTTTTATTGAAAGAGCAAAAGGAGATATCTCTGTCATAGAAGGAAATAGAGGACTTTATGATGGACTTGATACTGAAGGCACAGTTTCTTCAGCAGAATTGGCAAAACTTTTAAAATGTCCTGTTATTTTACTTGTAGACTGCACAAAAATAACTCGTTCAGTAGCTGCGATTATTCAGGGTTTTGTTAATTTTGACAGAGAAGTTCCAATAAAGGCGGTTTTATTGAATCAGGTTGCCAATGCAAGACATGAAAAAATTATTAAACAATCAATAGAAAGATACTGTAATATTGAAATTGTTGGTTCAATTCCTCGTTTCAAAAATATTAAAATGCCGGAAAGACATATGGGGCTTTTACCCCACCATGAACATGAACAACTCAAAGAAGCAAAACAGTTTATAGAAAAAGCTTCTCACTATATTGATATAGAAAAAATTATCAAAATCGCAAAAGAAGTTGAACCATTGTATTTAAATCTTATTGAAGATTCAGAATCTTTTGATGGAAAGGGATTAAAAATCGGCGTTATAAGAGATAGAGTTTTTCAATTCTATTATGAAGAAAACCTGGAAGAACTTAAAAAAACAGGAGCTTCTATTGTTTTAATTAACTCCTTAGAAGATAGAGCCTTACCGGATATTGATGCTCTTTATATTGGTGGAGGCTTTCCAGAGACCAATGTTAAATATCTTATTAAAAATTCTTCTCTTATGCATGACATCAAGGAAAAATCAGAAATGGGGCTTCCAATATATGCTGAATGCGGTGGATTAATGTATCTCTGTAAAATTCTAATTACTGAAGAAGGAAGTTTTCCAATGACAGGAGTTTTTCCTTTAACACTTAAAATGTTTAAAAAACCTCAAGCACACGGATATACAGTTGCAATAGCAGAAAAGGGCAATCCATTTTTTAATCCTGAAACAGAAATAAAAGGACACGAATTTCACTACTCAAAAGTTATAGATTACGAGGAGATACCGAAAATGTGTTTTAAAATGAAAAGAGGACAAGGCATAATTGATGGAATGGATGGTGCCTGTTATAAAAATACGCTTGGAACATATGTTCATATTCATGCTCTTGGATGTCCTCATTGGATTGAAGGTATTTTAAAAAAAGCAAAATCTTATAAGGAGATGAAAAATGTATAAAAGAGATTTGCCTACCTGTCTTTTTTGTGGACGAATGATCTTGCCTCCAGAGGAAAGGATGACTGAATTTGGTGAAATAATTTATGGTGAATGCGAATGTGGTGCCATATATGTATGTGAACCAACAGGACATAATCAGGGAGAAGCGTTAGTAAATGCTATGTTTATTGCCTCACCCCAGGGCATAGATAACATTGAATTAGGTGTAAACTATGAAATAAGACAAAGAGATTATGATCTGAGAACTCATCAGTATGTGTATATTAAAAGCTTTCTTTTCAGCGGAAAACTTTTTTTCATCAAAGCAATAACAAAGGAAGTAAGAACAAGAATGCAAGAAAAAATTAAAATGAACAGAAAAGACTTTATTTCTCTTCTGGAAAAAGATGATTTTGAAACAATTGAAAAAGCATCTTTACAGGATAAAAACATATTCCGCTGGATATTTTCATTATCATATGATAAAGAAAATATCCTATCATGGAAAGCAGTTGAAGCGATGGGACATGTAGCAAAGGCATATATTGAAGCTCAGGATATAGAGACATTAAGAAATACTATAAGAAAACTTTTGTGGTCAATGACAGATGAATCAGGAGGCACAGGATGGAGAGCAGCTGAATTAATTGGAGAGATAATCTATGCTGAGCCTTCGCTCTTTGATGATATAATTCCAATCCTCTGGTCACAAAGACAAGAAGAAAGCTTTCTTGAAAGCGTCTTAAGAAGTATGATTAAGCTTTCAAAAAAAGTTGATTTAAATAAATACATTCTAATAAATGATAATGAATTGCAAAATCTTCTACATCATGAAAAAGATGAAGTCAGAGCTCTTACGGCAATTTTAATTAACAAAATTAAAAGTCCTGTCCCTGTTCCAGAAGATATTAAAGAACTAATGTTATCGGTTTATACCAGGGGCAATATAATTAAACTTAAAATCTTTAAAGCTGAAAAATTTTTATAAAATTATAAACTAAATTTATTTGACTTCAAAACTCATTATACTTTAAAGTTGTTTTACCTTATTAAATGCAAATATGACTTGAAATTCTTTTTCTAAAGAAGTTAGAATATTTGCAAAAAAACTAAAAGGAGGTTAGAAAATGCCTTACATTGAATTTAAGGGAAAGCAAATTGAGATTGATGAGGACGGTTACATTCAGAATCTTGATGACTGGTCACCAGAGCTTGCAGAGTATATGGCTCAACAGGATGGAATTACACTTACTGAGCACCACTGGGAAGTTGTTAACTTCTTAAGAGATTATTATCAGAAATATCAGATTGCACCGATGATCAAGATTCTTGTTAAAGAAATGGCTAAGATGTTTGGACCTGAGAAAGGAAACACAAAGTATCTTTATAGTCTCTTCCCAGATGGGCCAGCAAAACAAGCCTGTAGATATGCTGGTCTTCCAAAACCAACAGGATGCGTATAATTTCTAATACAAAGGGACAGGCAACTGTCCCTTTTGTTTTTTGAAAGGGGGAGATATTAACCTAAAAGATTAAAAATTTACAGGAGAAAAAAATGACCATTAATGACCTCCTTTCAAAGAAAAAGGAGAGCATAATTGAAAAATCCTTTAATTTAACTATCTCAACTTATCCAGAAAATACGCAGGCTTTTTTCAAAGAAAAGAAAAAACAGTTTACCAATCCTGTTGGTTATACCATTTATCAAGGAATTCAGGATATTATTGATAGATTAATCAACGATGAATCTCTTGATAGTTTTATCCTTCCCCTGGAAGAGATTATCAAAATAAGAGCTGTACAGGATTTTAGCCCTTCTCAGGCAGTGGGATTTATCTTTTTTATCAAAAAGGCAGTATATGAGGAACTCAGTAAAGAAATTGCACCTGACAAACTCTTAGAATTTCTTTCACAAATTGATTCTCTTGCTCTCGTTGCCTTTGATATTTTTATGAAGTATCGTGAAAAAATCTATGACTTAAAAGCAAAGGAGCTGATTGACAGAACCTGGTGGATTCTTAAGAAATACAATATTGTTTCAGAAATTGAAAATGAAACTGTAGAAAAAACAAAAAAATTATAAAGAGAGGTAGGGTGAAATGGGTATAGGATTAGCTTTTATAGCAGTTTTAGGATTAATAATTTTCGCCTATATTGGCACTGATATTTTAGGGCTGGACAGTTTATTCGCAATCGTTTTTCCCTATGCTGCAGTCTTAATTTTCATCATTGGATTTATCTATAGGGTGGTCAAATGGGGAAAATCACCTGTTCCTTTCAGAATCCCAACAACTGCAGGACAGCAATTTTCTCTTCCATGGATTAAGTACAGCAAGATTGACAATCCTGCAACTGGCTGGGGTGTGGCATTAAGAATGTTTTTTGAAATTGCTTTTTTCAGATCCCTTTTCAGAAACACAAAAGCTGAAATACTCAATGGAAAGCTCTATATTGGTTCAAACAAATGGCTGTGGCTTGGAGCAATAGCTTTTCATTATTCATTTCTGATTATACTTATCAGGCATCTGAGATTCTTTGTAGCTCAAACTCCCTGGTGTGTCTCTATAATTGACTCTGTTGACTCTTTCTGGCAGATTGGTCTTCCTATGCTTTATATGACAGATATCATAATAGCTGCTGCTCTTCTTTATCTTTTAGGAAGAAGAATATTTAATCCTCATGTAAAATATATTTCTTTGCCTTCTGATTACTTTCCACTTTTCCTTATAATTGGAATAGTTACAACTGGTATTCTGATGAGATATTTTGCTCGAGTTGACATAACAAGCATAAAAGAACTTGCCTTAGGCTTAGCTTATCTTAAGCCCACCGTGCCTGAGGGAATAGGAAGTCTCTTTTACATTCATCTTTTCCTTGTAAGTGTTCTTTTTGCTTACTTCCCATTCAGCAAACTCATGCACATGGGTGGTGTATTTTTAAGCCCTACAAGAAATCTTGCTAATAACAACAGAATGAAGAGGCATGTGAATCCATGGGATTATCCAGTTAAGCATCGTCATTATGAAGAATATGAAGATGAATTTAGAGAAAAAATGAAAAAAGCTGGAATACCAGTAGAAAAGGAGTGAGACTATGGGATTACCAAAACCAGAAGAATTAATCTCAACAGTTAATTTAAAAAAGATGCCATCCAGATGGTGGATGGATACTTTACCTGTAGAATTTAAGCCTGGTTTTTACTGTTACGGTGCAAAAGGAAAAAACCTTGAATATGTTGATTTTCCAAATGCAAGAGATTTTCATCCAACTGATCCAGATTGGAAACTTCCAGAAGACTGGAAAAAAATAGTAATTGAAGGAATCAAACAAAGGCTTGAAAGATTCAGAACATTCCATGTATTCATGGACATATGTGTAAGATGTGGAGCCTGTGCTGATAAGTGTCATTTCTTTATAGGTTCTGGAGATCCGAAAAACATGCCGGTTCTGAGAGCAGAACTTCTAAGGTCAGTTTACAGAAAATACTTTACCACTGGTGGAAAACTCTTTGGAAGGAATGCAGGAGCAAGAGACCTTGATCTTGATGTTTTAAAAGAACTCTGGTATTATTTCTATCAATGCACAGAGTGTAGACGTTGCTCCCTCTTCTGTCCTTATGGAATTGATACAGCAGAAATAACAATAATTGCGAGAGAGCTTCTCAATCTTCTTGGACTGAATATTGATTGGATATCAGGTCCTGTTGCAAACTGTTACAGAACTGGAAACCATCTTGGACTTGAGCCTCATACAATGAAATCAACTCTTGAGTTCATGTGTAATGATATAGAAGAAATCACAGGAATCAAAATTGACCCACCAATAAACAAAAAAGGAGCAGAAATTCTTTTTGTAACACCCTCAGGAGACCTATTTGCAGACCCTGGAATATATACCTGCATGGGTTACATGATGCTTTTCCATGAAATAGGACTTGACTATACATGGAGCACCTTTGCATCAGAGGGTGGAAACTTTGGATTCTTTACATCCCATGAAATGGCTAAAAGACTTCATACAAAAATTTATGAAGAGGCAAAGAGGCTTAAAGTTAAATGGATAATTGGTGGTGAGTGTGGACACATGTGGAGAGTCTGGCATCAATATCATAATACATGGTATGGACCTGTTGATTTTCTTGAAGAGCCTGTTTCACCAATTACAGGAACAAAGTTTGAAAATGCTAAATCAAATAAAATTGTTCATATAAGTGAGTTCACTGCAGACCTTATCAGGCATGGAGTTCTTAAATTTGACAAATCAAGAAACGACAATCTTATAGTTACATTCCATGACTCCTGTAACCCATCTCGTGCTATGGGAATACTTGAAGAGCCAAGATATATCATTAAAAATGTATGTAATCACTTTTATGAGATGCCTGATGAAACAATACGTGAGCAAACATTCTGCTGCGGCGGTGGTGCTGGATTAAATGCAGGTGAAATTATGGAATTAAGAATGAGAGGAGGATTCCCAAGAGCAAATGCTGTAAGATATGTTCATGAGAAATTTGGGGTAAACATGCTTGCATGTATATGTGCAATTGATAGAGCAACTTTACCACCTCTTATGGATTACTGGGTTCCTGGTGTAAGAGTAACTGGAGTTACAGAGCTTGTAGCAAATGCAATGATAATGAAGGGTGAAAAGGAAAGAACAATGAATTTAAGGATGGAGCCACTACCAGGAAAGGAGGAACAATAAAATGTATGATGGATGGAAAATAATTCTTGGATTAATAGTTTTTGTAGTGATTGTGACTCTTCCTTTCACAATGAGTGTTGGAAAGACTTATGTAGAGCCTAAACCAAGCATTGATACTCCTGAAATACAGAAAATGGAAAAGAAACAATGTATTGAACCAAAACAATACATGAGAGAGATGCATATAAAAATTCTTTATTCATGGAAAGATTATGCTACAAGACAAGGCAAAAGGATTTATATTGCTTCAGATGGAAAGCAATACAATATAAGTCTTCAAAATACCTGTATGAAGTGCCATTCCAACAAAGAGAAATTCTGTGATGAATGTCACAATTATGTGAATGTGAAACCCTATTGCTGGGATTGTCATATTGAGCCTAAGGTGGGAGGGTTAAAATGATTACAAGAAGAGACTTTTTGAAAATAGCTGCTTTTTCATCATTGCTTGGTTTAGGTAGTGCCTTTACAATTAATGCACTGGAAAAAGAGCCAGGACAAAAGGTGTTAAAAGATATCAAGGCGCTACAAGGAAAAAGATGGGCAATGGTAATTGATACAAGGAAGTTTAAAACACAGGAAGACTTTGAAAAGGTTATAAGAGCATGTCATAAAGCTCATAATGTTCCTGAAATTGCCAATCCTCTTCATGAAGTAAAATGGATATGGACAGATGACTATGAACACACTTTCGCAGGCACTGCTGAGCAATACATATCAAAAGAAGTAAAAGAAAGAAAATTTTTACTGCTCTGCAATCACTGTGACAATGCTCCTTGTGTCAGAGTATGTCCTGTTAAAGCAACATTTAAAAGACCTGATGGAATCACAATGCAGGATATGCATCGTTGCATAGGATGTAAATTCTGTATGGCAGGATGTCCTTATGGTGCGAGAAACTACAACTTCCTTCCACCAAGAGACTATATTAAAGAATTAAATCCTGAGTATCCAACAAGAACCCTTGGAGTTGTAGAAAAATGCACATTCTGTAATGAAAGAATTGACAAAGGACTCCTTCCATACTGTGTTGAGGCTTCTGAAGGTAAAATCCTCTTTGGTGATCTCTATGATCCTAAATCTGAGATAAGAAAAGTTATAGCTGAAAACATAGTTATTCGCCGAAAAGTTGAACTCGGCACACAGCCTATGGTTTTCTACATAATTTAATGGGAGGTAAAAGATGCTTGATTTAGCGTTAAAAGGCAGACCAAGATACTGGATCTGGGTATCTTTTTTAATAACAATGATACTCATTGGTTTTATATGCTGGATGAGAGAACACCACATTGGTGCAGCTTTTACAACAGGATTAAGTAGAGATGTAACATGGGGCTTTCATGTTGGTCAGTTAACTTTCTTTGTAGGTGTTGCTGCTTCTGCTGTTTTGGTAGTGCTACCATATTACTTTCACAACTATAAGGTATTTGGAAGAATAGCTGTAATTGGAGAGTTTCTTGCTGTAGGATGTGTTCTTATAGCAATGCTTTCAGTTTTTGTTATTATGGGACAGCCTTCCCGTGTATGGAATGTTCTTCTTCATCCTACACCCCATTCAATAATCTTCTGGGATATGGTGGTCCTTATAACCTATTTATCTCTTAACCTTCTTTGTGGATGGACAGTGCTACATGCTGAGAAAAAAAGTGCTCCACCACCAAAATGGATTAAACCATTTATATACTGGGCAATACTCTGGGCACCCTCAATTCATACAGTAACAGCTTTCCTTTATGCAGGCTTACCTGGAAGACCTCACTGGATGACAGCTCTTCAGGCAGCTCACTTTCTTGCAACAGCCTTTGCAGCAGGTCCAAGTCTTCTTATAATTCTCAGCATGATAATCAGAAAGGTTTCAAAATTTGACCCTGGTCAGCAGGCAATTAATAAACTTGCAGAAATAGCTACCTATGCTTTAATCATTCATTTATTTTTTATAGGGCTTGAATTCTTCACTGCTTTCTATAGCCAGATTCCAGATCACATGAAACCATTAATATATCTTTATCAGGGACTTGAAGGACATAACAGACTTGTTCCATGGATGGCTGTATCCACACTGCTTGCCTTTATTGGATTAATTATATTCATATTCCCACCTTTAAGAAAGTGGAATGTAACCAAAGTAATTGCTGCTGCATGTGTATTTTTCTCTATATGGATGGACAAAGGATTTGCCTTTGTGGTTAGTGGTTTCATTCCAAATCCTTTTGACAGAGTCACAGAAGCATGGATAGCTCTGAATGAGTTTCTTGTGGCTGCTGGTGTATGGTCAGTAGGAGCACTTGTAATAACAGTGCTTTATAAAATCGCAATCACTGTTAAAGAAAAAGCAGTATTTGACAAATATGGGCAAAAACAGGTTATAGAGTAGAATTTAATATTAAAAATTGTCCAAGGGCGGTTAAATCCGCCCTTTTTTTATTCAAAAGAACTGAAAAGAGAATGTTTTCCCTTTAAAGATGCCTTTATAAATTCTCTAAATAAAGGATGAGGTCGGAAAGGTTTTGATTTAAACTCCGGATGAAATTGACACCCCAGAAACCATGGATGTTCTTTAAATTCAATTATTTCTACAAGCTGACCATCAGGAGATGTGCCACTAAAAACAACACCTTTTTCTTCAAGTATGGGTATATATTTATTATTAAACTCGTATCTATGTCTGTGTCTTTCTGAGATTTCTCTCGTTTTATAAGCTTCATAGGCTTTTGTTCCTTCTTTTAAGACACATGGATATGCTCCGAGTCTCATTGTTCCACCTTTTTGCGAATCAATTGTTCTAACCTCATACCTTCCAGTTCTTGGATTAAACCATCTTTCCATTAAATAAATAACAGGATGTTCTGTATCAGGGTCAAATTCTGTAGAATTAGCTCTATTGAGTCGTGCAAGATTTCTACTCAACTCTATTACAGCAGTCTGCATCCCAAGACATATTCCAAAAAAAGGAATTTTGTTCTCCCTTGCATATCTTATAGCTTCAATTTTACCTTCAATACCGCGGGTACCAAATCCTCCTGGAATCAGAATACCGTGAGCTTCTGAAAGATGTATTTTTGCTCCATCTTTTTCTATATCTTCTGAGTTTACCCATAAAATGTTAACCCTTGCTTCATTGGCTATTCCACCATGAATCAATGCTTCATTTAGACTTTTATAAGAGTCTTTTAATCCAACATACTTACCAACAACAGCTATATTGACCTCTGTTTTAGGATTCTTAATTCTTTGAACCACATTCTCCCATTCGGTTAAATCGCTCAATCTATGAGGTAAACCAAGTTTTTTTTCAATTAGCAAGTCAAGTCCTTCCTGTTTAAAATTCAAAGGAACTTCATAGACAGTCTCAACATCATGAGCAGAGATAACAGAGTCAAAATCAAGATTGCAGTGAAGAGCTATTTTTTTCTTAAGTGCATGTGGTAATGGGCGATCTGCTCTGCAAAGAAGAATATCTGGCTGAATTCCTATTGCTCTTAAACTGTTAACACTGTGCTGAGTTGGCTTTGTTTTGAGTTCTCCAGCACTTTTTACATATGGAACTAATGTAAGATGAATATATAAGACATTTTCTCTACCAACATCATATCTAAACTGCCTTATAGCTTCAAGAAAAGGAAGTCCTTCTATATCTCCGACGGTTCCACCTACTTCTACAATAACTATATCAAACAGTTCTCCAGCTGCTGATTTAATTGCCTGTTTTATCTCATCTGTAACATGGGGGACAACCTGAACAGTATGGCCAAGATAATCACCTCTTCTTTCTTTTGATATAACATTGTAGTAAATTTTTCCAGAGGTATAATTGTTAACATGTGTGGTTGTTAAATTAGTAAATCTCTCATAGTGTCCAAGGTCAAGATCAGTCTCACATCCATCATCAGTCACATAAACTTCTCCATGCTCAAAAGGGCTCAAAGTGCCTGGATCAACATTTATATATGGATCAAGTTTCTGAATTGTAACTTTAAAACCTTTTGCCTCAAGGAGTGCACCAATTGAAGCTGCTGCTATTCCTTTCCCTAAGGCTGATACTACTCCACCGGTTATAAATATGTATTTAGGCATTGCTCAGCTACCTCCAGATCTTCAGGAGTATCTATTCCAAATGAATCATATTCTGTTACCCCTACTTTTATTTTTATTCCATTTTCAAGTGCTCGCAATTGTTCTAAAGCCTCTATTTTTTCCAGTCTTGACTGTGGAAGTTTTATAAAATTTTTAAGGATTTCAACTGTATATCCGTAAATTCCTATGTGTTTATACATAAAATCATTGGTTGAAACTCTTTTTAAATATTTTTCTCTGTCAAATGGTATTGGACAGCGAGAAAAATAAAGAGCATAGCCTGCTTCATCAAAAACAACCTTTACAATGTTTGGATTTTGAAACTCCCTTTCATCATAAATTTTTTTTGCCAGAGTTCCAATAAATTTATTTGAATAAGAAACTTCTTTCATAATATTTACAAGCTGGTCAATCATTTGAGGCTTTATCAAGGGTTCATCTCCTTGAAGATTAATTATAATTGATTTATTGGTTAAATTATATCCATCCTCTATTAAAATATCAACTGCCTCAGCAATTCTGTCAGTTCCTGATAGATGCTTTTTTGATGTCATTATAGCTTTTCCACCAAAGGCAGTAACACATTGAAATATTCTTTCGTCATCTGTTGCTACAAACACTTCATCAACCAGCTGAGAGGCTTTTGCTTTTTCATATACATGCTGAATAATTGGTTTATTTTTTAAAGGAGCAAGAACTTTTCCAGGAAATCTTGTAGAAGCAAATCTTGCTGGTATAATAATTGTAACCATAAATTCAATTTTTATGATAACATAAATATCTAATGTTGTGGCCAGATTTTATAAAAGAGTTAAAACTTGATTTAATTAAAACAATTAAAAAATATTTTTTATCAGCTTTATCAGCTTTTGCACTGGTATTAAGCTTTGCTCCTTTTAATCTATTTTTTCTTGCATGGTTTTCTTTTTTACCATTTTTTTTCTTTTTAAACAGAGCTCAAGATTATAAAACTGTGTTTAAAGGAGGTTTGATTTTCGGATTTTTTTATTTTTTAGGAAATATTTACTGGATATATCATTCTCTTTACTATTACGGCTCTGTTCCTTTGCTTTTAAGTTATTTTATTGTTGGATTACTCAGTTTATATCTTGCGCTGTATCCTGCTTTTTTTTCTCTGATATATAAAACTTTGTTAAAAAATAATTTACCAACATCATTTTATGCTCCCTTTATATGGGTTAGTCTTGAAGTTTTAAGGAGTTATCTTTTTACAGGATTTCCCTGGGCAGTGATAGGTTATAGCCAGTATAAATTTTTAATAATCTCGCAAATTGCTGATATTACAGGAATTTACGGAATTTCATATCTTGTTGTACTTTTTAACTGTTTTATTTTTGATTTATGGAGCTTTAAAGAAAAAAAAGCTCAATATCCTCTTTTATCATACATTCCAAGCATTATAAACATAATTATGGTTTTAATAATTTTTGTTTTTTGTATAGGTTACGGAATAAAAAAACTTTATGAACCAGTTAGTGGTAGACAATTTAAAGCAGCTATAATTCAGGGAAGTATACCTCAAAATGAAAAATGGGATTTTAATAAAGTAAATGGGATTTTAAATATCTATAAAGACCTTACAATAAAAGCTAAAGCATATAATCCACAGCTTGTTGTATGGCCCGAAACAGCGGTTCCTTTTGTGTTTGAAAAAAATAAATACTTTACTTCAGATTTAATAAACTTTGTTAAACAGCAAAATATATATTTGCTCTTTGGAAGCATAATGGAAAGACAGAAGGATAATTACACAAACAGTGCTGTTTTAATTGATCCAAATGGAACAATTGCTTATTATTATGATAAAATACATTTAGTACCCTTTGGAGAATATGTTCCTTTAAGAAAAATTTTATTTTTCATTAACAAATTAACAGTTGGAATAGGAGATTATAAGCCTGGAGACAGCTATACTGTAGCAATTACACCGTTTGGAAGATTTGCAACTTTAATCTGTTATGAAAGTATTTTCCCTGGACAGGTAAGAAAATTTTATCAAAAAGGTGGACAATTTATTGTAAATATTACAAATGATGGATGGTTTGGAAACACTGGAGGGCCGTATCAGCATTTTTCTATGGCAGTATTTAGGGCAATTGAGAATAGAAAGCCTTTAATAAGAGCAGCTAATTCTGGGATTTCAGGTTTTATAGACAGTAAAGGAAGAATTATAAATAAGACAGCTTTATTTGAAAGAACTTATTTAGTTGAAGATATTCAAGGAGATGAAAAATTAAGTTTTTATACAAAATATGGAGATATATTTGCCTATTTCTGTATTGTATTTTCTTTAATTTTTGTTATAGGAAATGTAAGATTTGGGGGTAAAAGATGGTTACATATGAAGATTTAAAGGTTCTTTTAAAAGAAACTAAAGAGAGAATTTTTTCCTTAAGAGGTTGTCTTTGAGATAGATAAGCTTAAAAAAAGACTTGAGGATCTGAATAAAGAGCTTCAGAAAGAAGAAACTTGGCAGAATATAGAAAAAATAAAGAAAATTCAGAAAGAAAAAAATAGACTTTCAGAAGTAATTGAACCCATTGAAAATATTACTGACCGATTTTTGTATCTTGAAGAAGCTTTTAGTATTGCTGAATCTGAAGAAGAAGGATATCTTCTCTTAAAAGATTTAGAAAGCGAGATAGAGAATATAAAATCCCAGATTGATAATCTTGAAATTCAGCTTTTACTTAATGGAGAGCATGACAAAAATAATGCTATAGTTTCAATTCATCCTGGAGCTGGTGGAACAGAAAGTCAGGATTGGGCTGAAATTCTTTTTCGTATGTATTTAAGGTGGGCTGAAAAGAAAGGTTTTAAAGTAGAAATTATTGATTTACAAGCAGGTGAAGAAGCTGGAATTAAAGATGTTACTTTTACTGTTGAAGGACAGTATGCTTATGGATATTTAAAATCAGAATCAGGAGTTCATAGACTTGTAAGGATTTCACCCTTTGATGCTAATAAAAGAAGACATACTTCTTTTGCAGCTGTGTCTGTTTTACCTGAAATTGAAGATGATATTCAGGTTGAAATAAAAGATGATGATATAAGAATTGATACTTTTAGAGCTTCTGGAGCAGGTGGACAACATGTAAATAAAGTTTCTTCTGCAGTAAGAATTGTTCATATTCCAACTGGAATTGTTGTTACATGTCAGACTGAAAGGTCTCAACATAAAAATAGAGAAATTGCAATGAAAATTTTGAGATCTAAACTTTATGCTTTATTGCAGAAACAGCAGGAAGACAAGATTAAATCTATTGTAGGTGATAAAAAAGAAATAGCCTGGGGAAATCAAATAAGGTCTTATGTGCTTCATCCTTACAGGTTAATAAAGGACCACAGGACAAATATAGAAGTTTATAATGTTGAAGAAGTTTTAGATGGAAATATAGATATTTTTATTGAGACATATCTTAAAAAGTTTGCTTCAGTTTCTTAAATTTTTTATTTTAGTTTTTTTGAAGTAGTTATAGAGATGTTTATTATGTTTAAAATTGTTTTTTTGCTTCTTTTGTAAAAGTTTTGAATGTTTAAAATTTAGGATGGTTTTTTAACAAATTTAACAATTAATGATTAAAATGATTTTAACTATAAAAGTTATGTTAATAAATTTAGAGTTTTTAACAATTTATTGCTCAGTTTGTTAATTATAGGATATAATGAAAAGGTTCAAAATTGGCACTAAGGATAAAACTCTTTGAATTTAAAAAGTTTTTAATTTAACAGGCTTTTAACAGTAAAGTTTTTAACAAATGTTAAAAAGTTGTTGAAAA